>NZ_JBTRAR010000034.1:0-54685 GCF_054611535.1 Pseudomonas sp. VEM90 | reverse complement strand
TTCCTCGAATAGGCCTGATACATAGATGCAACCGGGTTCCTATGTTCAAAAAGCAGCTAGACAGTGTGGGCGAGTCCATACATAGGAGCGGGTTTACCCGCGAATACGGTAGCGGCGGCAACGGTGAGCGGCGGGTGGAGATTGGCCAGCAGGCCCGGCCCTTTCGCGGGTGAACCCGCTCCTACGACGACCTGGTATGCCTGAGGCTTGCGTAACCCTTGTAGGAGCGGGTTTACCCGCGAATACGGTGGTGGCGGCAACGGTGAGCGGCAGGTGGAGACTGGCCAGCAGGCCCGGCCCTTTCGCGGGTAAACCCGCTCCTGCAACGACCTGGTATACCTGAGGCTTGCGTAACCCTTGTAGGAGCGGGTTTACCCGCGAATACGGTAGCGGCGGCAACGGTGAGCGGCAGGTGGAGATTGGCCAGCAGGCCCGGCCCTTTCGCGGGTAAACCCGCTCCTACAGGTACAGCGTTGCCCTCAGATCAGGTGACCCCGCCAAAAATCAGATCTGCTCCAGCAACCACCCTCTGAATGCCCGCAACGATGGCAGCGCCTCATTCCTTGGCGGGTAGATCAGGTAATAACTGCGCTGGCTGGCAAACGCCACACCCGGGCTGTACAGCTCCCCCTTGGCCAGTTCCTCCTCCACCAATATGCGCGGCACCAGCCCGATTCCGATCCCGGCACGTACCGCCTGGATCAGGTGCGAGGTCAGCTCGAAGCTAGGCCCCAGCCGCATCGCCCGATGCGGCAGGCCATGATGGGTAAACCACTCGCCCCACGCATGCGGGTTGTTGGCCACATTCAGCAGCACCTCTTCGCTGATCCTGGCCGGGCTCCAGCCCTGGCTGTCGGCACCGGCTTCCGGCGGCAAGATCACCACCAGTTCCTCGGCATGCAGGCGATGGCAGACAAGCCCCGGCAAGTCGTGGCTGGCCACGCCGATGGCGGCATCGATTTCGCTGGTGTCGAAGTTGATGGTTTCAATGCGTGAATGAATGTGCACCAGCATGCCCGGGTGAGCGCTGTAGAACGCATGCAGCCTCGGCAACAGCCATTTCGAGCCGAATGTTGGCAGGGTAGCCAGGCGCAAGGTGCCCACCCCCGATTGATAGGCCAGTGCCTGCAAGGTAGCGCTGCGGATGCGCCCCAGTGCCTCGCTGAGCTCGCGTTGGTACAGGCGGCCGACATCGGTCAGCTGCACCTGGCGCCCCTCGCGACGGAACAGGGTCAGGCCCAACTGCTGCTCCAGGGCCTGTACCTGGCGGCTGACCGCGCTTTGGGTCAGCGACAGTTCGGCGGCGGCGCGGGTGTAGCTTTCATGCCGGGCGGCGGCCTCGAAAGCCAGCAGCAGTGACATGGATGGGGTCAGGTGGCGGTAATTCATTCATAAAAGTCATTGATAGCGGCAGGATTATCCGTTTGCCCCTGACGCGAAACTACAGGAACATTGGCCTATACGTCATCCCTGCATGCCTGAACCCATGCTGGAGCGACAGGTATCCCGTGATCTAGCCAATATCAAGAGGCCATCCTTCGATGATCGCCCAGCTGTCCACCGTTGCACCGAGCGCCAATTACCCCGAATTCCTCGAAGCCCTGCGCAACAGCGGCTTCCGTGGCCAGATCAGTGCCGACTACGCAACCCGCACGGTACTGGCCACCGACAACTCGATCTACCAGCGTTTGCCGCAGGCGGCGGTGTTCCCGCTGGATGCCGACGATGTGGCGCGGGTCGCCACGCTGATGGGCGAGCCGCGCTTCCAGCAGGTCAAGCTGACCCCGCGCGGTGGTGGCACCGGCACCAACGGCCAGTCGCTGACCGACGGTATCGTCGTCGACCTGTCGCGACACATGAACAACATTCTCGAAATCAACGTGGAAGAGCGCTGGGTGCGGGTACAGGCCGGTACGGTCAAGGACCAGCTCAATGCTGCGCTCAAGCCGCACGGGCTGTTCTTCGCCCCTGAGCTGTCCACCTCCAACCGCGCCACGGTCGGCGGCATGATCAACACGGATGCCAGTGGCCAGGGCAGCTGCACCTACGGTAAAACCCGCGACCACGTGCTGGAGCTGCACAGCGTGCTGCTCGGTGGCGAGCGCCTGCATAGCCTGCCGATCGGCGATGCTACGCTGGAACAGGCCTGCGCCGCGCCGGGCCGGGTCGGCGAGGTGTACCGCATGGCCCGGGAAATTCAGGAAACCCAGGCCGAACTGATTGAAACCACCTTCCCCAAGCTCAACCGTTGCCTGACCGGCTACGACCTGGCGCACCTGCGCGACGAGCAGGGCCGCTTCAACCTCAACAGCGTGCTGTGCGGCGCCGAGGGCTCGCTGGGCTACGTGGTCGAAGCCAAACTCAACGTGCTGCCGATTCCCAAGTATGCGGTGCTGGTCAACGTACGCTACACCAGCTTCATGGATGCGCTGCGTGATGCCAACGCGCTGATGGCGCACAAGCCGCTGTCGATCGAGACGGTCGACTCCAAGGTGCTGATGCTGGCGATGAAAGACATCGTCTGGCACAGCGTTGCCGAGTACTTCCCGGCGGACCCCGAGCGCCCTACGCTGGGCATCAACCTGGTGGAGTTCTGCGGCGACGAACCGGCCGAGGTCAACGCCAAGGTGCAGGCGTTCATCCAGCACCTGCAAAGCGACACCTGCGTCGAGCGCCTGGGCCACACCTTGGCCGAAGGCGCCGAGGCAGTCACCCGCGTCTATACCATGCGCAAGCGTTCGGTGGGCCTGCTGGGCAACGTCGAAGGCGAAGTGCGCCCGCAGCCGTTCGTGGAAGACACCGCAGTACCACCAGAGCAGTTGGCCGACTATATTGCCGACTTCCGCGCATTGCTCGATGGCTACGGCCTGGCCTACGGCATGTTTGGCCACGTCGATGCCGGCGTGCTGCACGTGCGCCCGGCACTGGACATGAAAGACCCGGCGCAGGCTGCGCTGGTCAAGCCGATTTCCGACGCCGTTGCCGCGCTGACCAAGCGTTATGGCGGCCTGTTGTGGGGTGAGCACGGTAAGGGCCTGCGCTCGGAATACGTGCCCGAGTACTTCGGCGAGCTGTACCCGGCATTGCAGCGCCTGAAGGGCGCCTTTGACCCGCACAACCAGCTCAACCCGGGCAAGATCTGCACGCCGCCGGACAGCGCCGAGAGCCTGACCCCGGTCGATGGCGTGACATTGCGCGGCGACCTTGACCGTACCATTGACGAGCGCGTATGGCAGGACTTCCCCAGCGCCGTGCACTGCAACGGCAATGGCGCCTGTTACAACTATGACCCCAACGACGCCATGTGCCCGTCGTGGAAGGCTACCCGCGAACGCCAGCATTCGCCCAAGGGCCGCGCCTCGCTAATGCGCGAGTGGCTGCGCCTGCAGGGCGAGGCGAACATCGATGTGCTGGCTGCGGCGCGCAACAAGGTGTCGTGGCTCAAGGGCCTGCCGGCGCGTCTGCGCAACAACCGCGCGCGCAACCAGGGCCAGGAAGACTTCTCCCATGAAGTGTACGACGCCATGGCCGGCTGCCTGGCGTGCAAGTCGTGCGCCGGGCAGTGCCCGATCAAGGTCAATGTGCCGGACTTCCGCTCGCGCTTCCTCGAGCTGTACCACGGCCGCTACCAGCGCCCGCTGCGTGACTACCTGATCGGCTCGCTCGAGTTCACCATCCCCTACCTGGCGCACGCACCGGGGCTGTACAACGCGGTGATGGGCTCGAAGTGGGTGAGCCAGCTGCTGGCCGACAAGGTGGGCATGGTCGACAGCCCGCTGATCAGCCGCTTCAACTTCCAGGCTACCCTGACCCGTTGCCGCGTCGGCGTGGCCTCGGTGCCGGCCCTGCGCGAGCTGACCCCGGCCCAGCGCGAGCGCAGCATCGTGCTGGTGCAGGACGCCTTCACCCGCTACTTCGAAACGCCGCTGCTGTCGGCCTTCATCGACCTGGCCCACCGCCTGGGCCACCGGGTATTCCTGGCACCGTACAGCGCCAACGGCAAGCCGTTGCACGTACAGGGTTTCCTTGGTGCGTTCGCCAAGGCGGCGATCCGCAACGCCACGCAGCTCAAGGCCCTGGCCGATTGCGGTGTGCCGCTGGTGGGGCTGGACCCGGCGATGACGCTGGTGTATCGCCAGGAGTATCAGAAAGTGCCAGGCCTGGAGGGTTGCCCGAAGGTGCTGCTGCCGCAGGAATGGCTGATGGATGTGCTGCCCGAGCAGGCGCCGACCGCACCGGGTAGTTTCCGCCTGATGGCGCACTGCACCGAGAAGACCAACGTGCCGGCCAGCACCCGGCAGTGGGAGCAGGTGTTCGCCCGTCTGGGGCTGAAGCTGGTGACCGAGGCTACGGGTTGCTGCGGTATGTCCGGTACCTACGGGCACGAAGCTCGCAATCAGGAAACCTCGCGGGCCATATTCGAGCAGAGCTGGGCGACCAAGCTGGACAAGGAAGGGGAGCCGCTGGCGACCGGTTATTCGTGCCGTAGCCAGGTCAAGCGCATGACCGAGCGAAAGATGCGTCACCCGCTTGAGGTGGTGTTGCAGTACGCTCAGCGCTAAGGTTCTGGGCCTTTGGGGGCTGCTTTGCAGCCCTTCGCGGGTGAACCCGCTCCTACGGGGGATAGTGCAAGCCAGGCGGGCGGGGTTACCCGCGAAGAGGCCGGCAGCGGCTTTCAGGCTTCTGTTGTACGGTCCCTGCCACGGCGCGCCTGGCGGTACAAATAGAAGCTCAACACCAATCCGCACGCTGCCGCAGCTGCCGCGAACAGAAACATCGAAGCAAAGCCGAACCCCGCCGCCACCGCACCGACCAATGGCCCGGTCACCCCCAGTGACAAGTCGATGAACAGCGAATACGCCCCCACTGCGGCCCCGCGGTTAGCCGCCGACACTTGGTTCACGGCCTCCACGCCCAATGCCGGAAACACCAGGGAGAAACCAAACCCGCTCAGTGCAGCCCCCGCCAAGGCCAGTTCGGCGTTGGGTGCCAGCCACAGCATCAACAGCCCGAGCGTTTCCACCGACATGCAGGCGATCGCCACCCTGAAACCACCGATGCGGTTGATCAGGTTGCCAAAGAGCAGCCGGGCGCTGATGAAACTGGCGCCGAACAGGCTCAGGGTCAGCGCCGCATTGGCCCAGCCACGGCTTGCGTAGTACAAGGTGATGAAGGTGGCGATGGTGCCAAAGCCGATCGAGCCCAGAGCAAGCCCCGAGCCATGCGGGAATACCTTGCCCAGCACCCGCAGGAACGGCAGGCGTACACCGCTGACGATGGGGGCGGCTTGCTTGGGCCAGGCCAGCAGCATACCGAGTACGCACAGCAGGATGATGCTCACACCCATGCTCCACAGCCCGAGGCCCTTGACCATCAGCACGCCCAGCGGGGCGCCGATGGCCAGCGCACCATAGCTGGCGATGCCGTTCCAGGAGATGACCTTGGCCGTGTTCGCGGCACCCACCCGACCAATGCCCCAGCCGATCGCGCCAGAGCCCACCAGGCTTTCGGCGCTGCCCAGCACCAGGCGGCCGACCAGCAGGCAGGTCAGGCTCAGCCAAGGCAGGTGGGTGAGGAAGGCGCAGGCCAGCATGAATACCCCGCTGAGCCCGCAGCCGGCCAGGCCATACATGACCGCCTTCTTGCTGCCGTGGTTATCGATGATGCGGCTGGCGCCAGGGCGGCTGAGCAGTGTCGCGAGGTACTGCACGCTGATCACCAGGCCGGCGACCACGGCACTGAACCCCAGGTCGTTGTGCACATAGCCGGGCAACACGGCCAGTGGGATGCCGATGTTCAGGTAGCCGATGAAGGTGAACAGGACGATGGAGACGACTTGCCCAGTGACGGCAAGGGACGTGGGACTGCGAACTGGCATTGGGGATCCGTTGCTGCGGTAAGGATGGCGGTGTGTGCCGCCATCTTAACCACAGCAAGGGTGTTTGCGGGCGAAGCTGTCAGCCTGTAATCAGTTGGTGTAATCGAGCATCCAGGTCACACTGAACTCGGCTTGCGGGTAATCCAGCCGCAAGCGCGGCAGGACGAAGCCACCACAGGAGCGACAAGAGTCGAGCAGTGTGAAGACTTCGATACGCTCGACCTCCGTGTGGCGGTGAAGCAGCCTGCGGTTCAGCGCGCTGGCGATGTGCCGTTCGGCATCGAGATGTCGCTTATGGACGCGCGTCCACAGGAAATCTGCGCGCCGCAGGGTGGGCAGCTCGGTAAACCGCGGGTCTGGCGGGAAAAACTGGTTAACCTGACGTGCATCGACATAGTCCACAGCCGGTGTGAGGCGGGGCGTCGGGATGATATGCAATGCGCGTCGGCCAGGGCTGCCTGACAGGGCGAAGAACACCACGCGGCTATGGTCCTTCAGCGTGACGCTGGCAAAGGCCAGGTTAACTGGGTAGAGGTGCTGACGCAGGGCGGCCATCGCGTTGTCGTCGAGCGACTGCGCACCTGCTGCCGGTGTGTAAGGGGTAGTGGCGCCGCGCGCAGGTAGCAGATCGTCCAGTACGCCAAGGATGTGTTGGCGGTCTGCGGCGCTGGTGCTGTGGAACTGCCTCCAGATCGGGATTATCTCCCGGTTCAACGCTGCGATGCCGCGACTGGCGGGGCCCGCCAAAGCGTCCTGGGCCGTGCTCTGCGTGAGGATGTTGCGCGCGTAATCCGGGAGCAGGCGCGACTCCATGGCTTCGATGAACTGCAGGAATCGCGAGGGGTGGCGGAGCTGCCATGTTCGCCCTTGTTCTATCCAGTCGCGCAGCAATCTGGTCACGTTATCGACATCGCGCTGCAGGTTGGGGCGCTCGGCGACGATGCGGTAGGTTTCGCTGATTTCCAGGTACCGCTCGATGGCCTCGTGGTCGGTGATTCTCTCGAACTTGCGACGCAGCCCTCTGGGTGGATGTGGCAGCGAAGCTGGCAGTGCCGGGGCATCCAGCAGCTTTGTCTGCCACGCCCAGGGCTGATGGGGGGCGCCATAAAATACCCCCAGATCGGCCTCGACGATCAACCACTGCTCACCGCGCCAGTCGATCAATGCGCCGCGCAGGGTACGGCGGTCGGGGATGGTCCGCGCCAGCCCGCCCAGGCGCACGGGAGGGCAGTGCTCGGTAATCTGCCTGACTTGCTCGATCGGCATGTCCGCAGGCAAGCCAAAGCGTAGTTCAGGCGATGGGTCGACCACGATGCGCCTGTGGTACACGGGCGGCGAGATGACGCCAAGGCGTAACTGGGTTTCTCCGACGGGCAAGGCTTTCAATTGCCTGGGGTGATTAGGGGCGTGCACGACAACCTTGCCCTCGCGCACCATGACCTGCGCCCAGATGTCGAAGCGTGTGTGCTGCGGGCGGTAACGAATCGGTACCGGCTCGATCCGCACGGTTTGGAAGGCGTGACTGACGTGTTGTCCGAACACGGGTGTGCCCGCGTCATTGGGCAAGGGCGAGAAGCTCAGGGCCATTTGCGCTTCGCCGCCGGGGTAGGGCGGCGGCACCACGGTGGGCGGCTGGCCGAGTAGCGGCTCATGGGCAACCCGACGGACCAGCCCCGAGGTGTTCGGCGTTTGCAGGCGATAGGCGGCGCCGTGAATGATTGCATCGACCGTGGCATTGTCGCGGGGTATGAGCGTGGCGGTCCCAGGCAGCTCCCGTGGCAACGGACCATGGCTGTCGGGTACCTGGTCAAGTAGCAGGGCATCGGGCGTTTGGCCCGGCAGTACCCTTCGCTGCACCATGAGCTCCCGGGATTCGGGAACGACCGTCGTCAGTTCGGGCGCGCTGCGCCAGCGCTTGGGCGGGGTAATGCGCTCGCTGAAGTCTGGCGTGACGGGGATGCTGCTCCAGCGTCGGGCGGCACGTGCGGCGTTCAGGCGTGCGATGCTGGCACTTTGGCCCAGTACGCCGGGAAGCTTGGCCAATGGTTTGAAGGCCCGTCCACCGAGCGTGACTGCCGCGCCTTTCAGCGCGGCGATGTCCAGGACGCAAGCCAGTGCATCGCTGCCATCCTCTGGGTTCAAGCAACTCAAGCCTGGTATCAGGTTGGAAAACAACCGTTGCAAGTAGCGCCCAGTGCTCACGGACTGACGCCTGGCCAGGAATTGTTCATGCGGGGTAGCGCCTTTGCCCAGTGCATGCAAGGCATCCCGGTTGCCTAGGGCGATATCGCTGGCGTAGTGCCTGGCCAGTGAGTCGAGGCGATCTTGCGAGGGGGCGCTGAGCACTTGTCGCAAGGCGGGAAAGTCAGCAGCAATCCACGGCAGTTGCGATTGGTTGTATTCGCTGTAGAGCAGCGTCAATTGCTCGGCCAGGCCCGCCGGCGCCGTGCGGGCAATGGCGTGCGCTTGCCAGTGCAGCCGTTCGGGGAACAGCTCGTAAAGCCAATCGCCCTCGGTGCCGGGGGCATGTACGACGAAACCCTGGGTGGCCGTCTGCATGTGCCAGTCCGCTCTGGGGCTGGAGCCGTACTCAGGTCGGTTATGGGGGCCCACGTAGACCGGCCAGGTAACGGCGTAGGCGGTCCAGGGGCCGTCACGCAGGCGGTCCTTGATGTCTTCCGGCAGGTGGTTAAAACAGCGGTGCAGGATACCTTGATAGAGGATGATGGCACGCTGTTCCCAAGCGCCGAAGGCCACTTCATACCAGGCGGTCACGTTCGGTAAGCGGGGGTTGTTTCGGTAGCCTGCGCCATGGTCGAGGTACATCAGCAGGTGCTCTTGGCCGTCAGCATTACGCGACTCTGGCGCTATCCGGCTCTGGAGCAACTGACGACGCGCCTCCTCGAAGCGGTCGGGGAGATCGTTGAGGCTTTCAACGTCCCTGACCGCCAGGTAGCGGTGCAACGCCAATTGCCATTGCTGGTGCGACCAGGGCGGGGGGAGTTCGAATGATCCGCGCAAGGGTGCCCACACGGCCAGCGTCTGGCGCAGTGCTTCGTCGGGAACAGGGTCATCCTCTTGCAGGGCCTGGCGCGTGACCTGTTCTGCGTTGTCGAAGGTCATCGGTTGCTGGCGGGCGCTGAGTATCAGGGCCCCCTGGCGGATGCTGGCCCAGCGCAGGTCGGGCTCAAGGCTGAAATCGGCCGGGTAGCCACTGAGCAGTAGTTCGGGGGCGAAGCGGCGCATCAACAGTTCACCGGCCAGTTGCGCAATCGCCGGGGTGCAGGCGAGGCGGATTTGCACGCTGTTGATCAGGTCGAGGCGGATCTCCTCCACGGGGAGCGTGGCATTGCCCGGGCTGAACAGATCGAAAGCCATGATCAGCCCCGGCTGGCGGTCATCGGGTGGGTACAACACATCGATCAAGGTTTGTTCGGCCAAGGCCAAGTGATCGGAGCTGGCGTCCCATTCTGCCGAGGCGGCCAGTTCGCCGGCCCATCGGGTGAACATGGATGAATGCAACAGGGCGTCGAGCGCTTGAGCTGCTGGCGCATTCAATGCCGGGCCTGGGAAAAACACCTTTCCATTTTGATCAGGGGTTACGCCAGCCTCCCGTTCGCGGGCAGTGGGCGGGCGGTAACGCCTGCCTTGTGCATAGACGGTGGCACCGAGAGTGTTGAACAGGTGTACGGCAAGGTGAACGCCGGCTGGAGGCTTCAGCAGGTGTCTGGCCAGCGTGGGGAGCTCCAGGTAGTTGTCCAGCATCAGTGGACGGGAAGGCGATCGTGGGGGCAGGGGGGTAGTTGGCAAGCTGGGGTAGAGCAGCAAGGCGGCCGCTACGAAGCAGTCACGTTGGGTCAGGCACACCCGGCGGGCCCAGAGTGCCTGGGCAAGGCTGCAACTGGCGTAGGGCCATGGATAGGGCAGGCCTTCGCTCAACTCGGCGATCAGTGAGGCATCGGTTGCCGTGATCACGATATGGGCCAGTTTTGCCTGCAAGGTCGCCACCAGGTTCGCCTGCACTTTGCTGCCGGCGGGCCGTCGCAGCATGCGGTTGAAGTGCTCATGCGCTGGTTCACGGGCGAAAGCTTCGGCCAGCTGCTGGCGCAGGTCATGATCGCTCAGGTCGACGGGGAACAGGTCTGTGAAGCCCAGTGCCTGGTTGAAATGTTCGCGCAGCGATGTGGCCAGGTCCATTGGGCCGGACAGGTCGCTGTGCAGGCGCACGCTTTCGGCGTCCAGGGTGTTTATCCGGGCGAGTAGGTCGGCGGCGTCAGTGATGGATGACATGGCTCTGCCTCTTTGCTGTTGGAGGCACGAGTCTGCGTAGGGTAGGGGCGGGGTAGGGGGTAGTGGGTTGTTACAACGTTGATTTTAGACGGTGTGAAAACGTGATGACGGGGGTAGCCCGCAGGTCAGCCGTTTTCACACAGCCGGGGATGCGCAGTTATTCCTGGTCAGCGCTGGATTGATCGTCACCATCCTGCTCGGCGGCAGCTGCCGGTTCGGCGTGAACGGTCACGGATGGCTCTTCTGGGTTCAGGCTTGGGAAGGGAAGATTCGGGATTTCATGCATCTCGTCGTTCCTCGCAAGTGTGAGTGAAAAGTCTGCGCCAGGCGCGTTTGGAGCTTCAAAAAGCTGGGGCAGGATACACAAGTCTGGATGACAGTTTGGTTTTTTTCCTGGTCGTTTGTCGGTTTTGCGGGCGAACAACGCACATATGCCCCATGAAAAAAGGGGCCGCTGGCCCCTTTCTGGTGATTACTTTCGGCCTTCAGCCGTTTCCGCCACCTTGTCAGTGCGTGCGCACATGATGAAGTCGTTGCGGTGCAGGCCTTTGATCGAGTGGCTCCACCAGGTCACGGTGACCTTGCCCCATTCAGTCAGCAGCCCCGGGTGGTGGCCTTCGGCCTCGGCGATCTCGCCCACGGCATTGGTGAACGCCAGGGCGTGCTTGAAGTTCTTGAACAGGAACACGCGCTCCAGCTCCATGTGGCCGTCACGTACTTCGATGTTCCAGTCCGGGATTTCGCGGATCAGCTCGGCCAGCTCTTCGTCGGTGACTTTCGGTGCATCGGCGCGGCAGGCTTCGCAATGGGCTTGGTTCAAGGCATTCATGAGGTGTTTTCCGGTTCGAGTTGTTATCGGCAAGGTCGCTCAGGCAGCGACCTTGGGTGGAAACTTCGGTGCATGCAGACCCAGCTGCATGGCTTTGTGGACCATGCCCATGATGTCTTCGTGGGCCAGGTCGAACAGGCGCTTCATGTTCGGCAGCACGAAATACACCGGTTGCAGAATGTCGATGCGGTAGGGCGTACGCATGGCCTCGATCGGGTCGAAGGCCTGGTGCTCGGGCTCGTCAGACAGACTGTAGACGGTCTCTTTCGGCGACGAGAGGATGCCACCACCATAGATTTTGCGGCCTTGCGCGGTTTCCATCAGGCCAAACTCGATGGTCATCCAGTACAAGCGCGCCAGGTACACACGTTGTTCCTTGGTCGCGGCCAGGCCGAGCTTGCCGTAGGTGTGGGTGAACTCGGCGAACCAGGGATTGGTCAGCAGCGGGCAGTGGCCGAAGATCTCGTGGAAGATATCCGGCTCTTGCAGGTAGTCCAGCTCTTCCGGGGTACGGATAAAGGTGGCCACCGGAAAGCGCTTGCTGGCCAGCAGTTCGAAGAAGGTCTGGAAGGGGATTAGCGCCGGTACCCGGGCAACCTGCCAGCCGGTGGTGGCACCCAGCACCTTGTTGATCTCGCCCAGTTGCGGAATGCGGTCATGCGGCAACTTCAGCTGGTCGATGCCGTCCAGGTATTCCTGGCACGCACGGCCTTCGATCACTTTCAGCTGGCGGGTGATCAGGGTGTTCCACACCGCATGCTCTTGCTGCGGGTAATCGATAAAACCATGCGCATCGGGCTCGCGTGCCACGTATTGCGTCTGTTTCATGAGGCTCTCCTGGTGAGGGCTTTTCTTGTTATGTGCAGGACATGCCTAAAGGAATATCCCTTCACCAGCGGTTTTGCACGGGGGCGGGCCTTGGCCGGTATGGGTGCTGATGTGGGTTTTCGTAACGATAATTTTACAAAACTCAGCAAGTGTCGGAAAATTCGAGGTATATGGCTGGTAGAAACCCTGTTTTTGTCAGCTTATCTTTACGACTTTTCTGCGCGGTGTTGAAAAACATCGGCGCTTCGAGAGCCCTCATGCGTATCAAAGTCCATTGCCAGAACCGCATTGGCATCCTGCGCGACATCCTCAACCTGCTGGTGGAGTACGGCATCAACGTGCTGCGCGGCGAGGTCGGCGGTGATCATGGCAACGCCATCTACCTGCACTGCCCGAACCTGATCAACCTGCAATTTCAGGCCCTGCGGCCGAAGTTCGAAGCGATTGCCGGGGTGTTCGGCGTCAAGCGTGTGGGCCTGATGCCCAGCGAACGCCGGCACATGGAGCTGAATGCGTTGCTGGGGGCGCTGGACTTCCCGGTGCTTTCGATCGACATGGGCGGCAGCATCGTTGCCGCCAACCGTGCAGCGGCGCAGTTGCTTGGCGTGCGGGTTGATGAGGTGCCGGGCATGCCGCTGGCGCGCTATGTCGAAGACTTCGACCTACCGGAGCTGGTGCGGGCCAACAAGTCGCGTATCAATGGCTTGCGCATCAAAGTCAAAGGTGATGTGTTCCTGGCCGATATCGCACCGCTGCAGTCCGAGCACGATGACAGCGAGGCGCTGGCCGGCGCGGTGCTTACCTTGCACCGCGCCGACCGGATCGGCGAGCGCATCTACAATGTGCGCAAGCAAGAGCTGCGCGGCTTCGACAGCATCTTCCAGAGCTCGCGGGTGATGGCTGCGGTGGTGCGTGAGGCGCGGCGCATGGCGCCGCTGGACGCACCGTTGCTGATCGAGGGCGAAACCGGTACCGGCAAGGAGTTGCTGGCGCGTGCCTGTCACCTGGCCAGCCCGCGTGGCCAGTCGCCGCTGATGGCCCTCAACTGCGCCGGGTTGCCCGAATCGATGGCCGAGACCGAACTGTTCGGTTACGGCCCTGGGGCATTTGAAGGGGCACGCGCCGAAGGCAAGCTGGGGCTGCTGGAGTTGACTGCGGGCGGCACGTTGTTTCTTGACGGGGTAGGGGAGATGAGCCCACGCCTGCAGGTAAAGCTGCTGCGCTTTTTGCAGGACGGCTGCTTCCGTCGGGTAGGTAGCGATGAAGAGGTCTACCTGGATGTGCGGGTGATTTGTGCAACCCAGGTGGATTTGTCCGAGTTGTGTGCCCGTGGCGAGTTTCGCCAGGACCTGTATCACCGCCTCAACGTACTGTCGCTGCACATTCCGCCTTTGCGCGAGTGCATGGATGGCCTGGAGGGGTTGGTGCAGCATTTTCTTGATCAGGCCAGTCGGCAGATTGGCTGTGCCATGCCGCGCCTGGCGCCGGCGGCAATGGACAAACTTGGGCAGTATCACTGGCCGGGTAATGTAAGGCAGTTGGAAAACGTTTTGTTTCAGGCGGTTTCGTTATGTGACGGCGGCGTGGTTAAAAGCGAGCATATTCGTTTGCCGGATTATGGCGTGCGGCAACCGTTGGGCGAGTTTTCGCTGGAAGGGGACCTTTCGCAAATTGTAGGGCGTTTTGAAAAGGCGGTGCTGGAAAGTTTGATGGGAGAGTTTTCCAGTAGCCGGGCCTTGGGCAAAAGACTGGGCGTTTCGCATACCACGATAGCCAACAAGTTGAGGGATTATTCGTTGGGCAAGTCGACTGATTAAATGGCTGTAAGTTAATAGCCTGTTAATCGGGTGGTGAATGCTTCGCGGGTGAACCCGCTCCTACAGGTACCGCGCCGCATTCATGGTGTGCGTGGTGCTCGTAGGATCGGGCTCACCCGCGAAGGGGCCCGCAGGGCCCCCAATTCACAAGGTGTCAGCCGTTAGAGCAGCCGTTCCCCATCACACGGTATTCGAGAATGTGTCTCTGGCCCTTGGAGTCTTCATAGGTCATGCGGGCTGGCACGACTTCGCACACGTTGGGCACTTCGCTCATGGAGATGACGCGGGCGATGTCCAGGTGCTGCGAGTAACTGTACTGTTCAACCGGAATCTGCTCGGCATCTTTTGCTTCACCGGCCATCGCCGCGCCGCAAAGACTGCCAAGTACCAATACCAGTAAAGCTTTCATTTTCTATTTACCTGTCTAAGGTCGTGAGGGGGCACGCGGCGCTTATGGCGCCGCGAGTACAGCGAGTTTTAACTATCAGGATTAGAGGGAGATTAACGCTTGCCTTCGTGGGGGCTGTTACCAGTTGTTAATCGCCTTGCCGTTGCTGGCGAGATGAATTTTATGGCGGTGGCCAATGCGGAAACAGTGGGTGTTTTGATAAAGTGTTTTGACAGAATCTGTAACAATCCTGTGCCAAAGCCCCTCGTTTTTCTCAGGAAGGGCTGTAATGCCCGCGCCAGAGCGCTTTGCCGGAACGGGTGTACCAAATTACTACCAACGTCGAATGGCTTTTGTCGCTCTGGTACAGTTACAAACGGTTCCATACAAAAACAACTATTACACCGAGGTAACACAGATGAGTGCGGCTCCACTGTATCCCGTTCGTCCCGAGGTTGCGGCCACTACCCTGACCGACGAGGCCACCTACAAGGCCATGTACCAGCAATCGGTGATCAACCCGGACGGCTTCTGGCGCGAGCAAGCCCAGCGTATCGACTGGATCAAGCCGTTCACCAAGGTCAAGCAGACCTCCTTCGACGACCACCATGTCGATATCAAATGGTTCGCTGACGGCACTCTGAACGTTTCCTCCAACTGCCTGGACCGCCACCTTGAAGAGCGCGGTGACCAGTTGGCCATCATCTGGGAAGGTGACGACCCTTCCGAGCACCGCAACATCACCTACCGCGAGTTGCACGAGCAGGTCTGCAAGTTCGCCAACGCCCTGCGTGGCCAGGATGTGCATCGTGGTGACGTGGTCACCATCTACATGCCGATGATCCCTGAAGCTGTGGTCGCCATGCTGGCCTGTGCCCGCATTGGTGCGATTCACTCGGTGGTGTTCGGTGGCTTCTCGCCCGAGGCGCTGGCTGGTCGCATCATCGACTGCGAGTCCAAGGTGGTGATCACTGCCGATGAGGGCGTGCGTGGTGGTCGTCGTACTCCGCTCAAGGCCAACGTCGACCTGGCGCTGACCAACCCTGAAACCAGCAGCGTGCAGAAAATCATCGTGTGCAAGCGCACCGGTGGCGACATTGCCTGGCACCAGCACCGCGACATCTGGTACGAAGACCTGATGAAAGTGGCCTCCAGCCACTGCGCACCCAAAGAAATGGGTGCTGAAGAGGCGCTGTTCATCCTTTATACCTCCGGCTCCACCGGCAAACCGAAGGGCGTGCTGCACACCACAGGCGGTTACCTGGTTTACGCCGCGCTGACCCATGAACGCGTATTCGATTACCGCCCGGGCGAGGTGTACTGGTGCACGGCCGACGTCGGTTGGGTCACCGGCCACAGCTATATCGTCTACGGTCCGCTGGCCAATGGCGCCACCACCTTGCTGTTCGAGGGTGTGCCGAACTACCCGGACATTACCCGCGTATCGAAGATCGTCGACAAGCACAAGGTCAACATCCTCTACACAGCGCCAACTGCCATTCGCGCCATGATGGCGGAAGGGCAGGCAGCTGTTGAGGGCGCCGACAGTTCCAGCCTGCGCCTGCTGGGGTCGGTGGGTGAGCCGATCAACCCTGAGGCCTGGAACTGGTACTACAAGACCGTCGGCAAGGAGCGTTGCCCGATCGTCGATACCTGGTGGCAGACCGAGACCGGCGGCATCCTGATCAGTCCGCTGCCTGGCGCCACTGCCCTCAAGCCGGGTTCGGCGACCCGTCCGTTCTTCGGGGTGGTGCCGGCACTGGTCGATAACCTGGGCAACCTGATCGACGGTGCTGCCGAAGGCAACCTGGTAATCCTCGACTCCTGGCCGGGTCAGTCGCGTTCGCTGTACGGCGACCACGACCGCTTCGTCGACACCTACTTCAAGACCTTCCGTGGCATGTACTTCACCGGCGACGGTGCGCGCCGTGACGAGGATGGTTACTATTGGATTACCGGCCGTGTGGATGACGTGCTCAACGTGTCCGGCCACCGCATGGGGACTGCCGAGATCGAAAGCGCCATGGTCGCGCACTCGAAGGTTGCCGAGGCTGCAGTGGTTGGCGTGCCGCATGACATCAAAGGGCAGGGCATCTATGTGTATGTCACCCTCAATGCCGGCATCGAGGCCAGCGAGCAATTGCGCCTGGAACTGAAGAACTGGGTGCGCAAGGAGATCGGTCCGATTGCTTCGCCGGATGTGATCCAGTGGGCGCCGGGGCTGCCGAAGACCCGTTCGGGCAAGATCATGCGCCGCATCCTGCGCAAGATTGCCACCGGTGAATACGACGCGCTGGGCGATATCTCGACCTTGGCCGACCCGAGTGTGGTGCAGCACCTGATCGATACCCACAAGGCGATGAGCCTGGCTTCGGCCTAATTCCCTCGCCGGCAATACCCCCTGTAGGAGCGGGCTTGCCCGCGAATGCGTCAGTTCAGGCTAAGCTGTCTCCTGATCTCATGCATTCGCGGGCAAGCCCGCTTTTGCATTGTTACCCGACAATCATCGGTAACTGTTCTGTCACCGGCCCTGCACAGGTTCGGGGCGCGAGGAAACAATTCCGGCCCGTTTCGGTGCGTCGGGGTCGCCATTTTGTGCATCACGGCACGCTACACTTGCCGTCGTACAAGGCTTTGCCAATAATAGGCCCAGGAATTGCTAGGTCTATAGGTTCTATTTCTTGCGCCATTGCATATTCTGCACTGGCTGTCAACATCGCTCGCGGCGGTTTCAGGCGCTTCTATAAGTAGTTGTCGCTTTGAAGAAATATCGACTACCGGGCTGTCGTTAAAATGCCACTCACTCGCTCGTGGTATGCGGCCTTGGTCGAACCCTGCGCGGCTCGCGTTGTACTCATTCGCATATCGGGCAGCCGTTACCTGCCTTGTATTGCCCCGTACCGATGGAGTTACCTGATGAAGAAGCTCGCACTGCTTGGCGCCCTGGCGCTGTCTGTGTTTTCCCTGGTGTCGCAGGCTGATGAAAAACCGCTGAAAATCGGTATCGAAGCTGCTTACCCACCCTTCGCCTTCAAGCAACCTGACGGCAGCATTGCCGGCTTTGACTACGATATCGGCAACGCCCTGTGCGAAGAGATGAAAACCAAGTGCACCTGGGTCGAGCAGGAATTCGACGGCCTGATCCCGGCGCTGAAGGTGCGCAAGATCGACGCTATCCTGTCGTCCATGTCGATCACCGATGACCGCAAGAAGTCGGTCGACTTCACCAAGCGCTACTACCTGACTCCGGCGCGCCTGGTCATGAAGGACGGCACTACCGTCAGCGACAGCCTCGATGAACTGAAAGGCAAGAAGATCGGCGTGCAGCGCGGCTCCATTCACGACCGCTTCGCCAAGGAAGTGCTGGGTGCCAAAGGTGCCACCGTGGTGCCTTACGGTACCCAGAACGAAATCTACCTGGACGTCGCTGCGGGTCGTCTCGACGGCACCGTGGCTGACGCCACCCTGCTGGAAGACGGCTTCCTCAAGACTGATGCCGGCAAGGGCTTCGCGTTCGTAGGTCCGGCCTTTACCGACGCCAAGTACTTCGGTGACGGTATCGGTATCGCCGTACGCAAGGGTGACAAGGCGAATGTCGACCGCATCAACGCGGCTATCGACGCCATCCGTGCCAACGGCAAGTACAAAGAAATCGAGAGCAAGTACTTCAATTTCGACATCTACGGTCCAGACTCGAAGTAAGACGTCGGGTTTCACCTGTGCAATGGTGCAAACAGCAGAGGCTCTGAGGTTTGCACCATTTTTCATTCTCTAGGTCGAGGACCTCATCATGTTGAAAGGCTACGGGGCAGTCATCCTCGACGGGGCGTGGCTGACGCTGCAGCTCGCCCTGTCGTCGATGGCCCTGGCCATCGTGCTCGGCCTGATCGGTGTGGCGCTGCGTTTGTCGCCAGTGCGCTGGCTGGCCTGGCTGGGCGATCTGTATTCCACGGTGATTCGTGGTATTCCGGACCTGGTCCTGATCCTGCTGATCTTCTACGGCGGGCAGGACATCATCAACCGGGTGGCGCCGCTGCTCGGCTACGACGACTACATCGACCTGAACCCGCTGGTTGCGGGTATCGGTACGCTTGGCTTCATTTTTGGCGCCTACCTCTCGGAGACCTTCCGCGGGGCCTTCCTGGGTATTCCCAAGGGCCAGGCCGAGGCGGGCGTGGCGTATGGCATGAGCCCCCGCCAAGTGTTCTTCCGCATCCAGGTGCCGCAAATGATCCGCCTGGCCATACCGGGCTTCACCAACAACTGGCTGGTGCTGACCAAGGCTACTGCACTGATTTCGGTCGTCGGCCTGCAGGACATGATGTTCAAGGCCAAGCAGGCGGCTGACGCCACCCGCGAACCCTTCACCTTCTTCCTGGCAGTGGCGGCGCTGTACCTGGTGCTGACCAGTGTCTCGCTGCTGGCCCTGAAGTATCTGGAACGCCGCTACTCGGTGGGCGTCAAGGTGGCTGAACTATGATTTTCGACTACAACGTCGTCTGGGAAGCGCTGCCGATGTACTTCGGCGGCCTGCTGACCACCCTGAAGCTGCTGGCGATTTCGCTTTTCTTCGGCCTGTTGGCGGCTGTGCCACTGGGCCTGATGCGAGTATCCAGGCAGCCGGTGGTCAACCTTGCTGCATGGCTGTACACCTACGTCATCCGTGGCACGCCGATGCTGGTGCAGCTGTTCCTGATCTACTACGGCCTGGCCCAGTTCGAAGCGGTGCGCGAGAGTATCTTCTGGCCGCTGCTGTCCAGTGCCACCTTCTGCGCCTGCCTGGCGTTCGGCATCAATACCAGTGCCTATACCGCCGAAATCATTGCCGGCAGCCTCAAGGCCACGCCGCATGGCGAGATCGAGGCCGCCAAGGCCATGGGCATGTCGCGCATGAAAATGTACCGCCGCATCCTGCTGCCATCGGCACTGCGTCGGGCACTGCCGCAGTACAGCAATGAAGTGATCATGATGCTGCAGACCACCAGCCTGGCGTCGATCGTTACCCTGATCGACATCACCGGTGCTGCGCGCACGGTCAATGCCCAGTACTACCTGCCTTTCGAGGCCTATATCACGGCGGGCGTGTTCTACCTGTGCCTGACCTTCATCCTGGTGCGCCTGTTCAAGATGGCCGAACGCCGCTGGCTCGGCTACCTGGCGCCGCGCAAGCACTGACCGCTTTGTGAGAATCGACAGCATGTACAAACTCGAAGTCCAAGACCTGCACAAGCGCTATGGCAGCCACGAAGTGCTCAAGGGCGTGTCGCTGGCGGCCAAGGCCGGCGACGTCATCAGCATCATCGGCTCCAGTGGTTCGGGCAAGTCGACCTTCCTGCGCTGCATCAACCTGCTGGAGCAGCCGCACGCCGGCAAGATCCTGCTCAACAACGAAGAGCTGAAGCTGGTCGCCGGCAAGGATGGCGCGTTGAAGGCCGCCGACCCGCGTCAATTGCAGCGCATGCGCTCACGCCTGTCGATGGTGTTCCAGCACTTCAACCTGTGGTCGCACATGACAGCGCTTGAGAACATCATCGAAGCGCCGGTGCACGTGCTGGGAGTGAACCGCAAGGAAGCCCTGGAGAAGGCCGAGCACTACCTGGCCAAGGTCGGCGTTGCCCACCGCAAGGATGCCTTCCCCGGGCATATGTCGGGTGGTGAGCAACAACGTGTGGCAATTGCCCGGGCATTGGCCATGGAGCCGGAGGTCATGCTGTTCGACGAGCCGACCTCGGCGCTTGACCCTGAGTTGGTAGGTGATGTGCTGAAGGTAATGCAGGCGCTGGCCCAGGAAGGTCGGACCATGGTGGTGGTGACCCATGAAATGGGCTTTGCTCGCGAGGTGTCCAACCAGCTGGTGTTCCTGCACAAAGGCCTGGTGGAAGAAACCGGCTGCCCGCGTGAAGTGCTGGCCAACCCGCAGTCGGAGCGCCTGAAGCAGTTCCTCTCCGGCAGCCTGAAGTAAAAGCTGCATTTTTGCACCAGAATAGGGCATGCTGCGCGGCGAGCGCAGCCTGACCCGGCGCACAGACTCGAACGACCTCAGGTTTCGGACCGTACCCTATGACCACCCAGCGAATCGGTTTTCTCATCTGGCCCAGCACCAGGCCTTTGACCCTGGCGTTGGCCGAGGAAGTGTTGCTGGTGGCGCAGCGGGTGCATCCGGATGTGGTCTACGAGTTGGTCTTCCTGCAGGCCGAGCCTGCGCAGGAAGGTGCCTGGCGGTTGCCGGGCGAGCCGTGGCTCGGCCGCCTGGAGGGTTGCCACAAGCTATTTCTGCTGGCCGACGAGCCGCCTGCGGCGATGGGGGCTGCCTTTTCAACGGCGCTCAAGCAACTGGCGCGCAGTGGCTGCCTGATCGGTGGCCTGTCGGCCGGGGTATATCCGCTGGCAATGCTGGGCCTGCTCGATGGTTACCGGGCAGCCGTGCACTGGCGCTGGCAGGATGACTTTGCCGAACGCTTCCCCAAGGTCATCGCCACCAGCCACCTGTTCGACTGGGATCGCGACCGTCTGACCGCCTGCGGTGGTATGGCCGTGACCGACCTGTTGCTGGCGGTGCTGGCGCGCGATCACGGGGCTGAGCTGGCTGGGGCTGTGTCGGAAGAGCTGGTGGTCGAGCGCATCCGCGAGGGTGGCGAGCGCCAGCGTATCCCGCTGCAGAACCGCCTGGGTTCGAGTCATCCCAAGCTGACTCAGGCGGTGTTGCTGATGGAAGCCAACATCGAAGAGCCGCTGACCACCGACGAGATTGCCCAGCATGTGTGTGTGTCGCGTCGGCAGTTGGAGCGTATCTTCAAACAGTACCTGAACCGCGTGCCCAGCCAGTACTACCTGGAGTTGCGGTTGAACAAGGCGCGGCAGATGCTGATGCAGACCAGCAAGTCGATCATCCAGATCGGGCTGTCCTGTGGTTTTTCCTCGGGGCCGCATTTTTCCAGTGCCTATCGCAACTTCTTTGGTGCCACGCCGCGGGAAGACCGTAATCAGCGACGCAGCAGCAGCCCGTTTGAGTTGAGCTCGGCGCCGGCTGAAAAGGGCTGAGATTTCGGGTGTGTTCGGGGTGTATGCCTTGGGGGTGGTGTTGGGGCGCAAATCGAGCGCCGCCCACGCGGCGCTCGATCTCCCCGTCAACACATCAACATCGCCGTACATCCTGCCCCCTCACAATCCTATGTGGACACCCGTACATCCTGTCCCCCTCACAATCCTGTGTGAACACCCGTACATCCCGCCCCCTCACAATCCTGTGTGAACACCCGTTCACCCAGCTCCCTCTCTCCCGTACACTGCGCGATTGCGACAGTGTTTGTCGCATTGCCGAAAGCCTTGTCAAAACTGGGTTTTGCGCTGTAACAAGTTGTCGCTTGGCCGCAAGGACAGGCGCGGATCAGTCCTTACAATCCCCCCATCGCTCGCCACTTCCAGGCCAGCGTTCCTCTTCAGGAGACTCAGATGTCCGTTGAGCAAGCCCCGGTGCAACGTGCCGATTTCGACCAGGTGATGGTCCCCAACTATTCTCCGGCGGCCTTCATTCCTGTGCGAGGCGAGGGTTCCCGTGTCTGGGACCAGTCGGGTCGCGAGCTGATCGATTTTGCCGGCGGCATCGCGGTCAATGCCCTGGGCCACTGCCATCCGGCACTGGTCAAGGCCCTGACTGAACAGGCCAACACCCTCTGGCACGTATCCAACGTGTTCACCAACGAGCCGGCCCTGCGCCTGGCCCACAAGCTGGTGGACGCCACTTTTGCCGACCGCGCGTTCTTCTGCAACTCCGGCGCCGAGGCCAACGAGGCCGCTTTCAAGCTGGCCCGTCGTGTGGCGCATGACCGCTTCGGTCCGCAAAAGCACGAAATCATCGCCACCGTGAACAGCTTCCACGGTCGCACCCTGTTTACCGTCAGCGTGGGTGGCCAGCCGAAGTACTCCGATGGCTTTGGCCCGAAGATCACCGGTATCAGCCATGTGCCGTACAACGACCTGGAAGCGTTGAAGGCACAGATTTCCGACAAGACCTGCGCCGTGGTGATCGAGCCGATCCAGGGCGAGAGCGGCGTGGTGCCGGCCGACAAGGCCTACCTGGAAGGCGCGCGCAAGTTGTGTGACGAGCACAACGCTCTGCTGATCTTCGACGAAGTGCAGACGGGCGTGGGCCGTACCGGCTCGCTGTATGCCTACCAGCACTACGGCGTGACCCCGGACATTCTGACCAGTGCCAAGAGCCTGGGCGGCGGCTTCCCGATTGGCGCCATGCTGACCACCACCGAGCTGGCCAAGCACCTGGCCGTTGGTACCCACGGCACCACTTATGGCGGCAACCCGCTGGGCTGCGCCGTTGCCTGCGCTGTGCTGGATGTGGTCAACACCCCGGAAACCCTGGCCGGTATCAAGGCAAAGCACGAGCGCTTCAAAACCCGCCTGGAACAGATCGGCCAGCAGTACAACCTGTTCAGCCAGGTGCGTGGCGTTGGCTTGCTGCTGGGCTGCGTCTTGGCCGAGGCCTGGCAAGGCAAGGCCAAGGACGTGCTCAACGCTGCCGAGAAAGAAGGCGTGATGGTGCTGCAGGCCGGCCCGGACGTGGTCCGCTTCGCGCCAAGTCTGGTGGTTGAAGACGCCGACATCGACGCAGGCCTGGATCGCTTCGAACGCGCTGTGGCCACACTGACCAAAGGCTGATCCGCCAGCGGTCCTTTCGCCGGCCCCGGCCCAGCCTCGGCACGAGGCTGAACCGGGCCGGCGATACCCGATTCCAGTGCAGGTGCCTGTGTGCCTGCCGTTTTTCCGTGCCGCCGTGAACGGCCCGTATTCCAAAGGAGTGACACCATGCTGGTGATGCGCCCCGCGCAAATGGCTGATCTGAACGACGTGCAGCGCATGGCTGCAGACAGCCCCATTGGTGTCACCTCGCTGCCGGACGACACTGCTCGTCTGGGCGACAAGATTGCCGCCTCTGAGACATCCTTCGCCGCCGAGGTCAGCTTTAACGGTGAAGAGAGTTACTTTTTCGTGCTTGAAGACAGTGAAACAGGCAAGTTGGCCGGCTGCTCGGCCATCGTCGCTTCGGCCGGGTACTCCGAGCCGTTCTACAGTTTTCGTAACGAAACATTCGTGCACGCCTCGCGTGAGCTGAAGATACACAACAAGATCCATGTGCTGTCGCTGTGTCACGATCTGACCGGCAACAGCCTGCTGACCAGCTTCTATGTGGCGCCGGAGCTGGTCAACAGTGGCTGGGCCGAGCTCAATTCGCGCGGCCGACTGCTGTTCATGGCTGCGCACCCGGAGCGTTTCGCCGATTCAGTGGTGACCGAGATTGTCGGCTTCAGCGACGAGCAGGGTGAATCACCGTTCTGGGACGCCATCGGCCGCAACTTCTTCGACCTCAACTATGCCGACGCCGAGCGCCTGTGCGGCCTGAAGAGCCGTACCTTTCTCGCCGAGCTGATGCCGCATTACCCGATCTACGTGCCGTTGCTGCCAGACCTGGCGCAGGAAGCCATGGGCCAGGTACATCCGCGGGCACAGATCACCTTCGACATACTCATGCGCGAAGGCTTCGAGACCGAGCACTACATCGACATTTTCGACGGCGGCCCGACCCTGCATGCGCGCACCTCTGGCATCCGCTCGATCGCTCAGAGCCGGGTGGTCCCGGTGAAGATCGAAGAGGCCCCGGCCAAGGGCGGGCGCCCGTACCTGGTGTGCAACGGCCTGTTGCAAGACTACCGCGCGGTGTTGCTGGACCTGGACTGGGTGCCTGGCAAACCGGTCAGCCTGAGCGTGGCTGCAGCCGACGCGCTGGGCGTGGGCGAGGGCGCCAGCGTGCGCCTGGTCGCGGTTTGAGGTCTGGCAACAGACGTTTCGGGATTGATGCGTTAGCAGAGTTTTGCGCCGGCCGATGCCGCCGCACAAGGAGATAGCATGATCGTTCGTCCTGTACGCAGCAGCGATTTGCCTGCGTTGATCGAATTGGCACGCAGCACCGGCACCACCGGGCTGACCACGCTGCCGGCCAACGAAGAACGCCTCGGGCACCGCGTTGGTTGGGCGGAAAAAAGCTTTCGTGGCGAAGCTGAGCGTGGCGACACCGATTACCTGTTCGTGCTGGAAAACGACGAAGGTCTGGTGGTGGGCATCAGCGCCATCGCCGGCGCCGTCGGCCTACGTGAGCCTTGGTACAACTATCGGGTCGGCCTGACGGTCAGCGCCTCGCAGGAGCTGAAGATCTACCGCGAAATCCCGACGCTGTTCCTGGCCAACGACCTGACCGGCAACTCCGAGCTGTGCTCGCTGTTCCTGCGCAGCGACCACCGCTCCGGCCTCAATGGCCGCCTGCTGTCGCGCGCGCGTATGCTGTTCATTGCCGAGTTCCCGGAGCTTTTCGGCAAGAAAATCATTGCCGAGATGCGCGGCATGTCTGACGAGCAGGGCCGTTCACCGTTCTGGGAAAGCCTGGGTCGTCATTTCTTCAAGATGGAGTTCAGCCAGGCCGACTACCTCACCGGTGTGGGCAACAAGTCGTTCATCGCCGAGCTGATGCCCAAGTTCCCGCTGTACACCTGTTTCCTGTCCGAGGCCGCGCGCAACGTGATCGGCCGCGTGCACAAAGACACCGAGCCGGCGCTGGCCATGCTCAAGCAGGAAGGCTTCAACTACCAGGGCTACGTCGACATCTTCGACGCCGGCCCGGCCATCGAATGTGACACTGCCAAGATCCGCGCCGTGCGCGAGAGCCAGACCCTGGTGCTGGCGATCGGTACGCCAGGCGATGACGCGACCCCTTTCATCATCCACAACCGCAAGCGCGACGACTGCCGTATCACTGCTGCACCTGCACGGTTGGCTGCCGGTACTCTGGTGGTCGACCCGTTGACCGCCAAGCGCCTGCGCATGGGCGTCGGCGACAATGTGCGCGCGGTGCCGCTGTCGGCCAGCCGGGAGGCCCAGTAAATGACCACGCATTACATCGCAGGCAGTTGGCAGGCCGGCCAGGGTGAAACCCTGCAGTCGCTCAATCCGGTGACACAGGCCGTGATCTGGCAAGGGCAGGGCGCTGACGCCAGCCAGGTCGACGCTGCCGTGCAGGCTGCGCGGCAGGCTTTCCCGGCCTGGGCGCAGTTGAACCTGGAGGCACGTATCGATGTGCTGGAGAAGTTTGCCGCGCAGTTGAAAGTGCATGCCGAAGCCATGGCCCAGTGCATTGGCGAGGAAACCGGAAAGCCGCTGTGGGAATCTGCGACTGAAGTCACCAGCATGATCAACAAGGTGGCGATTTCGGTACAGAGCTACCGCGAGCGCACCGGCGAAAAGAGTGGCCCGCTGGCCGATGCCACGGCTGTGCTGCGGCACAAGCCTCACGGCGTCGTGGCAGTGTTCGGCCCCTACAACTTCCCCGGGCACCTGCCTAATGGCCATATCGTGCCGGCGCTGCTGGCAGGCAACTGCGTGGTGTTCAAACCCAGCGAGCTGACCCCCAAGGTCGCTGAGCTTACCGTCAACTGCTGGATTGCTGCCGGCCTGCCGGCGGGTGTGCTGAACCTGGTGCAGGGCGCACGCGAAACCGGTGTGGCTCTGGCCGCCAACCCAGGTATCGATGGCCTGTTCTTCACCGGCTCCAGCCGTACCGGCAACCTGCTGCATCAACAGTTCGCAGGGCGCCCAGACAAGATCCTGGCCCTGGAAATGGGGGGTAACAACCCGCTCGTGGTGGACGAGGTCAAGGACCTCGACGCGGCGGTGTATACCATTATCCAGTCGGCGTTCATTTCCGCTGGCCAGCGCTGCACCTGCGCGCGGCGCCTGCTGGTACCGCAAGGCGCCTGGGGCGATGCGCTGATCGCGCGCCTGGTCGAGGTGTGCAAAACCATCACGGTGGGGGCGTTCGATGAGCAGCCGGCGCCTTTCATGGGCTCGGTGATTTCGCTGCAGGCGGCTCGGGCGCTGCTTGCGGCCCAGGCCGAACTGGCCGCCAAAGGTGGCGTGAAACTGCTGGAAATGACCCAGCCACAGGCCGATGCCGCACTGCTGACCCCGGGCATTGTCGATGTCACCGCCGTGGCTGACCGCCCGGACGAAGAGTTTTTCGGCCCGCTGCTGCAGTTGATCCGCTACGCCGACTTCGATGCTGCCATCGATGAAGCCAACAATACCCAGTATGGCCTGGCTGCCGGTTTGCTGTCTGATTCGCGCGCCCGCTACCAGTACTTCTGGCTGCGCAGCCGCGCCGGCATCGTCAACTGGAACAAACAGCTGACGGGGGCTGCCAGCAGCGCGCCGTTCGGTGGTGTGGGAGCCAGTGGCAACCATCGCGCCAGTGCCTATTACGCAGCCGACTACTGCGCTTACCCCGTGGCTTCGCTGGAGACCGCCAGCCTTGCCTTGCCGGCGACCCTGACGCCGGGCGTCACCCTATAACAACAGGTCACGGAGCCTAGCCGATGAAATCCTATGAAGTGAATTTTGATGGCCTGGTGGGGCCTACCCACAACTATGGCGGCCTGTCTTACGGTAACGTGGCTTCGCAGAGCAACAGCCAGCAGGGGTCCAACCCGCGTGAGGCAGCGCGCCAGGGCCTGGCGAAGATGAAAGCGCTGGCCGACATGGGCTTCAAGCAGGGTGTTCTGGCGCCACAAGAGCGCCCGGACGTGGCGGCGCTGCGCCGCCTGGGGTTCAGTGGTAGCGATGCCGAAGTTATCCAGCGCGCCGCCCGCGAGGCCATGCCGTTGCTGGTGGCCAGTTGCTCGGCCTCGAGCATGTGGGTGGCCAACGCCGCGACAGTCAGCCCGAGTGCCGACACTGCTGACGGTCGCGTGCACTTCACCGCCGCCAACCTCAACTGCAAATATCACCGCAGCATCGAGCACCCGACTACCAGTCGTGTGCTGGGCGCTATGTTCAACAACGAGAAGCACTTTGCCCACCACGCCGCGCTGCCTGCTGTGGCACAGTTCGGTGATGAGGGGGCGGCCAACCACACGCGCTTCTGCCGCGCCTATGGCGAGGCCGGTGTGGAGTTCTTTGTCTACGGCCGCAGCGCCTTTGACAGCCGTTACCCGGCGCCACAGAAATACCCGGCCCGGCAAACCCTGGAGGCCTCGCAGGCTGTGGCCCGGCTGCATGGGCTGAGCGATGACGGTGTGGTCTACGCTCAACAGAACCCGGCGGTGATCGACCAGGGTGTGTTCCACAATGATGTGATTTCGGTGGGTAACGGCGAAGTGCTGTTCTATCACGAGGACGCGTTTCTCGACACCGACGCGGTACTTGGGCAGTTGCGAGCTAAACTGGCCAGCAAGGGTGGCAACTTCCAGGCCATCTGCGTGCCCAGGGCCGCGGTGGCGGTGGAGGACGCGGTGCGTTCCTACCTGTTCAACAGCCAGCTGCTGAGCCGCGACGACGGTTCCATGCTGTTGGTCGTGCCGGAAGAATGCCGCAACAACGAGCGGGTCTGGGCCTATCTCGGCCAGTTGACCAGCCAGGGAGGCCCGGTGAAGGAGGTCAAGGTGTTCGACCTCAAGCAGAGCATGCAAAACGGCGGCGGCCCAGCCTGCCTGCGTTTGCGCGTGGCTTTGAAGGAATCGGAACTGGCGGCGGTCAACCAAGGCGTTATCATGACGGCCTCGCTGTATGACACGCTGCTGCAGTGGGTCGACAGGCACTACCGCGATCGCCTTGGCGAAGCAGACCTGGCTGACCCGCAACTGCTGGTGGAGTGCCGTACGGCACTGGACGAATTGACCCAGATCCTGAAGTTGGGCTCGGTGTATCCGTTCCAACGCCAACCTTGAAGAGAGACTCTGTAATGACCGACGCCTTGCGCCTGATCCTCGAAGATGAAGACGGCACCCAGCTGGAAACTTCCTGCACCCGCTTTGCTGTGGTCTGGCAAGGCAAGGAAGTGTGGATTCAGCAGGATGGCCGTGGCCAGCTGCTGATCGGTGTGGATGTCGAGGAAGACGACACTGAGTATGCCAACTTGCTGCTGCGCCCGATGGCCACCAACCTGGTCAGCCTGCAGCTGGAAATGGAACCGGCAGAGCTTGGCGAAGACGACGATCACGTTCATGGCCCTGACTGCGGTCACCACCACTAAGGAAGCACCTATGCTCGCCCTTGGCAAATTGCTTGAGCTGACCCTCACCGATCACGAACCGGCCGAGAAGACCCAAGTGACACCCAAGGGCGCGCGTTTACGGTGGCTGGGGGAGGGCGCGCTCGAAGTGCGACCGGCCGAAAGCGAAGACTGCGGGCTGGACTTGCTGTTGTCCGCCGGCATTCATGGCAACGAAACAGCGCCGATCGAATTGCTCGAGCGGCTGCTGCACGGCGTGGCCAACGGCAAGATCAAACCCAGGGCACGGGTGCTGTTCCTGTTCGGCAACCCTGCGGCGATCCGCAAGGGCGAGCGTTTTATCGAACAGGACATCAACCGCTTGTTCAATGGCCGTCATGAGCTGTCCAGCGGTTTTGAAGCATTGCGTGCTGCCGAGTTGGAACAGTTCGCCCGGGTGTTCTTCAGCAAGCCGGAGCGCAACCGCCTGCATTACGACCTGCATACCGCCATCCGCGGTTCGAAGATCGAGCAATTCGCCTTGTACCCTTATAAAGAGGGGCGCAAGCACTCCCGTCGCGAACTGGCGCGCCTGGCGGCGGCAGGTATGGAAGCGGTGTTGCTGCAAAGCAAGTCGTCCATCACCTTCAGCGCATTCACCTACGAACAGCTTGAGGCTGAAGCCTTCACCCTGGAGCTGGGCAAGGCCCGTCCGTTCGGCCAGAACGAGCAGGTCAACCTCGACAAGCTCGAAGAGCGGTTGGTCCGCATCATCGAGGCTACCGAGCCAGAGGACGAAAGTTCGCTGGATGGCCTGCAACTGTTCAGGGTTTCCCGAGAAGTCATCAAGCACAGCGACAGTTTCCATCTGCACCTGCCGGCGGACATCGAAAACTTCTCCGAGCTGAGCAAGGGTTACCTGCTGGCTGAAGACCTGGCCGAGATGCGCTGGGTGGTCGAGGAGGAGGGCGCACGCATCATCTTCCCCAACCCCAAGGTCAAGAATGGCTTGCGCGCCGGCATTCTGATCGTGCCGGATTCGGGGCAGCACCTGGGGTGAGACCGGTGTCGCCTGTTTCGCGGGTGAACCCGCTCCTACGAGATATGTGCAAGGTCTCAATGTGGCGCCGTGCCCGTAGGAGCGGGTTTACCCGCGAAGCAAGCGACACGATTTCGGATCCTATCCATGATGAAAACCTTTTAATTCACCGCCTGTTCCATTTTCCCTTCCCTTGAGCGGTAATTGGCTTGCCAGTGGCGAAACACAGGATTTAGCATCCGGTCATGTCGTTTTCGTTTGCGTAGCCCGAAAAACCGTCCAAACGATGGCTTCTATCGTATAAACACACTGCATCGAGACTGCAGGACCGATATAATGCGGCCCTTTGCCGTCGTTTCGTCGACGCGTTTGCCCAACAGGGCCGCCGTTTCCGTGGAAGAACCTATGAAAAGCGCAGAAATCCGTGAAGCCTTCCTTCGCTTCTTCGAAGAGCAGGGACATACCCGAGTCGCCTCCAGTTCGCTGATCCCGAACAACGACCCGACCCTGCTGTTCACCAACGCAGGCATGAACCAGTTCAAGGACTGCTTCCTCGGTGCGGAGAAGCGCGCCTACACGCGTGCTGTCAGCAGCCAGAAGTGCGTGCGTGCCGGTGGCAAGCACAACGACCTGGAAAACGTCGGTTACACCGCGCGTCACCACACCTTCTTCGAAATGCTGGGCAACTTCAGCTTCGGCGACTATTTCAAGCGCGACGCCATTACCTTCGCCTGGACCTTCCTGACGTCCGAGCAGTGGCTGAACCTGCCCAAGGAAAAGCTCTGGGTCACCGTCTACGCCACTGACGACGAAGCCTACGACATCTGGACCAAGGAAGTCGGCGTGCCGGCCGAGCGCATGGTGCGCATCGGCGATAACAAGGGCGCCCCGTACGCCTCCGACAACTTCTGGACCATGGGCGATACCGGCCCGTGCGGCCCATGCACCGAGATTTTCTACGATCACGGTGCGGATATCTGGGGCGGCCCACCCGGCTCGCCAGAAGAAGACGGTGACCGCTACATCGAGATCTGGAACAACGTTTTCATGCAGTTCAACCGCACCGCCGACGGCGTGTTGCACCCGCTGCCAGCGCCGTCGGTGGACACCGGCATGGGCCTGGAGCGCATCAGTGCCGTGCTGCAGCACGTGCATTCGAACTACGAGATCGACCTGTTCCAGAATCTGCTGGCTGCCGCAGCCAAGGCCATCGGTTGCAGCAATGACGGGCAGGCCTCGCTGAAAGTGGTCGCAGACCACATCCGTTCGTGCGGTTTCCTGATTGCCGACGGCGTGCTGCCGTCCAACGAAGGCCGTGGCTACGTGCTGCGCCGCATCATTCGCCGCGCTTGCCGTCACGGCAACAAGCTGGGCGCCAAGGGCAGCTTCTTCTACCAGATCGTTGCCGCACTGGCCGCTGAAATGGGCGAAGCCTTCCCAGAGCTGAAGAGCCAGCAAGCGCACATCGAGCGCGTGCTCAAGGCCGAAGAAGAGCAGTTCGCCAAAACCCTGGAGCAGGGCCTGCGCATCCTTGAGCAAGACCTGGCCCAGCTGAAAGGCGACGTGGTACCGGGCGACGTGGTGTTCAAGCTGTACGACACCTATGGCTTCCCGATGGACCTGACTGCCGACATCGCTCGTGAGCGTGAGCTGACTATCGACGAAGCCGGCTTCGAGCGTGAAATGGACGCCCAGCGTGAGCGTGCCCGTTCCGCCAGCGCCTTCGGCATGGATTACAACAGCCTGGTAAAAGTCGACAGCGCCACCGAGTTCCTCGGCTACGATGCCACTGAAGGCCAAGGCAAGATCATCGCCTTGTACAAGGACGGCCTGTCCGTCGACCAGTTGGGTGAAGGCGAGCAGGGCGTGGTCGTGCTCGACCGCACGCCGTTCTACGCCGAATCCGGCGGCCAGATTGGCGACTCCGGCTTCCTGCAGGCTGGCGCTGCACGCTTTGACGTGCGCGACACCACCAAGACCGGCGGTGCCTTCCTGCACCACGGCGTGGTTGCCAGCGGCGCGCTGGTGATCGGTTCGCCAGTCGAGGCCAAGGTCGATGCAGAGGTGCAACACGCTACCTCGTTGAACCACTCCGCCACTCACCTGCTGCACGAAGCGCTGCGCCAGGTGCTGGGCGAGCATGTACAGCAGAAGGGCTCGCTGGTCGACAGCCAGCGCCTGCGTTTCGACTTCAGCCACTTCGAAGCGGTGAAGCCGGAGCAGATCAAGCAGCTGGAAGACATCGTCAACCGCGAGATTCGCAAGAACACCCCGGTTGAAACCGAACTGACCGACATCGAAACTGCCAAGGCCAAAGGCGCAATGGCGCTGTTCGGCGAGAAATACGGCGACACCGTGCGTGTGCTGAGCATGGGCGGTGATTTTTCGGTGGAATTGTGCGGCGGTATCCACGCCAAGCGCACCGGTGACATCAGCCTGTTCAAGATCATCAGCGAAGGCGGCGTGGCCTCTGGCGTGCGCCGTATCGAAGCCGTAACCGGTGCCGCTGCGCTGGCCTACCTGAACGCTGCCGAAGAGCAGGTCAAGGAAGCCGCACAACTGGTCAAGGGTAACCGCGACAACCTGATCGACAAGCTGTCGGCTGTGCTTGAGCGCAACCGTCAGCTGGAAAAGCAGCTGGAACAGCTGCAGGCCAAGGCCGCCAGCGCCGCCGGGGATGATCTCTCCAATGCGGCTGTTGAGGTCAAGGGTGCCAAGGTCCTCGCCGCCCGCCTGGATGGGCAGGATGGCAAGGCCCTGCTGGCCCTGGTCGATCAGCTGAAGAACAAGCTCGGCCACGCAGTGATCCTGTTGGGCAGCGAGCATGAGGGCAAGGTTGTGCTGGTGGCCGGCGTGACCAAGGACCTCTCCAGCCAACTCAAGGCTGGCGATCTGATGAAACAAGCCGCTGCGGCGGTGGGTGGCAAGGGCGGTGGCCGTCCGGACATGGCACAGGGTGGTGGCGTCGACGTCGCCGCCCTGGACCAGGCCCTGGCGCTGGCCGTGCCATTCGCAGAGCAGGGACTTTGAGATGATGGGGTGGATGGTCTAGTGGCCACGCAGGCCGCTCCCGTCCACCCCTTCATGTTGGATTGTTTTTTGGGGCCCTGTATGGGCTGAGGCACCATTGAAATGGCGTTGATCGTACAGAAATTTGGCGGCACCTCTGTCGGTTCCATCGAGCGGATCGAGCAGGTAGCCGAAAAGGTCAAGAAACACCGTGAGGCGGGCGACGACCTGGTGGTTGTGCTGTCGGCCATGAGCGGTGAAACCAATCGTCTGATCGACCTGGCCAAGCAGATTACCGATAACCCGGTTCCTCGTGAACTGGACGTGATCGTGTCGACCGGTGAGCAGGTCACCATTGCCCTGCTGACCATGGCCTTGATCAAGCGTGGTGTGCCAGCGGTGTCCTACACCGGCAACCAGGTGCGTATTCTCACCGACAGCTCGCACAACAAGGCGCGCATTCTGCAAATCGATGACCAGAAGATTCGTGCCGACCTCAAGGAAGGCCGCGTGGTTGTGGTTGCAGGTTTCCAGGGCGTCGACGAGCACGGCAGCATCACTACCCTGGGGCGTGGCGGCTCTGATACCACTGGCGTGGCCCTGGCGGCGGCGCTGAAGGCTGATGAGTGCCAGATCTACACTGATGTCGATGGTGTCTACACCACCGACCCGCGTGTCGTGCCACAGGCTCGTCGCCTGGAGAAGATCACCTTCGAAGAAATGCTGGAAATGGCCAGCCTCGGCTCCAAGGTGCTGCAGATCCGTTCGGTTGAGTTCGCCGGCAAGTACAACGTTCCGCTGCGCGTGCTGCACAGCTTCAAGGAGGGTCCGGGTACCCTCATTACCATTGATGAAGAGGAATCCATGGAACAGCCGATCATTTCCGGTATCGCCTTCAACCGTGATGAAGCAAAGCTGACCATTCGCGGCGTGCCGGATACTCCGGGCGTGGCCTTCAAGATCCTCGGCCCGATCAGCGCTGCGAACATCGAAGTCGACATGATCGTGCAGAACGTTGCGCACGATAACACCACCGACTTCACCTTCACCGTGCACCGCAACGAGTACGAGAAGGCGCATAGCGTGCTGGAAAACACTGCACGCGAAATCGGTGCCCGTGAAGTGATCGGCGACACCAAGATCGCCAAGGTCTCGATCGTTGGCGTCGGCATGCGTTCGCACGCCGGTGTTGCCAGCTGCATGTTCGAAGCCCTGGCCAAGGAGAGCATCAACATCCAGATGATCTCCACTTCCGAGATCAAGGTTTCGGTGGTGCTCGAAGAGAAGTACCTGGAGCTGGCCGTACGCGCGCTGCACACCGCGTTCGATCTGGATACTCCTGCCCGACAGGGCGAGTAAGGCGCTGCCTGGAAGGGCGCGGCTTGCCGCGCCCTTCGCGTTTCTGCTCGCCGCGCAGGCCTTGTCCTGCCCTGTGCGGCGAGTACCAGGGCCATGGTCGTCGTCCGCGACCTGGCCCGATATCCAAGACTGTTACCCCTGAATGTTTTGCGTAAGGAGAAAGCTATGTTGATTCTGACTCGTCGGTGCGCCGAGAGCCTGATCATTGGAGACGGCGAGATCACCGTGACGGTGCTTGGCGTCAAAGGCAACCAGGTGCGTATTGGCGTGAGCGCCCCGAAAGAAGTGGCAGTTCACCGCGAGGAAATCTACCTGCGGATCAAGAAGGAGAAGGATGAAGAGCCAAGCCTTTAATTTTTTTGAAGTTTTTTTCAAAAAAAGGGTTGCAAAGGTGAAAGAGGTTCTTTAATATTCGCCTCGTGTTGCGGTGAGGTGGCCGAGTGGCCGAAGGCGCTCCCCTGCTAAGGGAGTATACCTCATAAGGGTATCGGGGGTTCGAATCCCCCCTTCACCGCCATTATTCGCTTAGGGCGCTGTAAACGGTAAGAACGCTAAGTAGTTGATTTAAAACGAAAAAGTTCTTGCAAAAATGTTTCAGCGACCTATAATGCGCGGCAAGACACGGACTCATAGCTCAGCTGGATAGAGTACTCGGCTACGAACCGAGCGGTCGGAGGTTCGAATCCTCCTGAGTCCGCCACTTTTGAAGTGGCTTTGCTTAGAAGCTGCTTCAAACAACCAGTGGTAATCTGGTCTAAAAATACCAATGCGGACTCATAGCTCAGCTGGATAGAGTACTCGGCTACGAACCGAGCGGTCGCAGGTTCGAATCCTGCTGAGTCCGCCACTTTTTGAAGTGGTTATGCTTGCAAAGCTGCTTCAGTCAACCAGTGGTAACCTGGTCTAAAACTACCACCACGGACTCATAGCTCAGCTGGATAGAGTACTCGGCTACGAACCGAGCGGTCGGAGGTTCGAATCCTCCTGAGTCCGCCACACCCCCTCAAAAAGCCCGCTCAATAGAGCGGGCTTTTTGTTTGTGCGCCAATGAATTCTTGATCATGTCGATCTACGCTCTTCTGTAATGATTGCGGTGTAGTTTGGAGCCGCTGCGCGGCCTCAAAAATCGAATGTGCTTTCCCATCCATAACAACCGTCGCACTGATAGCTTCGAGCGTTGTCCCAGCTTTATCACGCAAACGATTGTTCTGGCCAAAAATTTAAGCGATCTGACAGCTTTAGCAGTGTATGATTGCGCCCGTCAGCCCCGCCGGGGCTTGTGGAAAACCACCATGGACTTACCCAGTAGTTACTCGCTAACAAGATTCATACAGAAAGATCTGACCGATTGATTCCCTCGGCGTGCTCCGCTGCTGGGAGTGGAGTTCGCCTATGACCGAAGTAGAAGTTAAAAAAGCGCAAGAAAGCCTGCAGGATCGCCTGGCCCAGGTGGTCGAACTGCTGCAGCGCCAGCGCATGGTCGAAGACCTGACCCATCGCCAGGAAGGCGCGCACAACGACCTGGTGGAAAACCTGGTCCACCGCCAGAACCTCGTCGAGCTGCAGCGCAAGCTCGATGACCTGCACCCCGCCGACATCGCCTACATCCTCGAAGCCTTGCCCCTGGAAGATCGCCTGACGGTCTGGCAGCTGGTGCGCTCGGAGCGCGATGGCGACATCCTGCTGGAAGTTTCCGACTCGGTTCGCCAATCGCTGATCGCCGACATGGACGATCACGAGCTGCTGGCTGCCGCCAAGGAGATGGACGCCGACGAGCTGGCCGACCTCGCCCCAGAGCTGCCGCGTGACGTTGTTCACGAGCTGATGGAAACGCTCGATGCCCAGCAACGCGAACGGGTACGTTCGGCGCTGAGCTACGACGAGGAGCAGGTCGGTGCGTTGATGGACTTCGAGATGGTCACCATCCGCGAAGACGTCAGCCTGGAAGTGGTTCTGCGCTACCTGCGCCGCCTGAAAGAACTGCCGAACCACACCGACAAATTGTTCGTGGTCGATTACGACGGCATCCTCAAAGGGGTATTGCCGATCAAGCGCCTGCTGGTCAACGACCCGGAAAAGAAGGTGGCGGAGGTCATGGCGACCGACCCTGTCTCCTTCCAGCCCGAGGAAGATGCCTACGATGCAGCGCAGGCTTTCGAGCGTTATGACCTGGTATCCGCCCCGGTGGTGGACAAGAGCGAACGCCTGATCGGCCGTCTGACCATCGACGAAATGGTCGACCTGATCCGTGAGGAGAGCGAGAGCGAAGTCCTCAACATGGCGGGTCTGCGTGAAGAGGAGGATATTTTCGCCTCGGTCTGGCGTTCGTTACGCAACCGTTGGGCGTGGCTGGCCATCAACCTGATTACCGCCTTTGTTGCTTCGCGAGTGATCGGGTTGTTCGAAGGCTCGATTGAAAAGCTGGTGGCGTTGGCTGCGTTGATGCCGATCGTGGCGGGTATTGGTGGCAACTCTGGTAACCAGACTATCACCATGATCGTCCGCGCCATGGCCCTGGACCAAGTGTCGCCAGGCAATACCAGTCGCTTGATGCGCAAGGAGTTGGCGGTGTCGCTGATCAACGGCCTGGTTTGGGGTGGAGTGATCGGTGCGGTGGCTTTCTGGCTGTATGGCAGTTGGTCGCTGGGGGTGGTGATGACCGCAGCGATGACCTTGAACCTGTTACTGGCGGCGCTGATGGGCGTGCTGATCCCAATGACATTGGCCCGTTTGGGGCGAGACCCTGCGATGGGGGCGAGCGTGATGATCACTGCTGTGACCGACAGCGGTGGTTTCTTCATCTTCCTTGGGCTGGCCACGGTGTTCCTGTTGTAAGCCGATCCTCCCTGTGGGAACAATCCCGCAGGGACATGTGTTTGCTGCCAGTCAGTCGCCCACAAAAAAGCCAGCTTACGCTGGCTTTTTTGTGTTTGGTGCAGGCCTCAGGAGGCGTCTGCGGCCATTTCCACATCGTGAGCGATGAGGGCGACCAGAGCGTTCTGCTGGCGGTGGGACAGTTGGCGGAAACGCTGCAGCAACTCGCGCTCATGCAGGGACAGTTCGGGGCTGTCCAGGCGCATGCTCAGCTCGTCACCCAGCGCACCTTCCTGGATAAGGCTCTGTTCCAGGCGTGCGATAATCTCGGAGTTCATGCTGCGGTGGTGGTTGCGCGCTACCTCGGCAATGCGCTCACGCATTCCGTCTGGCAGGCGGACGACGAACTTGTCAGCGGTGCGGCTCGAATAAATAGCCTGTTTCATTGGGCGCATATAAATTGACCGGAGTTTAGTTCAGGGGAAGCGGTTCTCAAATTGGCCGCACGGGATGGAAGTACGACCGTGGCGACGACAAAATGTTCAACCGCCAGTGAAAAATGGATGCTCATCTTGCCTCAAGGTCGCCGTTTGCTTGGCGTCAATTATGTGACAAATAGTGAGCCGGATAAAGGCTTTATGCCAGTACCAATTATCAGAAATGAGCACTGGTTTGAAAAGTTTCACATGCTCTGGCTAGCCTGGCCGTCAGTCTTTTGCCGTCAACAATTGGTAAAACGCAGAAAAATGCCCGGAAAAACCCTAGAATGCGCCGGTTCCCTCCATAGAGCATAGTGGCTATGCAACATGACGCAAGCGACCGCCGATCAGGGAAAGGCCGGTTGCTATTTCTGGTTGGGCCGTCGGGTTCCGGGAAAGATTCCCTGATCGACGCTTTGCGTGAGCAACTGGCCGTCTCGGGGGTAGAAATTGCCCGCCGGGTCATCACCCGTTCGGCCGAAGCCAAAGGCGAAGCCGCCCAAGGGGTCACGCCCGAGCAGTTTGATACCCTGCGTGCGCAGGGTGCTTTTGCCATGCACTGGCGGGCCAATGGCCTGGACTATGGCATACCCCGGCAGGTGGACCAGTGGTTGGCGGCGGGGAGGGCGGTGCTGGTGAACGGCTCGCGGGCTTATCTGGCAGAGGCCCGTCAGCGCTATCCGGATTTGTTGGTCGTGTTGGTCCAGGTCAAGCCTGAGGTGCTGCGCCAGCGCTTGCTGGCCCGGGGCCGTGAAACCACAGAAGAAGTAGAGCAGCGCCTGGCGCGCAGCGCACGCTTGCAGGCTGCAGCCGACCCGTCGGTACATGTGCTGGATAATTCTTCCACACTGGAGGCGGCGGTCGCTGCATTCCTTTCGCTGCTGCGCAATCAGGGCGTGCTACCGCGAGGATAGCAGCCGCAGAAAAGGATTACGCGAAAAAGCCCAGTTCAGGCATGACAAACGCCAGCATGCTGGTTAACATGCTGGCCATCCCGCTGTGCAGCGCTCGCTGCCGGTCGTAGCGTCTCAGTAGCTCAATTGGATAGAGCATCCCCCTCCTAAGGGGAAGGTTGCAGGTTCAATTCCTGCCTGGGACGCCATTCTCGTCATTCCCATCATTGTCTCCGTCGCCTTTGTTGCCGCCGTGCTGCTGTTGACAGCACCTGCGCTCGGCCAGCGCTGTCATGCATCACGTCCGTGGGCTAACGCCGCGCTTGATGCCAGCCGCTGGCGCATCAGGAAGTACCCCGCCACCACCAGCAGTACCGTCAGCACCGTGAACCAGAACTGGAAACGCGATGCTGGGTCGAACGCCTGGGTGCCGATGACTGCCAGCAAGGCGAACAGCGCAATGATATTGGTGTAGGGGAACAGCCAGGCACGGAAGGCGTTTGGGGCGACCGCTTCGTGGCGGGTTTTCCTGCGCATGGCCACGTGAGCGATGATGATGAAGATCCATACGACCATGACCAGGCTGCCGGTACTCTTGGCCAAGGTCATGAAAAGGTCGCCGCCACTGACAAAGTGCACGGTCAGGATCATCGTGCAGATCGACAGGCTCAGCAGCAGGGCATTGATCGGTACGCCCTTGGCACTGGTGCGCGAGAAGAGTTTGGGCGCGTGACCGCGCTGGCTCAGCGAGAACAGCATGCGCGAGTTGGAGAACATGAACGAGTTCATGACCGACATGAACGAGACGAACAGCACCAGTTTCATGGCCACTGCAGCACCACCGAACCCGGCCAGGCTGAACAGCGAAACATAGGGCGAGGCCAGGTTGGCCTTGTCGGTCCAGGGCAGGCAAAGGATCAGGATCGACACGGAACCCACATAGAACAGCATCACACGCAGGATCACGCTCTTGATCGCGCGGATCACGTTCTGTCGGGGGTTCTCTGATTCACCCGCGGCCACAGCGGCAATTTCGCTGCCGCCCAGTGAGAAGATCACCACGATAACGCCGGCCATCACCGGTGACAGGCCGTTGGGCATGAAACCGTCATGGGCGGTGAGGTTGACCAGGCCGGGGGCGGGAATCTCACTGTGCAGGCCGAGCAGGATCGAGACGCCCAGCAGCATGAAGATGAGGATGGTGGCGACCTTCATCGCGGCCAGCCAGTACTCTACTTCGGCAAACGAGCGTACCGAGTAGGCGTTGCTGGCCATGAGTGTCACCAGCATCAGGAAGGCGCCTGCCCAGATCGGCAGCCAGGGCAGGAAGTCATGCAGGATGGCACCCAGCAGTACCGCTTCCAGGGTGATGGTCATCATCGACTTGAACCAGTACAGCCAGCCGACCGCAAACCCTGCCCAGTCGCCGAGGTAGGTGTTGGCGTAGGTCGAGAACGACCCTGCATCCGGGTTGCGGCAGGCCATTTCGCCCAGCATGAACATGACCAGGGTGACCACCAGGCCACCAATGAAATACGACAGTATGGCCGCGGGCCCTGCCGATGCGATCAGTGAGCCCGAGCCCATGAACAGGCCTGCACCGATCACCCCACCCAGCGCGATCATGGTGATATGCCGCTGCTTGAGGCTTTGCTTCAAACTGTTGGATTGCATTTCCTTGTCCTCTCTTATTCTTGGAGGGATCCGACATCGTCCCCCAACGCAGGCATCGTCATGCGCCTGCGTCCACGCGTGGCAAATAGCTACCAGCCTGCCACCCTGGACAATAAGGCCAAGGACCTCAAACGAATTCTCTGCACAACATCCTGCCGATTTTTCCTGAGGCCGGTGATGGCGCCGATAGCGGTGCAGTTGACGAAGCCATGCACCACCTGAACATCGACGCCACCTGACGCCTTCAAACCGGTCAGGTCGGGGAGCCTTGGACGAACCGCGGCGCTATACCAGTCGAGCGCTGCCACTCCCTCATGCCGGGCTTGCCGCTTGTTGCTCTTCATCCTGGCCGCCATCCACCTTGGCGACCTGCTCTTGCGCTTTCTCCTCCATCTTGCGCTCGATGTCTTCTTTCATGCGCTGGGCAATCAACTCGTCGACTTTTGCTTTCATTTCTGGCGGCAGGGCGTCGTACTCTTCTTCGGTCAGGCCTATTTCACGCAGCAGCTTTTCCTTGATCATCTCGCCAGGCGACTTGGACATGAAGTCATGAAATTCCTGCCGGGCAGTCTTGGGCGGCAGTGGTTCTCCGATGACCGGATCGGTGGTCGCAGAACCCAGGTTTTGCAGCATCACCTTGAATTTGGCAAAGGCTTCTGCACGAGCATCCTCAGCGTTTTGCTGAGCGGTACTGCCTCCGTTCTGCTGTTGGCTTGCCGTGTTGGCGGTGGATATTGGCGTGCGGACAGGCGCAATCTGGGCCACTGCCTGCTCATCGCTGGCGTGCCGAGGCTGATGGAGCGTGGGCTGCCAGCTCACGCCGTTATGGGCGATTATCATGTTTCCTCCTTGGAAATCTCGTTGGCAGGTACCCAGCGCAAAAGCCATGCCAGCGCTGTGCCGGTCGAAATCAGGGCTTTTGCGCTATTTCCGTTACACGCGAGCGGGCATATGCTTGCCCGTGTCAGGCATGATCTTGCCGCCTGCGGCAATTACCACCACTGTCGGCAGCCCCTTGATCGGAGCGCAGTTGCTGGGCATCAGGGAGAGTGTCCATGAGTCAAGAAACCAGGCCGGTACCTGCCGGCTTCAGTGAACAGCAGTTGCACACCTTGTTCGATTTGATCAGCGATGGCATCTGGGACTGGAGTACCAATACTGGCTACGTTTATCGCAATCCGGGCTGGTACAGCATGCTGGGGTATGCCAGCCATTCCATGGCCAACTCGGTATTTACCTGGGAAAGCGTGATCCATCCTGAAGACTACCCACGGGTAATGGCGCATTTCGAGGCCTATATCAATCAGCGCAACGAGCGCTACCGCATTGAATACCGTTGCCGTTGTCAGGATGGCAGCTACATCTGGATCGAAGACAGCGGCTACATCATCGCGCATAACGAGGACGGTTCCGTGGCGCGCATGCTGGGTGCGCATCGCAATATCGACGCTGGCAAGCGCTTGGTAGCTCAACTGGAACAGAAGAACCAGTCGCTGGAGTTTCAGGTGGCCGAACGCACTCGCGAGTTGTCCTGGGTGAACCAGCAGTTGCAGCGGCAACTGGACGAAAACCGTGAACTGGCCGAACGCGATGCGTTGACCCGCGTCGCCAACCGTTACCGGCTGGAGAGCGCATTGCAACTGGAGTGCCAGCGCGCCCAGCGCTTCCGCCAGCCGTTGTCGCTGATTGCCATGGACATGGATGATTTCAAACCGATCAATGACCGCTACGGTCACGCCCGTGGCGATGCGGCGCTGGTGCGGGTGGCCGAAAACCTGCGCACCTGCTTGCGCGAACTGGACCTGCTGGCGCGCTGGGGCGGCGACGAGTTCGTCATCGTGCTGCCGCAGACCGCGTTGGGGGAGGCGCTGGAGGTGGCAGCGCGCTTGCGCCAGGTGCTGGAGCAGGTGGAGCCGGTGGGTGATTGTCGGCTGACCATGAGCTATGGCGTGGTGCAATGGCTGGAAGGGGAGGATCAGCACGCGCTGCTGGCGCGTGCCGACAAGGCGCTATACAGGGCCAAGAGGGCAGGCAAGAACGCAATTGCCGAGTAGCGCGCCCCTCGGAGAGGGCGCTGTTTTCTGGAAGGTTACATGGCCTGAATGAAAAAAGACCCGCAGCGCCTCTCGGCGCAGCGGGCCAAATCGGCCTCGGCCGCTTCAGTGTCAGATATGCAAGGCGTGGCCCAAGGCGCGCAGCGCGGCTTCCTGTACCGCTTCACCCAACGTGGGGTGGGCATGAATGGTGCCGGCCACATCTTCCAGGCGCGCGCCCATCTCCAGCGATTGGGCAAACGCTGTGGACAGTTCGGAAACCGCCACGCCAACCGCCTGCCAGCCCAGGATCAAGTGGTTGTCACGCCGCGCCACCACGCGCACAAAACCGCTTTTCGATTCGAGGCTCATGGCCCTGCCGTTGGCGGCAAACGGGAATTGCGCGACGATGCAGTCCAGGCCCTGCTGGCTGGCTTGTTCCGGGGTCTTGCCGACCACCACCACTTCCGGGTCGGTGAAGCACACGGCGGCAATCGCAGTCGGCTCGAAGCGGCGTGCCTTGCCGGCGATGATCTCGGCGACCATTTCGCCCTGGGCCATGGCCCGATGCGCCAGCATCGGTTCGCCAGCCACGTCGCCAATGGCCCAGACGTTGCGCATGCTGGTTTGGCAGTGCTGGTCGATGGCAATGGCGGCGCCGTTCATCTTCAGGTCCAGGCATTCCAGGTTGAAGCCTTGGGTGCGTGGCCGGCGGCCCACGGCCACCAGTACCTGGTCGGCCTCCAGGCGCAGTTGCCCGCCCTTGCCGTCGCTGGCCAGCAGGCAGCCATTTTCGTAGCCCTCGACGCTGTGGCCCAGGTGCAGAGCTATGCCCAGTTTTTTCAGCGACTGGGCCACCGGGGCGGTCAATTCGCTGTCGTAGGTCGGCAGGATGCGCTCACGCGCTTCCACCACACTCACCTGTGCACCCAGCTTGCGATAGGCAATGCCCAGCTCCAGGCCGATATAGCCACCGCCGACCACCACCAGGTGTTGCGGCAGTGCTTTCGGTGCCAGGGCCTCGGTCGAGGAAATCACCGGGCCACCCAGCGGCAGCATCGGCAGTTCGACACTGCTGGAGCCGGTGGCCAGCAACAGGTGCTCACACTGGATGCGCTGGCCATCGACCTCGACCTGCTTGCCGTCGAGCACCTTGGCCCAGCCATGTACTACCTTGACCCCGTGCTTTTTCAGTAAGGCGGCAACACCAGTGGTCAGGCGGTCGACGATACCGTCCTTCCAGGCCACGCTTTGGCCGATGTCCAGGCGCGGCGAGGCTACGCTGATGCCCAGCTCGGACGCCCCGGCAAAGCGCGAAGTCTGGTGGAACTGCTCGGCCACATGGATCAGGGCCTTGGACGGAATGCAGCCGATGTTCAGGCAGGTGCCGCCCAGTGCCTGGCCTTCGACCAGTACGGTAGGAATGCCCAGTTGCCCGGCGCGGATGGCAGCCACATAACCGCCAGGGCCGCCGCCGATGATCAGCAGGGTCGTTTGGATAGTCTGGTGCATGCTCACTCCACGAACAGGCAGGCGGGCTGTTCGAGCAGGCCGCGTACGGCCTGGATGAACAGTGCGGCGTCCATGCCATCGACCACGCGGTGGTCGAACGAACTGGACAGGTTCATCATCTTGCGCACGACGATCTGGCCGTCGATCACCACTGGCCGTTCGACCATGCGGTTGACCCCGACGATTGCCACTTCCGGGGTGTTGACCACCGGCGTGCTGACAATGCCGCCCAAGGCGCCAAGGCTGGTCAGGGTGATGGTCGAGCCGGACAGCTCCTCGCGACTGGCCTTGTTGTTACGTGCGGCGTTGGCCAGGCGTGAAATCTCGCCGGCATTGGCCCACAGGCTACCCGCTTCGGCGTGGCGCAGTACGGGTACCATCAGGCCATTGTCACCTTGGGTGGCAATGCCCACGTGCACCGCGCCATGGCGGGTGATGATCTGCGCTTCGTCGTCGTAGGTCGCGTTGATCTGCGGGAAGTCACGCAGCGCCACGACCAGAGCGCGAACCAGGAACGGCAGCAAGGTCAACTTGCCACGGCTGTCGCCATGCTTGCTGTTGAGTTGCTGGCGCAGGGCTTCCAGGGCGGTGACGTCGATTTCCTCGACATAACTGAAGTGTGCGACACGGCGTTTGGCGTCCTGCATGCGCTGGGCGATCTTGCGGCGCAGGCCGATCACTGGCACCTGCTCGCTGTCCGTGCGCTTGGCATAGCCATCAGGTGTTTGCCCGGCAGTGCTTTGCGGCTTGCTCATGAAGGCGTCGAGGTCTTCGTGCAGAATACGCCCGGCCGGGCCGCTGCCATGCACATAACGCAGTTCGATGCCGGCATCCAGGGCGCGTTTGCGCACGGCCGGCGAAGCCAGCGGCTTGTCGCCCGCCTGGCGCGGCACGACGGGCGCAGCTTCATGGTTGGCGGGCGCCTGGTACGCGGCGGGTTTTACATCGTTCTGCGGTTGCGGCTGTGCTGCAATCGGGGCAGCCGGGGCCTCTACCGGCTTTGGCTGAGGCACATCCACATGGTTGCCGCTGCCTTCCACTTCGATGCGGATCAGTTCGCTACCGACCGCCATTACTTCACCGGGCTGGCCACCGAGGGCCAGCACTGTGCCGCTGACCGGCGAAGGGATTTCCACGGTGGCCTTGTCGGTCATGACGTCGGCCACCACCTGGTCCTCGGCGATGATGTCGCCGACCTTGACGAACCATTCCACCAACTCGACCTGCGCGATGCCTTCGCCAATGTCCGGCATCTTGATGACGTGCGTGCCCATTCAGACCTCCATGACCTTTTTCAGTGCCGCACCTACCCGCGAAGGGCCGGGGAAGTAAGCCCATTCCTGTGCGTGAGGGTAGGGGGTGTCCCAGCCGGTGACGCGCTCGATCGGCGCCTCCAGGTGGTGGAAGCAGTGCTCCTGCACCAGCGACACCAGTTCGGCACCGAAGCCGCAGGTACGGGTGGCCTCGTGCACCACCACGCAACGGCCGGTCTTCTTCACCGACTCGACGATGGTGTCCAGGTCCAGCGGCCATAGGCTGCGCAGGTCAATCACTTCGGCATCGACGCCGCTTTCTTCGGCGGCCACCTGGGCCACGTACACCGTGGTGCCGTAGGTCAGCACGGTCACGTCATTGCCAGGGCGGGTAATGGCGGCCTTGTCCAGCGGTACGGTGTAATAGCCGTCGGGCACGGCGCTGTGCGGGTGCTTGGACCACGGCGTTACTGGGCGGTCGTGGTGACCATCGAACGGGCCGTTGTACAGGCGTTTGGGCTCCAGGAAGATTACCGGGTCGTCGCATTCGATCGAGGCAATCAACAGGCCTTTGGCGTCATAAGGGTTGGACGGCATGACGGTGCGCAGGCCGCACACCTGGGTGAACATCGCTTCCGGGCTCTGGCTGTGAGTCTGGCCGCCATAGATGCCGCCGCCGCAAGGCATGCGCAGGGTCAGCGGGGCGATGAATTCGCCGGCCGAACGGTAACGCAGGCGGGCCAGCTCGGAGACGATCTGGTCGGAGGCCGGGTAGAAATAGTCGGCGAACTGGATTTCCACCACCGGGCGCAGGCCATAGGCGCCCATGCCCACGGCGGTACCGACAATGCCGCTCTCGGAGATGGGCGCATCGAACACGCGCGATTTGCCGTACTTGTTCTGCAGGCCTTCGGTGCAGCGGAACACGCCGCCAAAGTAACCGACGTCCTGGCCGTACACCACCACGTTGTCGTCGCGCTCAAGCATGACATCCATGGCCGAGCGCAGGGCCTGGATCATGGTCATGGTAGTGGTGGCCATGGCGGTTTCCGGGTTTATGCTGTTGTTGTGGTCGTTCATCTCAAACCCCCAGTTCCTGGCGTTGACGGCGCAGGTGTTCGGGCATCTCCTTGTACACATCCTCGAACATCGAGGCGGCGCTCGGGATATGCCCGTTGGCCAGGGTGCCGTACTGCTCGGCTTCTTTCTGCGCGGCAATCACGGCAGCTTCGAGTTCGGCCGTGGTGGCCTGGTGTTCTTCCTCGGACCAGTGGCCGATCTTGATCAGGTGCTGCTTCAGGCGGGCGATCGGGTCACCCAGCGGGAAGTGGCTCCAGTCATCGGCAGGGCGGTACTTGGAGGGGTCGTCCGACGTCGAGTGCGGGCCGGCACGGTAGGTGACCCACTCGATCAGGCTTGGGCCCAGGCCACGGCGGGCGCGTTCGGCAGCCCAGCGCGAGGCGGCGTACACGGCGACGAAGTCGTTACCGTCAACTCGCAGCGAAGCAATCCCGCAACCCACGCCACGGCCGGCAAAGGTGGTCGACTCGCCACCGGCGATGGCCTGGAAGGTGGAAATGGCCCACTGGTTGTTGACCACGTTGAGGATGACCGGGGCGCGGTACACGTGGGCAAAGGTGAGGGCGGTGTGGAAGTCCGACTCGGCAGTAGCGCCGTCACCGATCCACGCCGAGGCGATCTTGGTATCGCCCTTGATCGCCGAGGCCATGGCCCAGCCGACCGCCTGCACGAACTGGGTCGCCAGGTTGCCGCTGATGGTGAAGAAGCCGGCTTCGCGCACCGAGTACATGATCGGCAACTGGCGGCCTTTGAGGGGGTCGCGCTCGTTGGACAGCAGTTGGCAGATCATCTCGACCAGCGACACGTCGCGGGCCATCAGGATGCTTTGCTGGCGGTAGGTCGGGAAGCACATGTCAGTGCGGTTCAGCGCCAGCGCCTGGCCGCTGCCGATGGCTTCTTCGCCCAGGCTTTGCATGTAGAAGGACATCTTCTTCTGGCGCTGGGCAACCACCATGCGGCTGTCGAAGATCCGCGTCTTGAGCATGGCGCGCATGCCTTGGCGAAGGATCTGCGGGTCGATGTCCTCGGCCCACGGGCCTTGCGCGTCGCCTTGCTCGTCGAGCACGCGGACCAGGCTGCAGGACAGGTCGGCAGTGTCGGCAGCATCGACATCGATAGCGGGTTTACGGGCCTGGCCTGCATCGTTGAGGCGCAGGTAGGAAAAATCGGTCTGGCAGCCTGGCCGGCCGGTGGGCTCGGGCACATGCAAACGCAGGGGGGCGTACTCGTTCATGCTTTTTACGCTCGCTCGGGTATTTGTTTTTGTGAGCTCTGAAGCGGCCGCCGCTGAGTACCGGCTTGTGACTGGTAAGTCAGCGTCACTTACATCTTAGTGGCCCGGCAGGAGAATTTTTCTCTCAAGTTGATTGCCTTTACCGAGCGGGGCAGATAAACATTCCGCATAAACACAAAAAACCGGTGATTTTGTCTCATGCGCAAACTCGATCGTACCGATATCGGCATTCTCAACAGCCTGCAGGAGAACGCCCGCATCACCAATGCCGAGCTGGCACGCTCGGTGAACCTGTCGCCCACACCTTGTTTCAACCGGGTGCGGGCCATGGAAGAGCTGGGGGTGATCCGCCAGCAGGTGACCTTGCTGTCGCCGGAGGTGCTGGGGCTGGATGTGAACGTGTTCATCCATGTCAGCCTGGAAAAACAGGTGGAGCAGTCGTTGCATCGCTTCGAGGAAGAAATTGCCGAAAGGCCCGAGGTGATGGAGTGTTACCTGATGACGGGTGACCCGGATTACCTGTTGCGGGTGCTATTGCCCAGCATCCAGGCGCTGGAGCGGTTTCTCGATTACCTGACGCGCTTGCCAGGGGTAGCCAATATTCGTTCGAGCTTTGCCCTGAAGCAGGTGCGCTACAAGACGGCGTTGCCGTTGCCGGCCAATGGCATGACCTTGCGGGAGTAGGGGGGGGCGGCGCCGGCACAAGGATCGCATCCACCTGTAGGAGCGGGTTCACCCGCGAAGAGGCCGGTACAGCCACCCAATGGGCTGCTTGATATTTTAAACACCCGCAGCCTATGTTGTTGTCAGCCTACAACAACAAGGACAAGCGTCATGAGCACCGCTCAGCTCCAGGGCATCGATGAAATCGAATGCGTCACCCCCGACCTCAACGGCGTCCCGCGCGGCAAGGTGATGACCGCCGACGGCTTCCTCGAAGGCCGTCGTCTGCAGATGGCCCGGGGCGTGCTGCTGCAATGCATCATGGGCGGTTATCCACCAGCGAAATTCTATGGCAGTGACGACGGCGACCTGGCACTGGTGGCCGAACCCGGTCAGGTCCACCGCCTGCCCTGGAGCGATGACGGCCGCGCCTTGGCCATCTGCGATGCCAACGAGCTGGATGGCCGCCCCTCGGCACTGTCCACCCGGGGCCAGCTGAAGGCCGTGATAGCCCGCTATGCGGTACTGGGCCTGGCGCCGGTAGTGGCAACCGAGCTGGAGTTCTTCGTCTTTGCCCCCAACACCGACCCGCAGCAACCGTTCCTGCCGCCGGTAGGCAGCGATGGTCGCCGCGAGCTGGGCCATTCGGCGTTCAGTGTCAGTTCCAACAACGGCCTGCGCCCGTTCTTCAAGGAGGTGTATCACTGCATGGCCGCGCTCGGCCTGCCACGTGACACCTTCATGCATGAAATGGGTGTCAGCCAGTTCGAGATCAACCTGCTGCATGGCGACCCGCTGCTGTTGGCCGACCAGACCTTCCTGTTCAAGCACCTGCTCAAGGAAGTGGCGCTCAAGCACGGGCTGACGGTGGTCTGCATGGCCAAGCCGCTGGCGCGTACGCCCGGCAGCTCCATGCATATTCACCAGAGCCTGGTCGAGGCCAGCAGCGGGCGTAACGTGTTCAGTGACAAACAAGGCCTGCCGACAGACACCTTCCACCATTTCATCGGCGGGTTGCAGGCGTGCATGGCCGACTTCACCGCCCTGTTCGCGCCCAACGTCAATTCCTACCAGCGTCTGTGCCACCCCTATGCCTCGCCGAACAATGCATGCTGGTCCGAGGACAATCGTGCTGCTGGATTGCGCATACCGGCCAGTGCGCCGGTCGCGCGACGGGTGGAAAACCGCCTGCCTGGCGCCGATGCCAACCCGTACCTGGCCATTGCTGCCAGCCTGGCCGCCGGGCTGCATGGCATCGAGCAGCGCTTGCAGCCATCGCCGGCCATTCAGGGCGAATTCGAGGTGCCCGAGCACCTGAGCCTGCCGTGCACGCTGCACGCGGCCCTTGAAAGGCTCGAGCGCAGCACGCTGGCGCGGGAACTGTTCGGCAGCGAGTTCATCGAAGGCTACATCGCCAGCAAGACCCTTGAGCTGAGCGATTTCTTCGACGAGATCACGCCGTGGGAGCGCCGGGTGCTGGCGGCACAGGCCTGAGCGCGACACAACCTGCACCGGGCACGCCCCCGCACAGCCAAATAGCTGTCGGGGGGCCTGCGCCAGGCGGTTTTTGCATTTATGCTGCTAGCACCCAAAACTGCCACCTGACCAGGGAGCTCCACGGGACGTATGCGAAATGTATGGAAGCCGTTTCAGTCGTTGTATTTCGCCGCGCTGATGATGTTGATCGGCTCAGGCCTGCTCAGCACCTACCTGGCCCTGCGCCTGGCTGCCGACCATGTCGACAGCCTGTGGGTGGGTGCTTTGATGGCGGCCAACTACTTTGGCCTGGCGGTTGGCGGCAAGGTTGGCCACCGGCTGATCGGGCGGGTAGGGCACATACGCGCCTATGCCACCTGTGCCGGTATCGTCGGCGCTGCGGTGCTCGGTCATGGCCTGACCAGCTGGCTGCCGGCCTGGGTCGGGCTGCGCATGATCGTCGGCCTGGGGATGATGTGCCAATACATGGTCATCGAGAGCTGGCTCAATGAGCAGGCCGATGTGAAACACCGGGGCGCGGTGTTCAGCGGTTACATGATTGCCTCGTACCTGGGGCTGGTGCTTGGCCAGTTGATCCTGGTGGTGCACCCGCAGCTCGGCCCTGAGTTGCTGATGCTGGTGGCGATGTGCTTTGCCCTGTGCCTGGTGCCCGTGGCGATGACCCGGCGTATTCACCCGGCGCCCTTGCGCCCGGCACCGATGGAGCCGAAGTTCTTCATCAAGCGTGTGCCGCAGTCGCTCAGTACGGTGTTGGGCTCGGGCCTGATTGTCGGCTCGTTCTACGGTCTGGCGCCTTTATATGCGTCAAGCCAGGGCATGAGTACCGAACAGATCGGTCTGTTCATGGGTAGCTGCATTTTTGCCGGCCTGCTGGTGCAGTGGCCGCTGGGCTGGTTGTCTGACCGTTATGACCGGGCCGTGCTGATTCGTAGCGTGGCGGTGGGGCTGGCACTGGCTGCTGCGCCATTGGCAATACTGCCCAGTGTGCCGCTGGAGTTGCTGTTTGGTATCGGCTTCCTGATCTCGTTGCTGCAGTTCTGCCTGTACCCGCTGGCGGTTGCCTTCTCCAATGACCACGTTGAAAGCGAGCGCCGGGTATCGCTGACGGCGATGCTGTTGGTGACCTACGGTGTGGGTGCATGTGTCGGCCCGCTGGCGGCAGGGGTTCTGATGAAGGTATTGGGTGCGCAGATGCTGTATGCCTTCTTCGTATTCTTTGCCCTGGTGCTGGTCTGGCGCATTCGGCCGAAAGCGGTTACCGGCCTGCATCAGGTACAGGATGCACCGCTGGGCCACGTGGCAATGCCGGCGGCCGGTTCGCCGTTGTCGGCGGCGCTGGACCCGCGGGTGGATGAGCAGACCGTGCAGGACGTGATGCAGGCGCCGGTGGCGGCTGAAGACACCGAGGATGAAGAGAAGGGCGCGCAGCAACAGGCGCCTGAACCTGAAGAGGTCAGCAAGTCAGTGTAGGAGCGGGTTTACCCGCGAAGAGGCCAGCCCAGCAGAAACACAAATGAAAACGCCACCTCAGCAGGTGGCGTTTTCTGTTTTACCGACTGACGATCAATAATCGTCCTTGTCGAACCGCCGCGCCTCACGCTGCAGCTGGTACACGAAACTCTCGATCTTGCGTTGAGCCTGCCCGCTCAGATTGTGGAAGCGCACGCCGGCAAAGGTAGTGTTGATGCGCTCTTCATAGTGCAGATGACGCAGTTCGACCATGGTATCCACCAGGCCCAGCGGGTTGCCCGCCTTGAAACGCTCATACACCTGGCCCAGTTGCAAGCGGTCTTCGATATTGCCTTCGAAGCGCAGTTTGCAGCCGGTGGCCGAGATATCCAGCAGCTTGCCTCGCATGGCGCCGTTGCCCTTGAGGTGAGCCCCGTCGAGGATGATGTCGACCAGTTGCGATAGCTTCAGCGCGGCGCGGAAGGCGTTGCGGCGCTGGTGGTAGGTCATCTCTTGCGGCAGGGCGCCGCTGTAGCAGCGGTGGCCGTCGACTTCGCTGATTTTCAGCTCGTGATCGCATTCCCAGGCGATGCGTACACCATCGTGGAAGCCTTCGACGCGGAAGTGCTCGCCGTTCTCGATGAATTTCTCGCCGTCACGGGGGATCATCTCGTCCAGCGCCAGGGTGTTGCTTTCGCGGTCCACGCGCACCACATAGCTCTGGAAGCGCTGGCTGCGGTCGTGGAAGGTGATGATCAGGGGGTCGTGGCTTTCCTGCAGCTGCCGCAAGTTGGCCGCAATCTCCAAGGGGGTGCTCAACACCTTGGGTGGCTGCGGGGCATCGGATTCATTGAACACAGCTTATCGTTCTCCAGGCAAAAGCGACACACGCAAGTGACGGCATTTTGCCACTATGTTCTGTGCCTTGATAGAAAAATCACACTTGGCTGAGCGCACGCGGCTTGGCCAGAGGCGAGGTGCTGCCACGGCTGTCGTAGAGTGAGGGCGAATCGCCGCCCTGAAGGATGCGGATCTGGTTGTTGGTGACCTGCTGCTGCACCTGGATGATCCGGCCATTGGTCTGGTTGACCTGCTGGCAGTCGTCCATCAGTTGCGACAGCATGTCGAGCCGCTGCAGCATCACATCACCATGGGGTGACTGCGCGGCTACAGCCTGCACACCGGTGCGGTCGGCACTCAGGCCCAGGCTGCCGAGCAATTGGCTGCGGCGCTGGCCGTGCTGCTCGAGCAAGATGATCAACGACTGCTTGCGCGCCAGGATTTGCTCCAGCAGCGGCATGTCGCGGCCATGCAGGGCGATTGCTTCCTTGTGCAGAAGGTCGAGCAGTTCCTGCATCGGGGCAATGTCATCTTCGATCAGTTGCAGCAAGGTGGTGTCGTGCATGGCTAACTCTTGGCTTTTCTAGCGTCCGTGAAGTCAGCGCGCCGTACGGTCAGCGCTGGGCTTCGAAATCAAGCAGTTTGCTGGCGACCCGGCCGGCATCGACCTGGTAGCTGCCGTCGGCGATCGCCTGTTTCAACTCGGCCACGCGGGCGCTGTTGACCACCGGCTCGTCGCGCAGCTTGTCGCTGATCTTCTGCAACTGCTGGGCCTCCTGGCTGAGGTGTACTGCTTCTCCGCTGGCATTGGTGGCGCTTGCCGCTTCCTGGCTGGCTGCCGGTTTTTCGGCGCTGCCGGACGCGGTGTTGCCGCGTACGCCGCCCGTGACGGACGGAGAGTTATTCAAACGACTGAAGTCGATGACCATAATCAGAAACCTCTGGGTATTTGGACGCTTGCCTTGTTTTCGGCCAACCCGATATAAACTTTAGGCACAAATGCACTGCCGCCTGTCGGCAAGCCCGCGAACCCGTGTTCTGACACAGTTTAGGAAAAGCGGTTCCTCACTGCCAGCGCAATCTGGTGGTTGGCCTACATACTGACCTCGACCTGGCCAGGCCCGGTAACCCTGGCCTTGACCACGCGTTTGGAGTTGAGGTTGCGTACCCGGATTTGCTCGCTCAGGCCGCCTTTGCTCAGGGCTTCGCCCGGCATGCGCACGCTCAGGCTGCCACTGCGGGCAATGATCACCACATGGTCACCCTTGCGAACCACCTCGGCCTGTTCCAGGTGTTGCGGGGTGAGCACCTGGTCGATCACCGTGGGGCGCAGCATCTTCATGCCCACCGCCTGGTCCAGTTCGGTCAGAAAGCCCTGGCCCAGGGTGCCGACATCGCGCTCGCGCAGGGCCACGTCACCTTCGCCGACCGTGTTGTCGCGCTTGAGCGGGCGGGTTACCACTACCACGTCGCGGAAAAGTCGCACGGTGGCCGGTACAAATACCGTCCACGGTGCTGCGCCGTTGCAGCGTATCCTTACCGTCACCCGGCCCAGCGGCTTGGCCGGGCTTTCCAACGAAGCGTCCAGCTGCTGGCTGCACAACGGCATGCGCAGGCGTGGGTCCAGCGGGTTGACCTGGATTTCATAGCGGCCGGCCGTCTGGGTGGTGGACAGATAATCTTCAACGGTGAATTCAAGAAACCCTTGGGTGACACCGATAAGCTGTTCAGGCAAGGTGAACGCGTCCGCTACCGTGCGAACGCCGGGCATCAGCAGGCACAGCGTGGCCAGCAGGCGTGTCAATCGTCGGGAAAATGTCGTTTTCGTGTGCATGACACTCAAAAAAGCAAAGCCCGTGCCGACTCGCTACCTGAGTGGCAACGAAAGGCTGAAACGTTAAGGAGTCTGGCATGGCGGGTGTTATGGATTCGGTCAACCAGCGCACGCAGCTGGTGGGGCAGAATCGCCTGGAATTGCTGCTGTTCCGCCTCAATGGCGAACAGCTTTACGGCATCAATGTGTTCAAGGTCAGGGAAGTACTGCAATGCCCTGCGCTGACCTTGCTGCCCAAGGCGCACCCTGTGGTGCGTGGCGTTGCCAATATTCGCGGGGCGACCATCCCGATCCTCGACTTGTCGATGGCCACCGGGTTGCGGCCGCTGCAGGAAGACACACGCAACAGCTTCGTGATCATCACCGAGTACAACACCAAGACCCAAGGCTTCCTGGTGCATTCGGTGGAGCGCATCGTCAACATGAACTGGGAAGAGATTCATCCGCCACCCAAGGGGACCGGCCGTGACCACTATCTGACTGCGGTCACCCGGGTGGACAACCGCATGGTCGAGATCATCGATGTGGAGAAGGTGCTGGCCGAAGTGTCGCCGTCGTCCGAGTCGGTATCGGCCGGTGTGATCGATGCCGAGGTGCAGGACAAGGCGGTATTGATGCGGGTGCTGACCGTCGACGACTCGTCGGTGGCGCGCAAGCAGGTCAGCCGTTGCCTGCAGACCGTAGGGGTCGAGGTGGTGGCGCTCAATGATGGTCGTCAGGCGCTGAACTACCTGCGTCAGCTGGTGGATGAGGGCAAAAAGCCGGAAGAAGAGTTCCTGATGATGATCTCGGACATTGAAATGCCGGAAATGGACGGCTATACGCTAACGGCGGAGATTCGCAGCGATCCGCGCATGCAAAAGTTGCACATCTGCCTGCATACTTCGCTTTCCGGGGTGTTCAACCAGGCAATGGTCAAGAAGGTCGGCGCCGATGACTTCCTGGCCAAGTTCAAGCCGGACGACCTGGCCCAACGGGTGGTCGACCGGATCAAGGCAGCGCATTGAAGCAGCCGGGGGCATGCCCCTCGGCACCAGTGATTGAAAAGAGGCGGCAGTAGTGTCTACGGGTAATTTGGATTTCGAACAGTTCCGGGTCTTCCTGGAGAAAGCCTGTGGCATCCTGCTGGGCGAGAATAAGCAGTACCTGGTTTCCAGCCGTCTCAACAAGCTGATGGAACAACAGGGCATCAAGAGCCTGGGTGAGCTGGTGCAGCGCATTCAGGCCCAGCCGCGCGGCGGCTTGCGCGAGCAGGTGGTCGATGCCATGACCACCAACGAGACCCTGTGGTTTCGCGACACCTATCCGTTCGAAGTGCTGAAGAACAAGGTTATCCCCGAGTTCATTCGCAACAACCCCGGCCAGCGACTGCGCATGTGGTCGGCGGCCTGTTCGTCGGGGCAGGAGCCGTATTCCATCTCGATGGCGATCGATGAGTTCGAGCGCAGCAACCTCGGCCAGTTGAAGATGGGGGCGCAGATCGTCGCCACCGACCTCTCCGGCACCATGCTGACCAACTGCAAGACTGGCGAATACGACAGCCTGGCGATTGCCCGCGGCTTGTCCCAGGAACGCTTGCAGCGCTACTTCGACCCCAAGGGACCGGGGCGCTGGGCGGTCAAGCCAGCGATTCGCAGCCGTGTCGAGTTCCGCTCGTTCAACCTGCTCGACAGCTATGCCAGTCTGGGCAAGTTCGATATCGTGTTCTGCCGCAATGTGCTGATCTATTTCTCGGCGCAGGTGAAGAAGGACATCCTGCTGCGCATTCACAGTACCCTCAAGCCCGGTGGTTACCTGTTCCTCGGCGCCTCGGAAGCGCTGAACGGCTTGCCGGACCATTACCAGATGGTGCAGTGCAGCCCGGGGATCATCTACCAGGCCAAGTAAGCAAAAAGGCCGGTATCGAGAGATGCCGGCCTTTTTGCTTACTTGGCCTGGTAGATGAT
>NZ_JBTRAR010000033.1:0-56019 GCF_054611535.1 Pseudomonas sp. VEM90 | reverse complement strand
TGCCGGCGGTGGAGGCGTTGCCTGCCACATCGGTGGCGGTGACTTGCAGCACCTCGCCGTCTACCTGTGGCGGGTCGAGGGTGATGCTGAAGCTGCCGGTAGCGCCCACTGCCACGCTACCCAGCACAGTGGTGCCGTCGGCGGCCAGCACGCGTACGGTGCTGCCCGGTTCGGCGCGGCCGGTGACCACGCTGCCGTCGGCATTGATCACCAACTCGGTCGGTGCGGCAGGGGCGGTGATGTCGGGGGCGGTGATCTGGGTGGGCAGTGAGGAAACGCCGCCGTCATCGATGGCGACCACGTCCAGCAGTTCGCCGTTGGCTTGTGCGGGATTCAGTTCGATGCTGAAGCTGCCATCGGCGTTGGCAATGGCACTGCCAATCAACGTGCCGTTGGCATCATGCACCTGCACACGGCTGCCGGCTGGCGCGGTACCGGTGAGGGTGATGCCATCAGCATCGATGGCCAGATTGCTTGGGCTGTCGGGCGCGGAGGTCAGTGGGACGTCGTACTCGGTAGCCACGGACGCATTGCCGCTTGGGTCGGCCTGTACCAGACTCAACTGCTCGCCCGGCTGCACCGCCGGATCCAGATCAATCAGGAAGGTGCCATTGGCTCCCACAACACCTGTGCCGATCACGGTGCCATTGGCGTCGCGCACTTCGACAGTGGCGCCGGGTTCGCCGCGACCGCTCAGGGCCAGGCCGTCAGCGTCGACGGCAATGCTGCTCACCGCATCGGGCGGGGTAATGTCCGGCGCATCGAATTGCAGTGGGGTAGAGCTGTTACCGGCGGCATCCACCAGACGCACGTCGAGTGCTTCACCATTGGCCTGGGCCGGCGACAGGGTGAGGCTGAACAGGCCGTCGGCCCCGACGACACCAGTACCGATGACAGCACCGCCGGCATCGCGTACCTGCACGGTAGCGCCGGGCTCACCGCGACCCGTGAAGGTGACGCCTTCGGCCAGGGCCAGGTCGGTCGGTTGTTCAGGGGCTGTAGTATCAGGGGTGTCGACGTCCGGTGCCGTGATGCTGGCAACTGGCGAGCTATTGCCAGCCGCGTCTGCGGCGCTGATCTCCAGGGCCTGGCCGTCGATTTGTGGCGGTTGCAGAGTGATGCTGAACTGGCCGTCGACACCGGCCACAGCAGTGCCCAGCAATACGCCACCTGCGCCTCGTACGGAAACCGTCGAGCCGGGCTCGGCACGACCGGTGAGCGTGGTGCCCTGTTCATTGATAGCCAGGTCGGTCGGCGCCAGTGGTGCCGTTGCGTCCGGCGCAGTGACAGTGCCAGGCGCCGAGACATTGCCGGCGGCGTCGGTCAGGGTGACATCAAGGTTTTCGCTGTTGATCTGCGGCGCACTCAACGTCACGTCGAAGTTGCCGTCGGCACCCACTGTGCCGCTGCCGATCAGGTTGCCGGCGGCGTCGCGGATGTTCACCGTGGTGCCTGCTTCGCCACGGCCGGTCAGACGCAGGCCATCCGGTGAAACCAGCAGGTCGATCGGCGTGGCCGGTGCGCTGGTGTCGGGGTCGGAACCGCCGCTGCTGCCCCCGCCTCCATTGTCCGCCGCTGCTGCCGCGCCGCCCACGCCGAGCAGGCTGAGCCCGGCAATCGCCCAAGTTGGCATGGCGCTGCCTGCAGTACCGATGCCCGCAACCAGTTCGTCCAGCGAGGCCACTTCTTCGAAGGTGAAACCGGTGAACGCTGCCGCATCGTACTGGGCATGCCACAGGGTGCCGTCTTCGCCGACGAAGACCATATCGCTGCCGACGCCGGCCTGGTCCACGGCGAAGAAGTTACCGATGGTGACTTTTTCACCCGACTTCAGGGTGACGATCAGGTCCTGCCCGCGTTGGGTAACGGTGGCCACTTTGTCGGGAGATACCGGTATCTGAACGACGCTTGGTGCTTTGAGATTGATATTGCCCCAGGCGCTCTGAGTGGCGACTTCGGATTGCTTATCGGCGACGACGATGTTGTCCATGGATGCTCCCTGCTGATATCCGGATCCCCCGGCCCGACATTTGGGCCACGACCGACGTAACAGAGCCCTCTCAGGGTTTTTACGCACAGCCTCGACCAGGCAGTCGACAAACGGGTGGTTAGGGAGATATAGCAGCCGGTGGGGAAGCAACCAGATGGCTTTCTGGGTTAATCCTTTGGTAGAAAAGCCTCAGCGAAGCCCAAGCCTGCGGGCCAAACGGCTCAGGTTTGCGCGGTCCAGACCGAGTTCGCGGGCCGCTGCTGCCCAGTTGTCCTGATGCCGCTGCAGGCAGGCTTCGATCACCTGTCGCTGGTAAATATCGACGGCTTCACGTAAGCCGCCTTCAGGCGGGGTGACCACTTGCAGCGGTGCAGCGGGGGAGGGCAGCGTGCCTGGCGTCGCTGCCGACACGCGCAGGTCCAGGTCGATGGCGTCGAGGGTGAGGATACGTGGCCGGTCAGGGTGCTGGCCCAGCGCCTTGAGGGCCGAGCGGCCGATCAGGTGTTCCAGTTCGCGCACATTGCCTGGCCAGTCGTAGGCGATCAACGCGGCTTGGGCCTCATGGCTCAGGCGCAGGCTGTTCAGGCCCAGCCGTGAACGGTTCTGTTCGAGGAAGTAGCCCGCCAATAGCAGCACGTCTCGCCCACGTTCGTGCAACGGTGGCACGTGCAGCGGGTATACGCTGAGGCGGTGATAGAAGTCGGCGCGGAAGTTGCCCGTACGCACCTCGGCAGCCAGGTCGCGGTTGGTCGCTGCGATCAGACGCACGTCGACCCGGTGCTCGCGGTCCGAACCCAGGCGCTGCAGTTGGCCGCTTTGTAGCACGCGTAACAGCTTCGCCTGCACCGTCAGCGGCAGTTCGCCCACTTCGTCGAGGAACAGTGTTCCGCCGTTGGCCAGCTCGAACTTGCCGCGGCGCTCGCCATGCGCACCGGTGAAGGCGCCGCGCACATGGCCGAACAGTTCGCTTTCCACCAAGGTGTCGGGCAGGGCGGCACAGTTGAGGCTGATCAGCGGCTTGTCGGAGCGGCTACTGGCCTGGTGCAGGGCCTGGGCCACCAGCTCCTTGCCGACGCCGGTCTCGCCGGTAATCAGCACGGTCAGGTCGCTGCTGCCGACCAGACGAATTTCTTCCACAAGGCGTTTGTGCGCGGGGCTCTGGCCAATCAGCTCTCTATTCTGGCTGCTGGCCTGGCGGTAGAGCTCGGCGCGATGGTGCTCGTTTTCGGCGCGCAGGGCCAGGTGCTCGATACGCTCGGCCACGGTAACGGTGGCGGCCGCCAAGCTGGCAAAAGCCTGCAGGGCATCCAGTTCCAGGCTCTGGAACTGCCCGGGGGTGAGGGCGTCGAGGGTGAGCAGGCCCCATGGGCGCTCATCGACCATCAACGGGCAGCCCATGCAGTCGTGCACTTCGAGGTCCGCATCGGGGGCGTGGACCAAACCATCGTAGGGGTCGGGCAGTTCGGAATCGCTGGCGAAACGGGTGGGCTCCGGGCGGCTGAGCAGTATCTGGAAACGCGGGTGTTCGCTGACCCGAAAGCGCCGGCCGAGGGTGTCGGGGCTAAGGCCATCCACTGCCAGCGGTACCAGCCATTCGCCATCCAGTCGCAGCAGTGCTGCGGCATCGCACGGCAGCAGGCCACGCATGGCTTGCAACAGGCGGCGGTAGCGTTCCTGGTCGGGCAAATCGCGGGACAGGTCGCTGACCAGAGGCAGCAGGGCGGTGAGCAGTGGCTTTGTAGTCATATGGACTCCTATGGGTCGATATGACTATACGCGGGGGTAGGTCGTTTTGACATGACCTGCATCAAGCCCCTGATTTTGCTGGCGTTAAAAGTTGGCACGATTGCTGTAATGGCATGGGCAGTCATTTGAAGCCACAGGCTCAGGAGTTGTTGCAATGCTCAATGCCGAACAACGTGCAATCATCAAGGCCACTGTACCCCTGCTGGAAAGCGGCGGCGAAGCACTGACCACCCACTTCTACAAGATGATGCTCAGCGAGTACCCCGAGGTACGGCCGCTGTTCAACCAGGCCCACCAGGCCAGCGGCGATCAGCCGCGTGCGCTGGCTAACGGCGTGTTGATGTATGCCCGCCATATCGACCAACTGGAGCAACTGGGCGGCCTGGTCGGGCAGATCATCAACAAGCATGTTGCCCTGCAGATTCTGCCGCAGCACTACCCGATTGTCGGAAGCTGCCTGCTGCGCGCCATCGAAGAAGTGCTGGGCAAGGACATTGCCACCCCTGCGGTGATCGACGCCTGGGGCGCGGCCTATGGCCAGCTGGCCGACATTCTGATTGGCGCTGAAGAAAACCTTTATAAAGAGAAGGAAGAGGCCGAGGGTGGCTGGCGCGGTACACGTGAATTCCGCCTGGTACGCCGTGAGCAGGAAAGCAGCGAGATCGTTTCGTTCTACTTCGCCCCGGTGGACGGCATGCCGGTGCTCAAGGCAGAACCTGGCCAGTACATCGGCCTGAAGCTTGACATTGACGGTGCCGAGCAGCGCCGTAACTATTCCCTGTCGGCGCTGTGCGACGGCAAGGAATACCGCATTAGCGTCAAGCGCGAGGCGGGCGGCAAGGTCTCCAGCTACCTGCACGATGAGCTGGTGGTGGGCGATACCCTGCAACTGTTCCCGCCTGCGGGGGACTTTACCCTGGCAGCCAGCGACAAGCCGCTAGTGCTGATCAGTGGAGGGGTGGGCATTACCCCGACCCTGGCAATGCTGCAGGCAGCACTGCAAACCCGGCGCGAGGTGCATTTCATCCACTGTGCGCGTAACGGCGCGGTGCATGCCTTCCGCGACTGGATCGATGGCTTGGCGGCGCGTCATCCACAGCTCAAGCGCTTCTACTGCTATGCCGAGCCGGAAGGGGGCGCTGCAGCCGATGCGGTGGGTTTGCTGAGTGAAGACCTGCTGGCAGAGTGGCTGCCGCGGGAACGTGACGTGGATGCCTACTTCCTCGGGCCCAAGGGCTTCATGGCGGCGGTCAAGCGTCAGTTGAAGGGCTTGGGCGTGCCGGAGCAGCAGAGCCGCTACGAGTTCTTCGGGCCGGCGGCAGCGCTGGAGTGATGTAGCGCCTGTGCCGGCCTCTTCGCGGGCAAGCCCGCTCCTACAGGCATTGCACCGGTCTTGAATGGGGTGCCGTAACTGTAGGAGCGGGTTTACCCGCGAAGGGGCCGGTACAGGCCTATAGCGTACTAGCCCCCCGCTGCAGCACACCTTTCTGCCTATATATAAAGAAGAGATGAAAACACCTGCGCAGCTTTCATCCTTAATCGTCCTTTAATCACGTTATCCTTCACTCCCGGGTGTCGAGGGGCTTGCCCCTGCGCGGCACCTGGGCAGCCGTTTTTTGCCGCCTGGCGTTGAACCGACGTCGTTGCGGCCGGTCTCAGCCACACCGGATAGTCCTGCGCAGTGCTATCGCACCGCTTCCTCGGCACGCTCACAGGCCCTGCCCAGCGTGTAGACTTGCGCCCAGGCAGGCGGACCACGCTGCCACTATCCATCGAAGGAACCGGCAATGAACGAACAAACATCGCGCCTGAATCGGGAACGGCGCTTTCTGGTGCTGTTGGGCCTGATCTGCCTCTCGCTGATCGGCGGTGCCCTCTACATGCAAGTGGTGCTGGGCGAGGCACCTTGCCCGTTGTGCATCCTGCAACGTTATGCACTGCTGTTCATTGCCGTGTTTGCCTTCATCGCGGCGGCGATGCCCGGGCGCCGCAGCCTGACCTTCTTCGAAGCGCTGGTGGTGATCAGTGCAATTGGCGGAATCGTTGCGGCCGGCAACCATGTGTATATACTCGCCAACCCCATGGTCAGTTGCGGTATCGATACCTTGCAGCCGATCGTGGATGACCTGCCACTGGCAAAGCTGTGGCCACTGGCATTTCAGGTCGACGGCTTCTGCAGCACACCCTACCCGCCGATCCTCGGTCTGTCGCTGGCGCAATGGGCACTTGTGGCGTTCGTGCTGACCGCCGTCCTGGTTCCGCTCGGTATCTACCGCAACCGACGCCAGGTTTAGACAAAAGTCCCGAATTGCATGGGGTCTTTTGCACCGCATGAGGAGAGGGAAAAGTTGCGCACCGCTTGATCCAGATCAATCCCTAAGCCTTGCAGAATGCGGCTTTGAGGCCTGGCAAGCGGGGTGCGACAAACTGTCGCGAAGTTGAATTCTTGAGCATCATTGTTACGGATTCTGTAAAAGACTGTTGCTCAATAAGTCATAGTCAAGGGTTGGCGACCTATCTACAATCGCCCCCAATTTCCGTTCGGCACTGCTTGCGAGTCGCAGGATTGAAGGAAGCCTCAGCGCTCCTTTTTGCTGACTTCGTCAAGTTTCGCCCAACGGCGATACCGGGCGGACACCCCTCCGCGTTTTCCCGCACCAAATGGACTTGGTCTGAAGTACAGGCCTGTTGCCTACGAAACCATAAGCACCGCTAACCCGCTTGAAGCCAAGGTCCTGCAGTCGGACCCCAGGCAGGAGTGAGTACGGGCGCGAAATGCCTCACTTGGCAGGACGAAGTGTTGGCTACCAAAACACAAATTGCATTGAAGCAAGCTGATCTAGAGGTCGTGAGATGAGTAAAAAGCGTTACCCCAGACTGTTTGGCATATTGCCCTTTTTAGGCATGCTTTTACTCAGTGGGTGCAACTGGACCCTGCTCGACCCGAAGGGCCAGGTCGGCATTGAGCAAAAGAACCTGATCCTGATCGCTACCGGCCTGATGCTGCTGGTGGTAATTCCTGTCATCATCATGACCCTGGCGTTCGCCTGGAAGTACCGTGCTTCCAACAAGGCAGCCACCTACACCCCTGACTGGTCGCACTCGACCAAGATCGAGGCCGCGGTGTGGATCATCCCGATCCTGATCATCATCGCCCTGGGTTACGTCACCTACCACTCCACCCACAAGCTGGACCCTTATCGTCCGCTTGATTCGGACGTGAAGCCGGTTCAGATCGACGTGGTCGCGCTGGATTGGAAGTGGCTGTTCATCTACCCGGAGCAGGGCATTGCCACGGTCAACAAGATCGTCTTCCCGGCTAATACCCCGGTCAACTTCCGCGTCACTTCCGACGCCGTGATGAACTCGTTCTTCATCCCGGGCCTGGGCGGCCAGATCTACGCCATGGCCGGCATGACCACCAAGCTGCACCTGATCGCCAACGAAAATGGCGAATTCGACGGTATCAGCGCCAACTACAGCGGTGCTGGCTTCACCGGCATGAAATTCAAGGCTACTGCCACCTCTCAGGAAGACTTCGACAAGTGGGTCGCTGAAGTCAAGCAGTCGCCGAAGAAGCTGGACAAGGCCGAATATGCCGCCTTGGCCAAACCAAGCGAAAACAACCCGGTCGCGCTGTACAGCGAGGCTTCGCCTGAGCAGTTCCAGCTGATCGTCGACAAGTACGAAGGCATGAACCGCGGTCGTAGCCACGAAGAAGCAGGCAGCACAGATCTGGCCACAACCAAGGGTGTGGAATCGAGTATGCAACCAGCTGCCGGTGCAGAGGAGTAAGAGATGTTCGGTAAACTAAGCCTGGAGGCGATACCCTATCACGAGCCGATAGTCATGGTGACGCTTGCCATGATCGCGCTCGGCGGTATCGCTGTCGTCGGTCTTATCACCTATTTCCGCAAGTGGACCTACTTGTGGAGCGAGTGGCTGACTACTGTCGACCACAAAAAGATCGGCGTGATGTACATCATCGTCGCGATGGTCATGCTGCTGCGCGGCTTCGCCGACGCCATCATGATGCGTACCCAGCTGGCTGCCGCAACCGGCGGCTCCGAAGGCTATCTGCCGCCTGAACACTATGACCAGATCTTCACCGCTCACGGTGTGATCATGATCATCTTCATGGCGATGCCGTTCTTCACCGGTCTGATGAACCTGGCGGTTCCTCTGCAGATCGGTGCACGTGACGTTGCCTTCCCGTTCCTGAACTCCCTGAGCTTCTACCTGCTGCTGGCAGGCGTGCTGCTGGTCAACATCTCGCTGGGCGTTGGTGAATTCGCCAAGACCGGCTGGGTTGCCTATCCGCCGCTCGCGGGCATTCAGTACAGCCCTGGGGTGGGTGTCGACTACTACATCTGGGCGCTACAGCTATCCGGATTGGGTACGACGCTTACCGGCGTGAACTTCCTCGTCACCGTGATGAAGATGCGCGCACCTGGCATGAAGCTGATGGACATGCCGATCTTCACCTGGACCTGCACCTGGGCCAACGTACTGATCGTCGCTTCGTTCCCGATCCTGACTGCTGCACTCGCTCTGCTGACTGTTGACCGTTATCTGGACTTCCACATCTTCACCAACGAGCTTGGTGGGAACCCGATGATGTACGTCAACCTGTTCTGGGCGTGGGGTCACCCTGAGGTTTACATCCTGATCCTGCCGGCCTTCGGCGTGTTCTCGGAAGTAACTTCGACGTTCTCTGGCAAACGCCTGTTCGGCCACCACTCGATGATTTACGCATCGGGCGCGATCGCCATCCTCGGCTTTGCTGTATGGCTGCACCACTTCTTCACCATGGGTGCCGGCGCCAGCGTCAACACCTTCTTCGGCCTGGCGACGATGCTGATCTCCATTCCGACCGGTGTGAAGCTGTTCAACTGGCTGTTCACCATGTACCAAGGCCGTGTGCGCTTCACCGCACCGATGCTCTGGACCCTGGGCTTCATGGTCACCTTCTCCATCGGTGGCATGACTGGCGTACTGCTGGCCGTTCCGGGTGCTGACTTCGTTCTGCACAACAGCCTGTTCGTAATTGCGCACTTCCACAACGTGATCATCGGTGGCGCGGTATTCGGCTACATCGCCGGTTTCGCCTTCTGGTTCCCGAAAGCCTTCGGCTTCACCCTGAACGAGAAGTGGGGCAAAGCTGCCTTCTGGTTCTGGCTGTCGGGCTTCTACGTTGCGTTCATGCCGCTGTACGCCCTGGGCTTCATGGGCATGACCCGTCGTCTGAACCACTCCGACAACCCACTGTGGGAACCCTACCTGTACGTAGCCGTTGTCGGCGCCGTGCTGATCCTGTTCGGTATCGCTTGCCAGCTGATCCAGATCTTCGTTTCGGTCCGCGACCGCAACCAGAACCTGGACGTGACCGGCGACCCATGGGGCGGCCGTACCCTGGAATGGTCGACTTCTTCGCCACCTCCGTTCTACAACTTCGCTCACATGCCTGAGAAAGTTGGCCTGGACTGCTGGCACGAAGCCAAGGAAGCAGGCGTTGCGTACAAGGCTCCGGCCAAGTACGAAGCCATTCACATGCCGAGCAACACCGCTACCGGTCTGTTCATGGGCCTGTTCCTGACCGTCTTCGGCTTCGCCTTCATCTGGCACATCTGGTGGCTGGTTGGCGCGAGCCTGGTTGCAACCATCGCTGTCTTCGTTCGCCACGCTGCGCGTGACGACCAGGGCTACATGGTTCCGGCCGAAGAAGTGGCGCGCATCGAAGGCGAGCGTATGAAAGCGCTGGCCAAAGCAGGTGCTCTGCCTGCCGGCGCACGTGTCGAATCGTTTGAGCGGGTGTAATCAATGTCCAGTCAAGTAATGCACGGCGCTGCTCATGGTCACGACCATGGGCACGACGACCACCACCACGACTCGGGCCAGATGACCGTACTGGGCTTCTGGCTGTACCTGATGACCGACTGCATCCTGTTTGCGTCGCTCTTCGCCACCTACGCGGTGCTGTCCGGCAGTTTTGCCGGCGGCCCGTCGGGTCATGACATCTTCCAGCTCGATTTCGTAGCTGTTGAAACGCTGCTCCTGCTGCTGTCCTCGATCACCTTCGGCTTCGCCATGCTGAAGATGTTCGATGGCAAGAAAGCTGGCGTACTGGGCTGGTTGGCTGTGACCTTCCTGTTCGGTGCAGGCTTCATCGCGATGGAAATCTATGAGTTCCATCACCTGATCAGCGAGGGCTTCGGCCCGCAGCGCAGTGGCTTCCTGTCGGGCTTCTTCGCCCTGGTAGGTACCCACGGTCTGCACGTGACTGCTGGTCTGATCTGGATGGCAATCATGATGTACCAGATCAACAAGCACGGCATCACGCCGACCGCCAAGACCCGCATGAGTTGCCTGAGCCTGTTCTGGCACTTCCTGGACGTGGTCTGGATCTGCGTATTCACCGTCGTTTACCTGCTGGGGGTTCTGTAATGGCTAACGCACACGACACTCATCACGAAGGTAATCACGGCAGCGTCAAGTCGTACATGATCGGTTTTGTACTGTCGATCATCCTGACTGCGATCCCGTTCGGCCTGGCCATGACCGCCAGCCTGCCGAAGAACCTGACCGTTCTGATCATTGTTGCCATGGCCGTGATCCAGGTGGTTGTTCACCTGGTTTACTTCCTGCACATGGACCGCTCGAAAGAGCAACGCAACAACGTTTCGACGTTCCTGTTCACCACCCTGGTGATCGCTCTGCTTGTCGGCCTGTCGCTGTGGATCATGTTCAGCATCCACTTCGAAATGTTGGCCAAGTGAGGTAAGACTGCATGTCCGTTAAGCACTTTATCCAAATCACCAAACCGGGGATCATTTTCGGTAACGTGCTTTCCGTGGCAGGCGGTTTCTTCCTTGCCTCGAAGGGCCATGTGGATTTCGCCCTGTTCCTGGCGGTGGTGATCGGTACTTCTCTGGTGGTTGCGTCCGGATGCGTGTTCAACAACTGCATCGACCGTGACATCGACCACAAGATGGAGCGCACCAAAAACCGAGTCATGGTTCAGGGCGGCATGTCGCTGCCCCTCGCGCTGATCTACGCCACCCTGCTCGGGGTGGCGGGTTTCAGCCTGCTGTATGTCCAGGCCAACCCGCTGTCTGCGTTCTGCGCACTGATTGGCTTTGTCGTCTACGTCGGTTTCTACAGCCTGTGGCTGAAGCGTAAGTCGGTGCACGGCACCTTGGTCGGCAGCCTGTCGGGTGCCATGCCTCCGGTGATCGGCTACTGCGCCGTGAGCAACAGCTTCGACCTGGCTGCGGTAACCCTGCTGGTGATGTTCAGCCTTTGGCAAATGCCGCACAGCTTTGCCATCGCGATCTTCCGCTTCAAGGATTACAGCGCTGCCAACATTCCGGTTCTGCCGGTGGCACGTGGCATCCTCGCGGCGAAAAAGCAGATCGTGCTGTACGTGCTGGCCTTCGTGCTCGCCACCCTGATGCTTACCCTCGGCGGTTACGCCGGCCTCGGCTACCTGGCCGTGGCAGCAGCCATGGGCCTGTACTGGCTGTACATGGCCTGGGGTGGTTACAAGGCCGAGGACGACAGCAAGTGGGCCCGCAAGGTGTTCGGCTTCTCCATCCTCACCGTTACTGCCCTGAGCGTGATGATGGGTGTGGACAGCCAGACTGCTGCGGACGTGCTGATGACCTACGCTCGCTGAAACTGCTGCCTGTTTCACGAAAACCCCGGCCTCTGCGCCGGGTTTTTTTTTGATGTTTTTCCTGGGCTGGCCTCTTCGCGGGTAAACCCGCTCCTACAAGGTTCCTGTAGGAGCGGGTTTACCCGCGAAGAGGCCAGCCCAGGAAAATATAAATCTCTGATTTTCAAACAATAGATCTGAAAAGTTCTAAAAAAACAGGAAATTATCCTTTACAGGTATCCTGTTTCAGCACTATCTTCTGACTCAGGCCGCCACATCGGCCAGCGTCGCTCGGACGGTTCCGGGCGCTTACGTAATCAGAGGAAGCCATGGCCAACCCAGGTTCGCCGCGCCGCTTTGCGCGCATTGATCGTCTCCCCCCCTACGTCTTCAACATCACCGCCGAGCTCAAGATGGCTGCCCGCCGTCGTGGCGAGGACATCATCGACCTGAGCATGGGCAACCCCGATGGCGCCACCCCGCCGCACATCGTCGAGAAGCTGGTACAGGTCGCCCAACGTGAAGACACCCACGGCTACTCCACCTCTCGCGGAATCCCGCGCCTGCGCCGGGCCATCTCCAACTGGTACAAGGACCGCTACGAGGTCGACATCGACCCGGAAAGCGAAGCCATCGTTACCATCGGCTCGAAAGAGGGCCTGGCCCACCTGATGCTGGCCACCCTCGACCAGGGCGACACAGTGCTGGTGCCTAACCCCAGCTACCCGATCCACATCTACGGCGCAGTGATCGCCGGTGCCCAGGTGCGTTCGGTGCCGCTGGTACCGGGTGTGGACTTCTTCAACGAGCTTGAGCGGGCCATCCGCGAGTCCATCCCCAAGCCTAAGATGATGATCCTCGGCTTCCCGTCCAACCCCACCGCCCAGTGCGTGGAACTGGACTTCTTCGAGCGAGTGGTGGCCCTGGCCAAGCAGTACGACGTGCTGGTGGTGCATGACCTGGCCTATGCCGACATCGTCTACGATGGCTGGAAAGCCCCGTCGATCATGCAGGTCCCGGGGGCCAAGGACATTGCGGTGGAGTTCTTTACCCTGTCCAAGAGCTACAACATGGCCGGCTGGCGCATCGGCTTCATGGTCGGCAACCCTGAGCTGGTCAGCGCCCTGGCGCGGATCAAGAGCTACCACGACTACGGCACCTTCACCCCGCTACAGGTCGCGGCCATTGCCGCGCTGGAAGGCGACCAGCAGTGCGTCCGCGACATTGCCGAGCAGTATCGCCAGCGCCGCAACCTGCTGGTCAAAGGGCTGCACGAACTGGGCTGGATGGTCGAGAACCCCAAGGCGTCGATGTACGTGTGGGCGAAGATCCCGCCGGAGTATGCGCATCTGGGTTCGCTGGAGTTCTCCAAGAAGCTGCTGGCCGAGGCCAAGGTCTGTGTGTCGCCGGGGATCGGTTTTGGTGACTATGGGGACGACCATGTGCGCTTTGCTCTGATCGAGAACCAGGACCGTATTCGCCAGGCCATCCGCGGAATCCGGCAAATGTTCCGGGCTGACGGTTTGGCTCGCAAGTAAGCCCATTGGGGCTGCGAAGCAGCCCCTTCTGCCTCTTGGGTGAGCTTTCCGCCTGCCTTCTGGTTACCCGTACGCCTACCTTCAGCACTCATTTCTCACCAAAGAGATCCCCCATGAGTGTCTTCACCGCCTACTTCTGCGGCACTGGCTCGCACCGTTTCGACGATGCCAATCCCAACTTCTGGAATGGCGAGCTGGTCTCGACCCTGGCCAGCAACGACCAGAGCCGGGAATTTGCCCACTGGATCGCCGTCGACGGCCCAGGCAGCGGCAACCTTCAGGATGACAACCTGTTCGTCGAACCCGGCGGCTATTTCAACTGGACCGGCCAGCTGTTTGGTCGCGGTTGGGAGGAGAACGTCAGCCATGTACTGCAGGTCATCAAGGGCGAAAGCAACTGGCGGCGCACCAAACTCAGTGAGCAAGAATACGAGCGGCTGAAAGCTGCCGGCGTGCCGATTCCGGATGTTGCTTCCTCCGCCTCATGGTTCTGGCGAACCTACGACTACGGCGATCGCCACCCAACCCCGCAGGAACTGCAGGAGCGCATCATCAGCATGTTCCGCAAACCGCGCCTGCCAACCCAGGTCAACCTGGTGGGCTGGAGCAGGGGAGGGATCAGTTGCCACATGCTGGCCAATGCCATGGCGCAAGACCCGGTATTGCGGGGCATACCGGTGAACATATTTGCCATCGACCCGGTGCCTGGGGTCGGTAACGTGCAAGCCGAGCGCGTAACGTTGGCGGATAACGTCAAAGAATACGTAGGCTTCTACTCGAGGGATGAGCGCTCCAAAGGTTTTGCCTGCGTGATCCCTTCGGTCGCCAAAGGGACGCGGATATGCGTTTATCCGATACCGGGCCGTCATGCCACGCTGGTAGGCAACGCCTCGGCTGATGGCGCAGGCGATGGCAAGGTGCTGGCCGAACCCGGGCTGGTCGTTCGCCACTTTGCCGAGGTTTGCCTGACCCGCTGGGGCGTGCAACTGGAGAAACGCTTGGCCTTGAGCAGCAGCCAGTTGATGAACTATCACCAGGTCATGGCGGCTGCCGACAGGCAGTACCAAGCGATGCGTAGTGAGTCCTACACGGTGCTCACCGAGGGCGATAAAAGCGATCGTCTGGTGCATTGTGGCGACGTGCAGACGCAGTTCAGCAAGGTGCAGGGAGGTGGCTACGAGCCGAGCGCAGGCCTTGGTTTGCAACGCTGGGATGCTGAAACTTATCAGCCCATCTGCTAACTGCAAGGGGGCGACCAGCGAAGGCATTGGTCGTCCTTGTTCAGCGGCCGGATCAGCGGTGATTTTTTTTTCATTCCCCCTCTATCCAGCGGCCCCCGCTTGGATTAAAAATGGCGCCGCGGGCCAGCCCCGATAACAACAACCTTCCCTCCGTGACATCATGTCTGAATATAACCCTTGCCTTGACTGCGGCGCCTGCTGCGGGTACTTCCGTGTGTCCTTCTTCTGGGGCGAATGCCAGTCTGCCGGGGGCCTTGTGCCGGACGACCTGGTGGTGCAGATCAACCCCACCCGCGTTGCCATGATCGGCACCGATGCCAAGCCTTGCCGCTGTGTCAGCCTTCAGGGCGAGATCGGAAAGGAAGTGGCCTGTACCATTTACGCCAACCGTTCCAGTCCTTGCCGCGAGTTCGAGGCGTCCTGGGAGGGTGGGGTTCATAACCCGAGCTGCGATGATGCGCGGGCGGCGTATGGGCTGCCACCGTTGACTCCGCCGGGGGCGAACGAGCCGCATTGGCCGGATGATGGGGCTGAGGTGGCGTGAAGTATCGATCGGCCTGACGCGGTCAATGTGGGGCCTTGTGTCGCGAAAGGGCTGCACAGTAGCCCCGGGGTTTCAGCGTCGATGCAAATAATGCCGGGGCCGCTTTGTGGCCCTTTCGCGACACAAGGCCGCTCCTACAGGTATCGTGCAAGGCTACTGGTCTGTGGTGAACCTGCCGACGACGGGCTGCAAAGCAGCCCCGAGATGCCTGAACCCAGCACATGACGTTAAACTGTCATCTCCCCAGCAATGGACAGGAGATCCGGTGTGACCCCACCCCGCAGTTTCCCCAGTGACCTCTGCCTCGACAGCCCGCGCCTGCAATTGCGCCCCATGCGCCATGCCGATGCCGCGCAGTGGCTGGCGATCATGGCCGATCCCGAGGTCATGCGCTATTGGCACCATGCACCCTGGCAGGACCTGGCCGAGGCCGAAAGCGCCCTGGCCGCCGACCGCGAAGCCTATGCCAATGGCGATCAGCTCAAGCTCGGCATGTACCGCCGCGACAACGGCGAACTGATCGGCATGGTCCAGCTGTTCAACATCGACGATATTTCCCGCCGTGGCGAAATCGGCTACTGCCTGGCCAGCGCCATGCAGGGCAGGGGCTACATGGACGAAGCACTGACCTGCTTCATCGACTACCTCGCCCACACCCTGCACATGCGTCGCCTGGAAGGCGAAATCGATCCGCGCAACCAAGGCTCGGCACGCACCCTTGAGCGCCAGGGCTTCGTGCTGGAGGGCACGTTGCGAGCGCGCTGGTGCGTGGCAGGTGAGCTGTCCGACTCTGGCATCTACGGCTTGTTGCTCGAACCACCTGTTGCATAGGCTTACGGCGAATAGCTACTATTCGGGAACAATTCTCACTTGTGTCCCGGTGCCCCATGCCCGTAGCCGACTCACCGAGCCCGTACCCGCTTGAACAGCTTTACAGTGAGCACCATGGCTGGCTATTTAGCTGGCTACGTCGCAAGCTGCGCTGCTCGCACAGCGCAGCCGACCTCGCCCAGGACACCTTCGTGCGCATCCTGGCCTCGCGTGATGCCTTGCTGGGCATGCGCGAGCCACGCGCCTACCTCAGTACCACTGCACGCCGCCTGTTGATCGACCGGGTGCGTCGACAGCAAATCGAAGAGGCCTATCTCAGCGAACTTGCCTTGGCTGCCGAGGCGCTGGAGGGGCACCAGTCTCCCGAAAGCATCCTCATCACCCTCGAAGCGCTGGAGCAGATCGCTTTCCTGCTGGAAGGCCTGCACGTGAATGCCCGCGAGGCTTTCGTCGGTTACTACCTGGACGACCTGACCCAGCCGCAGATTGCCAAACGCCTGCAGATTTCCCCACGCATGGTGCGCAAGTACCTGGCCCAGGCCCTGATCCATTGCCACCGCACGCTGGACATTGCCGAACCGTGAACCCCTCGCGTATCGAACAGGAAGCTGCCGAATGGGCCCTGTGCCTGGGCGAGGGTGAACTGGATGCCGACGAGGCAGGTGAGTTCGACGCCTGGCTGCAGGCCGACCCACGCCACGGCGCCACCTTGCGCCGCATGCAAGGGGTGATCAGCCAGGTGCAGGCACTGCGCGAGCAACGCGGCCCGGTGGGCGCCGGGCTGCGCGCCGGTGTACGGGTTTCGGCGCCAGGCTCGGGCGCACGGCACACTTTGCTCGGTGTGGCCCTGGCAATCTCCTTGCTGGGCGCACTGAGCCTTTCCGGTGGTACGCCGCGGGACTGGCTGGCCGACTTGCATACCGCGCCGGCCGAGTGGCGCAGCCAAACCCTGGAAGATGGCTCGCAGCTGACCTTGGCGGGCAACTCTGCCGTGGATGTGGAGTTCAGCACTGGCCAGCGGCGCATCCGCCTGCTGCATGGACAGGTGCTGGTGGATGTCAGCCATGACCCGACGCGACCCTTCGTGATACAGACCGACGAAGGCAGTTTCAAGGCCCTGGGTACGCGTTTCGTGGTCAGCCAAGGCCGTGCCCGCAGCGAACTGACCATGCTTGAGTCCCGGGTCGAGGCGCGCAGTGCCGTGTCCGGCGATCAGTTGGTCGTCGGCCAGGGCGAGCGGGCATGGGTGGCGCGTGACGGGCTTGGTCCGTTGCCGGCCATCGACCCGACGCGGGTCGATCGGGCTTGGCAGCATCACCAGTTGGTGGCCGACGGCGTACCGCTCGACCAGGTGCTCGATGCCCTGGCCGAGCAACGCCGTGGCGTGCTGCGCTTCGACCGCCAGGCAATGCGGGCGATCAAGGTGTCGGCGGTACTGCCTCTGGATGACAGCGAGCGGGCCCTGCGCCTGCTGGCCGAGGCACTGCCGATTCGTATCGGCGGCGTTGGCCGCTGGTGGACCACGGTCGAGCCCGTCTCACAAGAAAATTGACCCAGGTGGTTCCGCTTCTGCGCAGTGGCCCGTCAGACAAGAGGCCAACCGATCAAGAACAAGGAGCCGATCCACCATGCGCCGATTCCCTGGCCACCCCGTCCTCAGCCCGCTAGCCCTGGCCTTGCGCCTTTCCTGTGCCGGTTTGGCCCTATCCGTTGCGGCCCTGCCGGCCGTCGCCGAGGAGGCCGCCCGCCGTAGCTTCGAAGTGCCCGCCGGCAACCTGGCCCAGGCGCTTGGTAGCTATGCCCAGCAAGCCGCCGTGTCGCTGGCCTTCACCCCCGAAGCACTGGCCGGCCTGCAAAGCAAAGGCCTGCATGGCCTGTATTCGGTGGACAGCGGTTTTGCCGTGCTGCTGGCCGGCAGTGGTTACCGGGTAGAGCGTAGCGATAACGGCTACCGGCTGGTGGCCGAGCCGCAAGCGGCGGTGAGCAGTGACGCGATGGAACTCGGCGTGACCACAGTAGCCGGGCAGGGCATGGGCCAGAGTACCGAGAACACCGGCTCCTACGCGCCGGGCCTGATCAGCGTTGGCTCCAAGACCCCGACCAGCCTGCGCCAGACGCCGCAATCGGTGTCGACCGTGACTCGCCAGCTGATTGAAGACCAGCAACTGACCGACATCAACCAGGCGATGAAAGTGACGCCGGGCATCGTCACCCAGAGCACCACCTTCCGCACCCAGGACTTCCTCTCGCGTGGTTTCAGCATCCAGAACCTGCAGATCGACGGCGCTGCACCGCAGGCGCTGGGCACTGCCATGGGTTCGTTCTATTCGTCGAACATCTTCGAACTGGCCGAGTTCGACCACATCGAGGTGCTGCGCGGTACTGCTGCGTTGTATGGTGGCTCGGGTGACCCGGGTGGCATCATCAACATGGTGCGCAAGCGGCCAACTTCTTTTAACCAGCTGAAGCTGACCCTGTCGGCCGGTAGCTGGGACAACTATCGCCAGGAGTTCGACCTGTCCGGCCCGCTGGGCTGGGATGGCCGCCTGCGCGGTCGCCTGGTGATGTCCAACACCGATCGCCAGTATTTCACCGACAACCGCGCCACCGAGCGCCCGTTGGTGTATGGCGTGCTGGAGGCGGACGTTACGGACGACACCATGCTCACCTTCGGTGCTCGCTACAACAAGTCCCACGAAACCGGCAGCAACAGCGCGGTGCCGCGCTACAGCAATGGTGCTGACCTGAACCTGCCACGGCATACCGGCCTGACCAAGAATTGGGCCTACCTCGACGCCACCGCACGCGAGTACTTCGCCAAGGTGGACCACCGATTCAACGACGACTGGAAGCTCAACCTCAGCTACACCAACACTTGGGACCTTGGGCTGTTCAAGACGGCGACCACCCTGAATGCAGTAGACCCGGTGACCAATACCGGGGCGACCTGGTACGGCACCTCGACCCGCCAGGAGAACGAGCAGCACCTGTATGACGGTAACGTCTCTGGCCACTTCCAGGCCTTTGGTCTGGACCATGAAGTGGTCTTCGGTGCCGACTACCAGAAGATCGACAGCCGGTGGCTGGGCACTGCGCCTTATGCCGCATCGGGCGCGCCGGCCAACGTGTTCGACCCCGACAGCTCGGCGTTCGACGACCCCGGCAACGGGCGTGACTACAAGCGCGACTACAGCCCCAACTCGCAACGCCAGTACGGCCTGTACGGCAGCCTGCGTTTGCAGCTGGCCGAACCCCTGCACCTGATTGTCGGGGCGCGTGCACAGCGATTCCACTTTTGGCAGACCTACACCAACAACCTGACCTCGCCAGCAAGTATCTCCAGCCCGGAGCAGCGTATAGGCACCAAGGTCACCCCGTTCGGTGGCCTGGTCTACGACCTTGACGATCAATGGTCGACATACGTCAGCTATTCGGAAATCTACAAACCGCAGTCCAGCCGAATCAGCGGCCCTGCGCAAAGCGGTTCGCCGCTTGAGCCCATGACCGGCAAAACCTACGAAACCGGCCTCAAGGGTGAGTTGTTCAACGGCGCACTCAACGCCAGCGTGGCGCTGTACTACAGCACCCGCGAAAACGAAGCGGTGCAAGACCCGAACTTCCTGGCCACCAGCGCCGGCTTCTCGGGCAGCTGCTGCTATGTGTCCAACGGTAAGGTGGTGAGCAAGGGCATCGACATGGAGCTGTCTGGCGAGCTGCTGCCGGACTGGATGCTGGTGGGGGGCTACACCTTCAACCTGAACCGCAACCGCAGCGCCGATGCACCGCTGAGCACGGTGATGCCAAAGCACCTGTTCAAGCTGTACAGCACCTACCGGCTGCCGGGTATCCTCAGCGACTTCAAGGTCGGCGGCGGCGTGCAGGTGCAAAGCGCCACGTACATGAGCGGTACAGTGAATCGCTACGACAGCAGCGGCGCGCTGGTTGAGCGAAACGTACCGTTCGACTTCGACCAGAGCGGCTATGCGATCTGGAACGCATTGGTCGAATACCGTGTCGATGATCACTGGAACGTCACGCTCAACGGCAACAACCTGTTCGACAAGAAGTACTACGAAACCGTGGGTACTTCGACCTATGGCAACTACTATGGTGAGCCACGCAACTTCATGGTGACCCTGCGCGGCACCTATTGAGGGTTTGGAAGCGGGGCAGGGCCTGGGTTAAGGTCGTAGGCTGTCCCGTTTCTCTCAGGAATCCCCTTTGCCCGTTTTCTACCTGAGTATCAGCCTGCTGCTGTATCTGCTCGCCCTGTTCTTCGATGGTGCGCTGATGGGCGGCGAGCGTCACATGCCGGCCCTGCAGATGCTGCTGTACGGGCCATGGGGTATGCCATTCGGCTTGTACCAATGGTTCGCCAACCCACTGCTGGCCCTGGCCATCCTTGCCCATCGGCGGTTTCGCCGGCTGGCCTTGCTGGCCGGGCTTGGCGCGGCGTATCTGGCTGCCAGCAGTTTTGGCATCGACCGCTTGCCGGATAACCGCAGCTACGAGTTTCATGACCTTACCGGCTTTGGTGCAGGCTTCTACCTGTGGCTGGCAGCGATGGTGGTGTTTTGCCTTGGGCAAGCCTGGTTTTGCTGGAGGGCGCGAAGGGCTGACGACGTGCCAGGCTGGAACTGGCTTGATGTCGCCTTGATTGCGGCCCTGGGGGTAACGTTGTATGCAGCGACGCAAATGCCATCGCTGCGCTTCGAGCCAGGCAAGGTGTTGATGCCCCCGGAGCAGCCGCAGACGCTTTGAAACCCACAAGGAGGGTTAGCATGATCAAGCATTACCTGGCCGGCCTGGCACTGGCCTGCGTGCTACCGGTAGCGATGGCGGACGATTACACGGCGGCCTACGGGCAGTGCATGGACAAGGCTTCCAGCACCGTGGCCATGAACGCGTGCATCGGGGCTGAAACGCAAGTGCAGGACCAGCGGTTGAACCGGGTGTACAAGCAATTGATGGGCAAGCTGGATTCCGGGCAGCAGAAGAGCCTGAGGGATGTGCAACGCAAGTGGCTGACTTACCGTGATGGCAATTGCCAGTTCCATGTACAGGCCAGTGGCGGGACCCTGGCGCAGTTGGAAGGTGGCACCTGCATGATGGACATGACCCGCGCCCGCGCGGCGGAGCTGGAGCGGGTGCTTAGCCCTGGGCAGTAGCGCCTGTTCGGGCATGATTGGCCCACATTTGCAGGCGCGGGTTTAGCCGCGAACACCGGCTTTGCCGGTGTCATGCACCGGGTTGTCTTCTTCGCGGGTAAACCCGCTCCTACAGGGACTGCAAGGTGCTGGTTCTATTTGCGCGGTTGGCGCAGCGCCCGGGCCTTGAGGTACTCGCGTACTTCCACGGCATCCCCGGCAAACTCGATGCGCTCGGCCTTGGCTGCGCGCTGGTAGGCATACATCGGGTCGTAGTACTCGTTCAGCAAGCCTTCGATCCAGCCCCGGTGCAGGTCTACCGCGCCGCTGCGCTGCTGCTCTTGCAAGGCTTCGCGCAGCATCTCGGACAAGCGCTGATGGCGCTCTCCACCTAAACGCTTGTAGATATTGGCCATGCTCTGCAGCATGCGCTCGGCAAACAGCCGGGGACCGTCTTCCTCGCCATGCACGGCCTTGAACTCGGCGCTCAGGTTGACCACGTAGTCGCGCAGGATGCGCTCCACGCGGTTGGTGAAGCTGTCTTCAAGCCACACCAGGGGGTAATGCTGCATGCCTTGGTACAACTCCAGTGGCACCGTGCAACTGCCGACAATGCGGCCTTCATCTTCCAGCACGAACTGCTCGATACCGCGGTCGCGCTTTTTCAGCACGTCGATTGCCAGCTGGTTTTCAAAGTCGATCTGCGCCGGTTGCGCAGTGGCGCGCTTGCCGAAACTGGAGCCGCGATGGTTGGCGTGGCCTTCAAGGTCGAGCACGTTGTCCAGTTGGTGCAGGACATCGGTCTTGCCGGTACCGGTCAGGCCACCGACCAGCACGAAATCACATTGCTCCACCGCTTGCTGGGTGGTCTCCAGCAGGAAGGTACGCATGGCCTTGTAGCCGCCTTTGACACGCGGGTACTGAATACCCGCCTCATCGCGCAGCCAGCCCTGCACGATCTGCGAACGCAGGCCGCCACGGAAACAGTACAGGTAACCCTCAGGGTGGGTTTTGGCAAACGCCGCCCAGGCCTCCAGACGGGCCTGTTTGGTGGCGCCACTGACCAACTGGTGGCCCAGGGCGATGGCGGCGGCCTGGCCCTGTTGCTTGTAGCAGGTGCCGACCTTCTGCCGCTCCTGGTCGGTCATCAGCGGCAGGTTTACCACCCCAGGGAAGGCGCCTTTGGCGAATTCGACGGGGGCGCGCATGTCCATCATTGGCACGTCGTCGAGGAACAGCTGACGGAAGTCGGTGCAGTCGTGGCGCATCAGATCACCTCGACCGCATGGCTCTGTCGCTCGACCAGCTTGCCGATCGGGGACAGTTTCAGGCCTAGTTCGGCAGCCTCGGCAAGGAACTCGGCTTCACCCTCCGGGGCCACTGCTACCAGCAAACCACCGCTGGTTTGCGGGTCGCACAGCAGATGCTTCTGGTCGTCGCTGAGGGTGCCGATCTTGTGTCCGTAGCTGTCGTAGTTGCGCAGGGTTCCACCGGGGATGCAGCCCTCGGCCAGGTAGTGGTCGACGCTAGGCAGGCGTGGCACGGCGGCGTAGTCCAGGTGCGCGGTGAGGCCGCTGCCTTCGGCCAGCTCGACCAGGTGGCCGAGCAGGCCGAAGCCGGTGACGTCAGTCATGGCCTTGACCCCGTTCAGCTTGCCGAAGCGGCTGCCGGGCGTGTTGAGGGTGCACATCCAGTCGCGGGCCAGGCCCTGGTCCTGCGCGCGCAGCTTGGCCTTTTTCTCGGCAGTGGTGAGGATGCCGATGCCCAGGGGCTTGGTCAGGTACAGCTGGCAGCCTGCGCTGGCGGTGTCGTTGCGTTTGAGATGACGTTTATTGACCACGCCGGTGACGGCCAGGCCAAAGATTGGCTCGGGCGCGTCGATCGAGTGGCCGCCGGCCAGCGGGATACCGGCTTCGGCGCATACCGCACGGCCGCCGCGGATGACTTCGCGGGCGACTTCCGGTGGCAGCACGTTGACCGGCCAGCCAAGGATGGCGATGGCCATCAACGGGTCGCCGCCCATGGCATAGATGTCGCTGATGGCGTTGGTGGCGGCAATGCGGCCGAAGTCGTAAGGGTCATCGACGATCGGCATGAAGAAGTCGGTGGTCGAAACCACGCCGCGCTCGTCGTCCAGCGCGTACACTGCTGCATCGTCGCGTGAGGCATTGCCGACCCACAGTTTCGGGTCCAGGGCCTGGGTGCCGCTTTCGGCGAGGATCACGTCCAGCACCTTGGGGGATATCTTGCAACCACAGCCGGCGCCATGGCTGTACTGGGTCAGGCGAATCGGCTCGCTCATATGCACCTCTGCAGGTCAAATTGTTGCGCGATTGTAGCAAAGCTGGCCTTTGGGCCCTTGCCTCTTATAATTCCCGGTGCCGGCAAATGTGTCGGCACTTCCCCGCTATTGAACCGGAGAACACCCATGCTCAAACGCCCCTTGGCGCTCGCCGCCGGCCTCGTGCTGTCTTGCTGTGCTGTTGTCGTTCAGGCCGCCGAAATCCTGCGGGTCAGCGCCATCCCCGACGAAGCGCCGACCGAACTGCAGCGCAAGTTCAAGCCTTTGGGTGAGTACCTGGCCAAGCAACTGGGCATGGAGGTGAAGTTCGTACCCGTGGCCGACTACCCGGCGGTGGTCGAGTCGCTGGCCGCAGACCGCCTCGACCTGGCCTGGCTGGGGGGCTTCACGTTCGTTCAGGTGCACCTGAAGGACCCGACCGCCACGCCACTGGTACAGCGTGAGCAGGACGCACAGTTCACGTCCAAGTTCATCACCGCCAACCCCGACGTGAAAAGCCTGAGCGATCTGAAGGGCAAGTCGTTTGCCTTCGGTTCCATTTCGTCTACTTCGGGCAGCCTGATGCCGCGTTACTTCATGCTCAAGCAGGACAATATCAAGCCTGAAGATTACTTCAGCCGCGTGGCCTATTCCGGCGCCCACGATGCCACCGTGGCCTGGGTGCAGGCTGGCAAGGTCGATGGTGGCGTGCTGAACGCCAGCGTGTGGCAGAAGCTGGTGGATGCCGGCAAGGTCGATACCACCAAGGTGAAGGTGTTCGCCACCACCCCGACCTACTTCGACTACAACTGGACCGTGCGCGGCAACATGGACCCGGCGTTGAAACAGAAAATCAAGAAAGCCTTCCTGGACCTTGACCCGAGCAATCCGGAGCACAAGGCCATCCTTGACCTGCAGGCCGCCAGTCGTTTCATCGAGACCAAGCCTGAGAACTACAAGGGCACCGAACAAGCTGCACGCGAGGCCGGCCTGCTCAAGTGACAGCTTCGAATGTGGCAATCCATCTGCACGGTGCCAGCCTGCGCCATGGCCAGGTACGCGCGCTTGATGCGGTGAGCCTGCGTGTCGCGCAGGGCGAGCGTGTGGCCATCATCGGGCCGTCGGGAGCGGGCAAGTCCAGCTTGCTGCACCTGATGGCCACGGCCGTTCAGCCCAGCAGTGGGCGCCTTGAGTTGCTTGGCGAGCAGCCTTGGGCACTGTCGGCAAGGGCACGCCAGCGCCTGCGCGCGAGGGTTGGCCTGGTGCATCAGTCGCCGCCTTTGCCACCGCGTCAGCGGGTGGTGACCGCAGTGCTGGCGGGTCGTCTGGGGCAGTGGGGTACGCTGCGCGGCTTGCTCAACCTGCTGTATCCCAGCGATGTGCCGGGGGCGCGCGAGGCGTTGGCCGAACTGGGCCTGGCCGACAAGCTGTTCGTGCAGTGTGGGCAGTTGTCCGGTGGCCAGTTGCAGCGGGTGGGCATTGCTCGGGCGTTGTACCAGCGGCCGCAGGTGCTGCTGACCGATGAACCGGTGTCGGCCATGGACCCGGTGTTGGCCGACCACAGCCTCGCCTTGCTCAATCGCCATGCCCAAGCCACTGGCGTGACGTTGGTGGCGAGCCTGCACGCCGTAGAGCTGGCGCTGGCGCATTTTCCGCGGGTGATTGGTATTCGTGAAGGGCAGGTTGTGTTCGACTGCCCGGCGGAAGCCGTCACCGAACAGCTGCTGGAAGCGCTATACGCCAACGAGCAACTGGCTCCGCCGCCAACCCAGGAGCCGACCCTGACCGTGCAGATTCCGCGATGCTGAAGGCTGACGTCCGCGACCCGGCGCTGCTGCCGCGGTTGTTGCTGGCCCTGTTGGCGGTGGCAGTACTCTGGCCGGCTATCCAGTCAAGCGAACTGAACCCTTGGGTGCTGCTGCAGGCGGACAACCGTCAGCAGATTGCCAGCTTCACCAGCGCCTTCTGGCCGCCGGCACATGATGCCGATTTTCTTGCGCTACTGTATGAGGCCACCTTGCAGACCCTGGCCGTGGCGACTGCCGGCATGGCGCTGGCGTTGTTGTTGGCGATCCCGGCTGCCTTGCTGGCCAGCCGTGCCTTGTCCTTGCGCGCCGCTTCACGCGGCGGGCGGGCCGGGTTCTGGTCGCGAATGTTGCGCCTGCCGGTGCGCGGGCTGCTGATTTTCCTGCGTAGCGTGCCGGAGATCGTCTGGGCGTTACTGTTCGTGCGCGCCGTGGGGCTGGGGCCGACGGCGGGCGTACTGGCTATCGCCATCACCTACAGTGGCATGCTCGGCAAGGTTTACGCCGAAATATTCGAGTCAGTCGACCAGCGCCCTGCGCATGCCTTGTTGCAGGCGGGCAGTGGCCGGCTGGCGGCGTTTTTCTACGGCATCCTGCCCAATGCCGCCAGCGAAGTGGTGTCGTACACCGTATACCGCTGGGAGTGCGCGGTGCGGGCTTCGGTGGTGATGGGCTTCGTCGGTGCTGGCGGGCTTGGCCAGCAGATCGACCTGTCGATGCGCATGTTTGCGGGTGCGCAAGTGGCAAGCATGCTGTTGACGTTCCTGCTGCTGGTGATCCTGGCCGACCTGCTCAGCCGCCTGCTGCGCTGGAGGCTGGCATGAACCGGGTAATCAACCTGCTCCTGCTGGGCTCCCTCGCGGTAGCGGTGGCGGCCTCGTTCGCATACCTGGAACTGGACTTGCACGCACTGGTCGGCAATGGCGGGCTGGGGCAGATGGGCGAGTACGCCGGGCGCTTCTTGCAGCCGGATCTGTCTACCGGCCACCTCAAGGCAGTGTGGCGCGGGGCGCTGGAAACCCTGGCCATGTCTGGCATGGGCACCTTGTTGGCAATGGTATTGGGAATGTTGCTGGCACTGCCGGCGGCGGGCCGCTTCGGTTGGCCGTTGCAAGGGGCGGCGCGTCTGCTGCTGAATGCCTTGCGTGCCATTCCTGAACTGGTGTGGGCAGCGCTGACTGTGCTGGCGGCCGGGCTGGGGCCGAATGCCGGTACCCTGGCTTTGGCGTTGCACACCGCTGGCGTGCTGGGGCGGCTGTTTGCCGAGGCGCTTGAGAACGCCCCGCCCGAGCCGGCGGCGGCGATCCGTTTGCAGGGGGGCAGCCAGGTGGCGGCGTTCTGCTTTGGCACCCTGCCCAACCTGTGGCCGCAGTTACTGGCCTACAGCTTGTACCGCTGGGAGAACAACATCCGCATGGCCAGCGTGCTCGGGTTCGTCGGGGCGGGTGGGTTGGGGCAGATGCTGTACACCACCTTGAGCCTGTTCCAGGAGGCCCAGGCCAGCACGGTGATCATCGGTATGTTGGTGTTGGTGTTGTTTGTGGATCTGTTGAGTGATGTATTGCGTCAGCGTTATGTACGGGCCTGATGGGTAGGCGGGGTTGCAAGGCATCCCCAAAAATCTCTCAGACGCTTATGGCCTCGGCACACTGCGCCTCCCGCTGCATCGACTCCAGGTTGCGCTCGATCGTCTCGCAGATGGTATCCATCTGGATCTGATGCTCGCTGAACCTGAACGGGCTCTGCAAATCCGTGCCGATGCGCTCGATAGCCAGCAACATGAACCCTACCACCGTCGACGCCAGCGGCGTGAACCAGCCCAGCGACTCCACCAGCCCCACCGGCACGATCAGGCAGAACAGCGTGATGAACAGCCGTGGGAAATACACATAGGGGTAGGGCAGCGGCGTATTGGCAATCCGCTCCATGCCACCCTGGGCGTTAGACAGGTCTACCAGCGTCGACTCCAGCCGCGCCAGACGAATGCTGTCCAGCCGCCCGGCCTGGTACTCCCGCGCGAGCAAGGCCGCAGAGCCACTGAGGATGTCATTGGCGAAATTGTTCGAGCGGTTGCGCCGTTCGAACTCCGCCGGGGGGATGAAGGCCATCAGTTCCTCCGGGCAGCTTTCGCCTTTCAAGTGCGCCGCCAGGCAGTTCACATAGGCGATATGCCGGCGCAGCAGGGTGGCCTTGACCGGGTTCAGGCCGTCATCCGGGTCATCGATCAGCGTCAGCGTCTGCCGGGCGAAGCTGCGCGAACTGTTCACCAGCGCGCCCCACAGGGTACGAGCCTCCCACCAGCGGTTGTAGGCGCTGCTGTTGCGAAAACTCACCAGCACCACCAGGGCTGAGCCCAGCAGGGTCAGCGGGATCAGTGGCAGGGTGAACTTGCTGTTCAAGAACAGCATGAAGTCGAGGGTGACCAGCACATCCCAGATCAGCAGCCAGAACAGCGACCAGCCGATATAGCCGATGGTCTTCACCACCAGGCGGTACTTGCGGGCGATGACGTCTTTCACGCGGGGGCACCTCGAAACGCGGGGGATGCAGGATGGGACGCCGAGGCTCGTCGAAGGTTCGAGGGTTGAATGTTGCAAGGGATTTTGTAGCTGAAACGAAGGGAAAAATCCGACCGGCCTATCAGATGTGCCTGAATTCCTGATTCAGCTCAAAAACGACAGAGTGGGCCGCTTCAATCCTTGAATGGGTGTATCCATAAGGACACGACTGGGTGACCACTTGATGTTTCTCGTTGAACAGAGGAAAGCTTTGCCGCTTGGCTATCGAGCTTGAGAGATTTGAGGGCCAGGCTGGCGATAGGTCGTAGGCTGGAGCGAGCAGCGGCGGGCAATCTTGGTGACTTCAAGTGGCTTGGAGGCGGTATTGGTGAGCTTCGCATCGACATAGCTGCCGGTTATCGCGTCTATTTCACGCAAAAGGGGCAGAGGTTGGTTTTACTGCTGGTCGGCGGCGACAAGTCCACCCAGGCCGCCGACATCCTCAAAGCCAGAAAGCTGCTGAAGGAGATGAAATGTGCGAAAAATTGATCCCGTTTGATATGGCAGCCTTGTTGAGCAGCGATGAGGCAATCAGTGAATACCTTAGCCAGGTGCTATCAGATGGCGATACCGAGGAAATCATTCGAGCACTTGGCCATATCGCTCGTGCACGGGGCATGACACATATTGCTACGGAGAGTGGGCTGGGTAGAGAAAGCCTGTACAAGGCGCTGAGCCCTGGCGCGAAGCCTCGTTTTGACACTGTATTGAGGGTCATTCGTGCTCTGGGGGTGGACCTTCTCGTTCAGCCGCATGTAATGACCCGCTGATCCAGCTCGGTTAAGCCAGTATTTGCTTCATCTGCACCAACGCTACCCGCGTGCCGTCCCACGCCTGCCGCTTCTCTATGCCGAACGGTGTGAAGCCCAGCTGTGGATAAAGCAGCAGGCCGGCGGTGTTGTGATTGAAGCATGACACCCAAACCTCCCGGGCGCTGTACTGCTGGCGGGCGAGGTCGATCATGGCCGTTACCAGATAACGCGCTACACCAAGGCCGCGGGCGCTGGGGGCCACCACTACGTTGCCCAGGGCACATAGGCCGCCATGTTCGGCTTTGTAGAAATTGGCGAAGGCCAGGACAGCGCCGTTACCTTCCACTACCGTGGAGCCGCTGCGTTGGGCTATGGCGTCGCTCAGCTGGTTGGGGGTGAGGGGGTAGGTGGCTTTGGGGAACATGTAGAACAGTTCGTCCGGGCTCTGCGGGAAGCTGCAGATAACGGGGATGTCTTCTGGCCGGATGGGGCGGTGGGTCAGGTGCATGGCAGGTCCTTCTCGCGTTGGCTGGCAGGGCCTCTCCGCGGGTAAACCCGCTCCCTCAGGTACTGCACAAGGCTCAAATCCTGTGCAGGCCCTGTGGGAGCGGGTTTACCCGCGAAGAGGCCATCAGCCTCACATCATAGGCCGCTTTCCATCCAACACCGCGCCCCGATTCACGGCTTGGCGGCCACCGCCACGTAGCCTTTGACCGCAGCCGGCGCCCTCGGCTTGGCCTTGTGTGCCAACAGGTACTGATAGCGCCGCCATTCCTTGTCGATCTCGTTGAATGACATGAATACGCTGATGCGCGCCTTGCCCGCCAGGTCCGGGCGCTTGCCGGCGTCGATCTCGCTGGTGGGAATGATGGCGACGTTGATGCCTACCACCTTGCCGTCATCGGCAAACACAGGCCCACCCGACATGCCCTTGGTGATCGGGCCGTCATGTACTGAGTAGAAGACACTGCCAGGCGTACCTTCAAGCCGTACCAGCGACGACAGGGCATGGCCCTTGCCCTGCATCGGCATCATGAAACTGTTGAAGCCTACCGCCGTCACGGCTTCCCCAGGCACGTACTGGCGCCAGTGCGGCACGCTGCTGGCTTTGTGCTTGAAGAACACTACGTCACCGAGGCCCTCGTGGACCACGTTGCGCAGGAAGGGGGTGTGTTTGGCGGTTACAGCGTAATCCTCGTTCCACTGGATGGCGCTGGCCATCAGCAACATGGGCAGCGGGGCACCTGAGGTAACCACGAACGCCTGGCTGTAGACGGGATCTGAAACGTACGACGTTGGCACTCCATTGCACCCACTGAGCAGCATCATTGCCGCCATGCAGGGCGCGATTGTTTTCATGGGACACACATTGCGTGGAGAAAGGGGAGCGCCACTATGGCGAAGTGCCATTACTCTAACAATACTTTCGGAATATATCTGACGAATGACAGCTTAAGTGCTACTGCGAGGCGCGGCCAATAGAATGCAGGTATGGGGGGAGGCGTGGGAGTCAGGGGGGCGGCGTCAATGACGGGCGTGAATCGCAGGCACAAAAAAACCGACCGTAAGGTCGGTTTTTTCCGGATTTGGTGCCCCGAGGGAGACTCGAACTCCCACTCCTTTCGAAAACGGATTTTGAATCCGCCGCGTCTACCAATTCCGCCATCAGGGCGTGGCGCGCAGTATAAAGAGGTGCCGCTGGTCGGTCAATCGGCTTTCATGGTCAATTTTCACACATTGGGCTAAACTTCCCGGCCCTGCCGAACCGAACATCATCATGCGCGTCGCCGATTTTTCCTTCGAACTCCCTGATTCCCTGATCGCCCGCCACCCGTTGGCCGAGCGCCATGGCAGCCGTCTGCTGGTGCTCGATGGGCCTACCGGCGCGCTGGCGCACCGGCAATTCCCCGACTTGCTCGACTATCTGCGCCCCGGCGACTTGATGGTGTTCAACAACACCCGGGTGATCCCGGCGCGGTTGTTTGGCCAGAAAGCCTCCGGCGGCAAGCTGGAGGTACTGGTCGAACGCGTGCTCGACAGCCACCGGGTGCTGGCCCATGTGCGCGCCAGCAAGGCGCCCAAGGTAGGCGCGGTCATCCTCATCGATGGCGGTGGCGAGGCCGAAATGGTCGCGCGTCATGACACGCTGTTCGAGCTTCGCTTCACCGAAGAGGTGCTGCCGTTGCTCGACCGTGTCGGCCATATGCCGTTGCCGCCCTATATCGACCGCCCGGACGAGGGCGCCGACCGTGAGCGCTACCAGACCGTGTACGCCCAGCGCGCCGGTGCGGTCGCCGCACCTACTGCAGGCCTGCACTTTGACGAGGCGCTGCTGGAAAAGATCGCAGCCAAGGGTGTCGAACGCGCCTTCGTCACCCTGCATGTGGGCGCCGGCACCTTCCAGCCGGTGCGGGTCGACAAGATCGAAGACCACCACATGCATAAAGAGTGGCTCGAAGTGGGCCAGGACGTGGTCGATGCCATAGAGGCCTGCCGGGCCCGTGGTGGTCGGGTGATCGCGGTTGGCACCACCAGTGTGCGTTCGCTGGAAAGCGCCGCGCGTGATGGCGTGCTCAAGGCCTTCAGTGGCGACACCGACATCTTCATCTACCCGGGCCGCCCGTTCCATGTGGTCGATGCCCTGGTCACCAACTTCCATCTGCCGGAGTCCACGCTGCTGATGCTGGTCTCGGCTTTCGCCGGCTACCCCGAGACCATGGCTGCCTATGCAGCGGCGGTCGAGCACGGGTACCGCTTCTTCAGTTACGGTGATGCCATGTTCATCACCCGCAATCCGGCGCCACGCGGGCCCGAGGATCAAGCATGAGTCGCACCTGTCGAATGTCCTTCGAACTGCTGGCCACCGACGGCAAGGCCCGTCGTGGTCGCATCACCTTCCCACGTGGCACCGTGGAAACCCCGGCATTCATGCCGGTGGGTACCTATGGCACGGTCAAGGGCATGCTGCCACGCGATATCGAGGCCATTGGCGCCGAGATGATCCTTGGCAACACCTTCCACCTGTGGCTGCGTCCGGGCACCGAGGTGATCAAGAAGCACAACGGTCTGCACGATTTCATGCAGTGGAAAGGCCCGATCCTCACCGACTCCGGTGGTTTCCAGGTGTTCAGCCTGGGTGCCATGCGCAAGATCAAGGAAGAGGGCGTGACCTTCGCCTCGCCAGTCGATGGCTCGAAGGTGTTCATGGGCCCGGAAGAGTCGATGCAGGTGCAGCGTGACCTGGGCTCGGACGTGGTAATGATCTTCGACGAGTGCACCCCGTACCCGGCCGAGCACGATGTGGCACGCACTTCCATGGAGCTGTCGCTGCGCTGGGCCCAGCGCTCGAAGAACGCCCACGCCGACAACACCGCCGCGCTGTTCGGCATTGTCCAGGGTGGCATGTACCAGGACCTGCGCATGCGCTCGCTGGAAGGCCTGGAGAATATCGGTTTCGATGGCCTGGCCATCGGCGGCCTGTCGGTGGGCGAGCCCAAGCACGAAATGATCAAGGTGCTGGATTACCTGCCGGGCCAGATGCCTGCTGACAAACCTCGTTACCTTATGGGGGTAGGCAAACCGGAAGATCTCGTTGAGGGTGTGCGCCGCGGCGTCGACATGTTCGACTGCGTGATGCCGACGCGTAACGCGCGCAACGGTCATCTGTTCGTCGATACAGGGGTGATCAAGATCCGCAACGCGTTCCATCGTCACGATGAATCGCCGCTGGACCCGACCTGTGACTGCTATACCTGCACCAACTTCTCGCGCGCCTATCTCCATCATCTGGACAAATGCGGCGAAATGCTGAGCAGCATGCTGAATACCATCCACAACTTGCGCCATTATCAGCGCTTGATGGCCGGTTTACGCGAGGCTATTCAACAGGGTAAATTGGCCGCCTTTGTCGACGCCTTCTACGCCAAGCGCGGGCTTCCTGTACCGCCCTTGGACTGACTGTCCGCATCCATTATTAGAAAATTACATTAGGAGTGCCCAATGAGCTTCTTCATCCCCGCCGCATACGCGGACGCTGCAGCACCTGCCGCTGGCCCAGCCGGTACCGGCTTCGAGTGGATTTTCCTGGTCGGTTTCCTGGTCATCTTCTACCTGATGATCTGGCGCCCGCAGGCCAAACGCGCGAAAGAGCAGAAGAACCTGCTGAGCAACTTGCAGAAAGGTGACGAAGTTGTCACCAACGGCGGCATCGCCGGCAAGATCGTCAAGGTTTCCGATGATTTCGTGGTGCTGGAAGTGTCCGACACTGTCGAGCTGAAGTTCCAGAAGGGTGCCATTGCTGCGACCCTGCCAAAAGGTACGCTCAAGGCTATCTGAGTTACCGGTTTTATTTTCCAGTCGGGGCGCGCAACGCGCCCCGCGTCTTGAACGGGCGGCGTGATGCTGAACAAATATCCTCTGTGGAAATATGCACTGATCGTGCTGGTACTGGTGGTCGGTTTCATTTATTCCGCTCCCAACCTCTACCCGGATGACCCGGCGGTACAGATCAGCGGTGCCAGTTCGGCGCTGCAGGTGAATCAGGCCGACCTCGATCGCGTCAGCAAGGCGCTGGTCGATGCCAAGATCGCTGTAAAGGGCGCAAGCCTGGGTGAAAAGGGTAGCGGGCTGATCCGCCTGACCAATCAGGAAGACCAGCTGCCAGCCAAGGATGTAGTGCGCAAGGCACTGGGCGATGATTACGTCGTGGCCCTGAACCTGGCTCAGACTACCCCGCAATGGCTGCGCAACCTGGGCGCAAGCCCGATGAAGCTGGGCCTGGACCTGTCCGGTGGTGTGCACTTCCTGCTGGAAGTGGACATGGACAAGGCCATGACTGCCCGCATGAAAGTCTACGAAGGCGAGGTCAAGACCTTGCTGCGCAAAGAGCGCATCCGCTACCGCAGCCTGCCTCAGCAGGATGGCGGCATCATGCTGGGCTTCGCTGACGATACTGCCCGCGAACAGGCACGTGCCCTGATCCGCAAGAATTTCAATGATTTCGACCTGACCACCACCGAGCGCAACGAGCTTGCGGTGCTGCGTCTGGCGCTGACCCAGGCGAAAGTCGCCGAGATCCGCGAATACTCGATCAAGCAGAACCTCACCACCGTGCGCAACCGCGTAAACGAACTGGGTGTGGCCGAGCCGCTGGTACAGCGCCAGGGCGCCAACCGTATCGTGGTCGAACTGCCAGGTGTGCAGGACACTGCCGAAGCCAAGCGTATCCTTGGTAAAACGGCCAACCTTGAGTTCCGCTTCGGTGCCGAGCCGGGCGCGTCCAAGGCCACCACCGAGGTGTTCGAGTTCCGTGAAGGCGGCCGCTCCGCTGCCGTCGAGCGTGGCCTGATCATCACCGGTGACCAGGTTACCGACGCCCAGGCCAGTTTTGACGAGCATGGTAGCCCGCAGGTGAACATCCGCCTGGATGGTCACGGTGGCGAGCTGATGAGTCGTGCTACCCGTAGCAACGTCGGCCGTAGCATGGCGGTGATCTTCATCGAGCAGAAGCCGGTGACCCGCTACGTCAAGCAGACTGTCGGTGGCGTCGAGAAGGACGTTGCCGTACAAAGTTTTGTGGAAGAGAAGAAAATCATCAGCCTGGCGACCATCCAGTCGCCGCTGGGCAGCCAGTTCCGCATTACCGGCCTGAACGGCCAGGGCGAATCTTCGGAGCTGGCACTGCTGCTGCGTGCCGGTGGCCTGGCCGCGCCAATGTACTTCGCTGAAGAGCGTACCATTGGGCCAAGCCTGGGTGCCGACAACATCACCAAGGGTATCGACGCCTCGCTGTGGGGCATGTTGTTTGTCTCTCTGTTCATCATTGCCATCTACCGCGCCTTCGGCGTGCTGGCCACCATCGCCCTGGCGGGCAACATGGTGCTGCTGCTGGCGTTGATGTCGCTGCTGGGGGCGACCCTGACCCTGCCGGGCATCGCTGGCATCGTATTGACCATGGGTATGGCGGTGGACGCCAACGTGCTGATCTTCTCGCGTATTCGCGAAGAGATCGCTGCTGGCATGTCGGTGCAGCGCGCCATTCACGAAGGCTTCAATCGCGCCTACTCGGCAATCGTCGACGCCAACCTGACCACTCTGTTGGTCGGCGGGATCCTGTTCGCCATGGGTACCGGCCCGGTCAAAGGCTTTGCTGTCACCATGTCCCTCGGGATTTTCACCTCGATGTTCACTGCCATCATGGTGACCCGTGCATTGGTCAACCTGACCTGTGGCGGGCGTGACATCAAGAAGCTGTGGGTTTGAGGGAGCTGCGATGAAAACCATCAATTTCATGGGTGTGCGCAAAGTCGCGTTCGCCGTCACCGTGCTCCTCACCGTGCTGGCGCTGTTCAGTTGGTGGCAAAAGGGCCTGAACCTCGGGCTGGACTTCACCGGGGGCACGCTGATCGAGTTGACCTACGAACGCCCGGCCGACGTCAAGGCTGTGCGTGCCGAGCTGGTCAATTCCGGCTTCCACGAAGCCGTGGTTCAGAGCTTCGGTGCTACCACCGACCTGTTGGTACGCATGCCGGGCGACGACCCGATGCTGGGTAACAAGGTGGCCGAAGCCCTGCAGAAGGTTGGCGGCGACAACCCGGCCAAGGTCAAGCGTGTCGAGTTCGTCGGCCCGCAAGTGGGTGAAGAGCTGCGTGACCAGGGCGGCTTGGGCATGCTTCTGGCCCTGGGCGGCATCCTCATCTACCTGGCGTTCCGCTTCCAGTGGAAGTTCGCCGTGGGGGCGATCGTTTCGCTGATCCACGACGTGGTGGTAACGCTGGGTATCCTGTCGTTCTTCCAGATCACCTTTGACCTGACGGTGCTGGCGGCGGTACTGGCGATCATCGGTTACTCGCTGAACGACACCATTGTCGTGTTCGACCGGGTGCGCGAGAACTTCCGCGTGATGCGCAAGGCCTCGTTGATCGAGAACATCAACATTTCCACCACTCAGACCCTGCTGCGTACCGTCGCCACTTCGGTTTCGACCCTGTTGGCCATCGCCTCATTGCTGTTCTTCGGGGGTGACAACCTGTTCGGGTTCTCACTGGCACTGTTCATTGGTGTCATGGCCGGTACTTACTCGTCGATCTATATCGCCAACGTGGTACTGATCTGGCTGAACCTGAGCAGCGAAGATCTCATTCCGCCGGTCAAGGCCGAGGGTGTGGACGAACGTCCGTAAGTTCTTCCCTGCGCCGCCTGGCGGTGAAAAGGCGCGAGTGTTGAACTCGCGCCTTTTTTTTTGCTCCAAGGCTGGGAGAAGCGCGGGTTCTTGCCCGCTGGTACGATCAGGAGGTTCACGTGAATAAATCAATGCTGGTGGGTGCGGTGCTGGGTGCTGTCGGTGTAACTGCCGGAGGTGCTGTGGCGACCTACAGCTTGGTGAACAAAGGCCCTGAAGTCGCCCAGGTGACTGACGTGCAGCCGATCAAGCAGCAGGTGAAAACCCCGCGTGAAGTTTGCAAGGACGTGACTGTGACGCGGCAGGCGCCGGTCAAGGATCAACACCAGATTGCCGGTACCGTAGTCGGTGCGTTGGCAGGTGGTCTGTTGGGTAACCAGATTGGTGGCGGTACCGGCAAGAAGATTGCCACGGTGGCCGGTGCGGTCGGTGGTGGTTATGCGGGTAACAAGGTGCAGGAAGGCATGCAGGAGCGTGATACCTACACAACCACGCAAACCCGCTGCAACACGGTCAACGACATCAGCGAGAAGGTAGTGGGCTACAACGTGACCTATTCCATCGGTGATCAGGTAGGCAAGGTGAAGATGGATCGCGAACCGGGGTCGACCATTCCGTTGGACAAGAATGGCAAGTTGATCCTGAGCGAAGCTGGTCAGTAATTTGCGTTGTCTGTACGGGCCTCTTCGCGGGTAAACCCGCTCCTACAGGGGCAATGCGATCCATGTAGGAGCGGGTTTACCCGCGAAGAGGCCGGCACAGGCCACGCAAAACCACCAAGCACAAAAAAAGCACCTCGAGAGGTGCTTTTTGTTTGCCGGCAATCTGCGCTTAGCGCTTCATGCTTTCTGGCAGGTGTGGCTGGATGGCAGTCAGTACCGCCTTGAAGCACTTGATGTTGCCTGCAACGATGTGGCCTTTGTCGAGGAAGTCGTGGCCGCCGTTGAAGTCGCTCACCAGGCCACCGGCTTCCTGGATCAGCAGCACGCCAGCTGCCATGTCCCATTCGGACAGGCCCGACTCCCAGAAGGCGTCGAAGCGGCCAGCGGCCACGTAGGCCAGGTCCAGGCTGGCGGAGCCGGCGCGGCGGATGCCGGCGGTCTGGCCGGTCAAGGCGCGGAACATGCCCAGGTAGTTGTCCATGTCCGCCATCTGGCCATCACGGAATGGGAAGCCGGTGCCCAGCAGGGCGCCTTCCAGGCTTGTACGCGAGCTGACGCGCAGGCGGCGGCCGTTGAGTTGGGCGCCACGGCCCCGGCTGGCGGTGAATTCTTCCTGTCGAACCGGGTCGACGATCACGGCGTGCTCAAGGCGACCGCGGTACTTGCAGGCGATGCTGACGGCGAAGTGCGGGATGCCGCGCAGGAAGTTGGTGGTGCCGTCCAGCGGATCGATGATCCACAGGTAATCCTTGCCTTCTTCGCCGCTACCCGCGTGCAGACCGGTTTCCTCGCCCTGGATGGAGTGGTTCGGGTAGGCCTTGCGCAGGGCGTTGACGATGCTTTGCTCGGCGGCGCGATCGACTTCGGAAACGTAGTCCTTGGCCTCTTTCTCATCGACCTTGATGCTATCCAGGCGTTCGATGGAGCGGAAAATCAGTTCACTGGCGCTGCGAGCGGCGCGCAGGGCGATATTCAGCATAGGCTGCATGGGCGGGTCACCTGGAGATGTTAAAGAAGAAAGCCGATCATTCTAGCAGAAAACTTTGGCGGCAGAAGTGTCACATTTGCTTTCATGGCGTTACGTCTGTCGGTTCTGTAAGATCGAAGGCCCTGATTCCTGCATCTGTGAGCACAACACCTTGCTGCAAAATATTCGTGTTGTTCTGGTCAATACCAGCCACCCCGGCAACATCGGCGGCGCTGCGCGTGCCATGAAAAACATGGGCTTGTCGCGTCTGGTGCTGGTGCAGCCGAAAGAATTCCCCGCCTTGGATGCCAGTGCCCGTGCCTCGGGCGCCGACGACTTGCTGGATAACGCCCAGGTGGTCGACAGCCTCGAACAGGCGCTGGTCGGCTGCAACCTGGTGATGGGCACCAGCGCCCGCGAGCGCAGCATTCCCTGGCCGTTGATCGGCCCGCGTGAGTGCGGTGCCAAGGCGGTGGAACATGCCAATGGCGGCGAGGAAATCGCCCTGGTGTTCGGGCGCGAACACGCCGGCCTGACCAACGAAGAACTGCAGCGATGTCACTTCCATGTGCACATTCCCTCCAATCCCGACTTCAGCTCGCTGAACCTGGCTGCTGCCGTGCAGGTGCTCTCCTACGAGGTGCGCATGGCCTGGCTGGCTGCCGGCGAGGTGCCGGGCAAAGTCGAGAAGATTGATGCCACTGAGCTGGCGACCATGGATGAAATGGAGCTGTTCTACGACCACCTGGAGAAAACCCTGGTGGGCATTGGCTTCCTCGACCCCGAAAAGCCCAAGCACCTGATGCCGCGCCTGCGCCGGCTGTATGGGCGGGTGGCGGTCGAGCGTTCGGAAATGAGCATTTTGCGCGGCATCCTCACCGAGACCCAGAAAGTGGTCCGGGGCGAGCCGCATAAACGGAAGGACTGACAGATGTTCGAACGCCTGCGTGAAGATATTCAAAGCGTATTCCACCGTGACCCGGCTGCGCGCAATGCCTTCGAGGTGCTCACCTGCTACCCCGGCATGCATGCCATCTGGCTGCACCGCCTGGGCAATGCCCTGTGGAGGCGTGATTTCAAATGGCTGGCCCGGCTGGTGTCGAATTTCGGCCGCTGGCTGACCGGTATCGAAATCCACCCGGGCGCCACCATTGGCCGGCGCTTTTTCATCGACCACGGTATGGGTATCGTCATTGGCGAAACCGCCGAGATCGGCGATGACGTCACCCTGTACCAGGGCGTGACGCTCGGTGGCACCAGCTGGAACAAAGGCAAGCGCCACCCCACCTTGGAGAACGGCGTGGTGGTAGGGGCGGGAGCCAAGGTGCTTGGGCCTTTCACCGTCGGCGCCGGGGCCAAGATCGGTTCCAATGCGGTGGTCACCAAGGCGGTGCCGGCAGGGGCTACGGCGGTGGGCATTCCGGGGCGGATCATCGTCAAGAGCGAGGACACCGAAGTCGAAGCCAAGCGTAAGGCAATGGCCGAGAAGATCGGCTTTGACGCCTATGGTGTCAGCGGCGACATGCCCGACCCGGTGGCGCGCGCCATCGGCCAGATGCTCGACCATCTGCAGGCTGTCGACGAACGGTTGGAGGGTATGTGTGGCGCGCTGACCAAGATGGGCAGTGACTATTGTGCCAAGGAACTGCCGGCCTTGCCGGAGGACGACTTCACCGAGGTTGCCCAGGTGGTCCAGCGCGACACCCAGTCGCATTGATTGCGCCGCACTGAAATCATGGTGACATGCGGGGCGTGTGCTCACGCCCCTCGTCTGCTACAATCGCGCCCGCCTCCCCGATGCAAACCCGACTAAAGCAGTAGGTCTAATAGTTGACTTAAATGCTCGGGAATCGCATACTCGCACACATCCCGAAACTCCCGTGGTACCCAATAGCCATGCGACTGACTACCAAAGGCCGATACGCTGTGACCGCCATGCTCGACCTGGCGTTGCACGCGAAGCATGGGCCGGTGTCTTTGGCCGATATTTCCGAGCGCCAGGGCATTTCCCTCTCTTATCTGGAGCAGCTGTTCGCCAAGCTGCGCCGCAGCAGCCTGGTTTCCAGCGTGCGCGGTCCGGGCGGTGGCTACCAGCTGTCGCGGGGCATGGAAACCATCCAGGTGGCCCAGGTCATCGATGCGGTCAACGAATCGGTCGATGCCACCCGTTGCCAGGGCCTCGGGGACTGCCATGCCGGTGATACCTGCCTGACCCACCACCTGTGGTGCGACCTCAGCCAGCAGATCCATGAATTCCTCAGCGGTATAAGCCTGGCCGACCTCGTCAAGCGCCGTGATGTGCAGGAAGTCGCCCAGCGCCAGGACCTGCGGCGTGTCGCAGGACGAACCGCCCAGCTGGACAAGATTGAGACGTCTGCCGTCGATTGACCCCCTGGGACGACGAGCGACGCCACCGCCTGATAGGAGAGACAAATGAAGTTGCCGATCTACCTCGATTACTCTGCGACCACTCCGGTCGACCCACGCGTGGCCCAGAAGATGGCCGACTGCTTGCTGGTCGACGGAAACTTCGGTAACCCGGCCTCGCGCTCCCACGTCTTTGGCTGGAAAGCCGAGGAAGCGGTGGAAAACGGTCGCCGCCAGGTTGCCGAGCTGATCAACGCCGATCCGCGTGAAATCGTCTGGACCAGCGGTGCCACCGAGTCCGACAACCTCGCACTCAAAGGTGTCGCGCACTTCTATCAGACCAAGGGCAAGCACATCATTACCTCCAAGATCGAGCACAAGGCGGTCCTGGATACCGCTCGCCAGCTGGAGCGTGAAGGTTTTGAGGTCACCTACCTGGAACCGGGCGAAGACGGTATCGTCACCCCGGCCATGGTAGAGGCGGTGCTGCGCGACGACACCATCCTGGTCTCGCTGATGCATGTGAACAACGAAGTCGGCTCGATCAACGACATTGCCGCCATCGGTGAACTGACCCGTTCGCGCGGCGTGCTGTTCCATGTCGACGCCGCCCAGTCGGCCGGCAAGGTCGAAATCGACCTGCAAAAGCTGAAGGTCGACCTGATGTCGTTCTCGGCGCACAAGGTCTATGGCCCGAAAGGCATCGGCGCACTGTACGTCAGCCGCAAGCCGCGTGTACGCCTGGAAGCCATCATTCACGGCGGCGGTCATGAGCGCGGCATGCGTTCGGGCACCTTGCCGACCCACCAGATCGTCGGCATGGGCGAAGCCTTCGCCATTGCCAAGCAGGAAATGGTTGCAGAAAACGCACGCATCAAGGCCCTTAGCGACCGCTTCTTCAAGCAGGTCTCGAACCTTGAAGAGCTGTACGTCAATGGCAGCCAGACTGCACGTGTACCGCACAACCTGAACCTGAGCTTCAACTACGTCGAAGGCGAATCGCTGCTGATGTCGCTGAAAGACATCGCTGTATCGTCCGGTTCGGCCTGTACCTCCGCGTCACTCGAGCCGTCCTACGTACTGCGTGCTCTGGGCCGCAACGACGAGCTGGCGCACAGCTCGATCCGCTTCTCCTTCGGCCGTTTCACCACCGAAGAAGAAGTCGACTACGCCGCGCAGAAAGTCTGCGAGGCTGTCAACAAATTGCGTGAACTGTCGCCGCTGTGGGATATGTACAAAGACGGCGTTGACATCTCCAAGATCGAGTGGGCCGCCCACTAAGCAGTCGCCGGCAAGAGCGGCTCCCTGATGAGGAAGGAATTGCACCATGGCATACAGTGAAAAGGTCATCGACCACTACGAAAACCCGCGCAACGTCGGCAAGATGAATGCCGAAGACCCGGATGTCGGCACCGGCATGGTCGGCGCCCCGGCCTGCGGTGACGTGATGCGCCTGCAGATCAAGGTCAACGAGCAGGGCGTTATCGAAGACGCCAAGTTCAAGACCTACGGCTGCGGTTCGGCCATCGCCTCCAGCTCCCTCGCCACCGAGTGGATGAAGGGCAAGACCCTGGACGAGGCCGAAACCATCAAGAACACCCAACTGGCCGAAGAACTGGCGTTGCCGCCGGTCAAGATCCACTGCTCGGTACTCGCCGAGGATGCCATCAAGGCAGCCGTACGCGACTACAAGCAGAAGAAAGGCTTGATCTAAGTCGCCTGTTGCAAGGTAAGGAGTTCTGATGGCTATCAGCATGACAGAAGCCGCCGCCAACCACATTCGCCGCTCCCTCGACGGGCGCGGCAAAGGTGAGGGCATTCGCCTGGGCGTGCGCACCACCGGTTGCTCGGGTCTGGCCTACGTGCTGGAATTCGTCGACGAACTGGCGGACGAAGATCAGGTGTTCGAGAACCATGGCGTCAAGGTGATCATCGATCCCAAGAGCCTGGTTTACCTCGATGGCACCGAGCTGGATTTCGTCAAGGAAGGGTTGAACGAAGGCTTCAAGTTCAACAACCCCAACGTGCGCGGTGAGTGTGGCTGCGGCGAAAGCTTCAACGTTTGAGGCTGGCTGTGGGTACTCCTTGTCATTACGCATTGTTTGACCTCCAGCCAAGCTTCCGTCTGGATCTCGACAAGCTGGCCACTCGCTATCGCGAGCTGGCCCGCGAAGTCCATCCTGACCGCTTTGCCGACGCCTCCGAGCGTGAGCAGCGTATAGCGCTGGAAAAATCCGCGGCCCTCAACGACGCTTACCAGACGCTGCGCAGTGCGCCGCGTCGCGCGCGCTATCTGCTGGCCATCAGCGGCCACGAAGTGCCTCAGGAAGTCACGGTCCACGACCCTGACTTCCTGCTGCAGCAGATGCAGTGGCGTGAAGAGCTCGAAGAACTGCAGGATGAAGCCGACCTTGATGGTGTAGGCGTGTTCAAGAAGCGCCTGAAGGTTGCCCAGGACACGCTGAATGAGGACTTTGCCGGCTGCTGGGATGCCCCAGGCGAGCGCGACAAGGCTGAACGCCTGATGCGCCGCATGCAGTTCCTCGACAAGCTCGCCCAAGAAGTGCGCCAACTGGAAGAGCGCCTCGACGATTAACCCCGGTGCTGCCCGTGATGGCACCTAAGGTATTCAGATAAGCATGGCCCTACTGCAGATTGCCGAACCCGGTCAAAGCCCTCAGCCGCACCAGCGCCGCCTGGCGGTTGGGATCGACCTGGGCACCACCAACTCAATGGTTGCTGCTTTGCGCAGCGGCCGTAGCGAGCCCCTGCCCGATGCGCAGGGTAACGTCATTCTGCCGTCCGCGGTGCGCTACCTCGAAGGGCGCATCGAAGTGGGGCAGGCCGCGCGTGATGCTGCCTCCAGCGACCCGTTTAACACCGTGCTGTCGGTCAAGCGCCTGATGGGGCGCGGCCTGGCCGACGTCAAGCAGCTGGGCGAGCAACTGCCATACCGTTTTGTGGGTGGTGAATCGCATATGCCGTTCATCGACACTGTGCAGGGGCCGAAAAGCCCTGTGGAAGTGTCTGCCGACATCCTGAAGGTGTTGCGCGAGCGTGCCGAAGCCACCTTGGGTGGCGAGTTGGTGGGCGCGGTGATCACCGTGCCGGCCTATTTCGATGACGCCCAGCGTCAGGCTACCAAAGACGCTGCGCGTCTGGCCGGCCTGAACGTGCTGCGCCTGCTCAACGAACCGACTGCGGCCGCCGTAGCCTACGGCCTGGACCAGAACGCCGAAGGCGTGGTGGCCATCTATGATCTGGGCGGCGGCACTTTCGATATTTCAATTCTGCGGCTGACCGCTGGTGTATTCGAAGTGCTGGCCACCGGCGGTGATACCGCTCTGGGTGGTGATGACTTCGACCATGCTATTGCTGGCTGGATCATCGAGCAGGCTGGCCTGTCGTCCGATCTGGACCCGGCTACCCAGCGCGCGCTGCTGCAAACCGCCTGCGCCGCCAAGGAAGCCCTGACCGATGCTGACGTGGTCAACGTCAGCCACGGTGCCTGGCACGGTGAGCTGACCCGTAGCGCCTTCGAAGCCATGATCGAACCACTGGTTGCCCGCAGCCTGAAGGCTTGCCGCCGCGCCGTGCGCGACAGTGGTGTTGAGCTGGAAGAGGTCAGCGCCGTGGTCATGGTCGGTGGTTCGACCCGCGTGCCGCGTGTGCGTGAGGCCGTGGGCGCGCTGTTCGGGCGCACCCCGCTGACCTCGATCGACCCGGACCAGGTGGTGGCCATCGGTGCCGCCATCCAGGCCGACACCCTGGCCGGCAACCGCCGCGAAGGTGGCGAGCTGCTGCTGCTCGATGTCATCCCGCTGTCGCTTGGTCTTGAAACCATGGGCGGGCTGATGGAGAAGGTGATCCCGCGTAACACCACCATTCCAGTGGCCCGCGCTCAGGAGTTCACCACGTACAAAGATGGCCAGTCGGCCATGATGATCCATGTGCTGCAGGGCGAGCGCGAGCTGATCAGCGACTGCCGTTCGCTGGCCCGCTTCGAGCTGCGCGGCATTCCTGCCATGGTTGCCGGTGCTGCGAAAATCCGCGTCACCTTCCAGGTGGATGCCGATGGCCTGCTCAGCGTCGCTGCCCGCGAGCTGGGTTCGGGCGTGGAAGCCAGCATTCAGGTCAAGCCGTCCTACGGTCTGACCGACGGCGAAATCGCCCGCATGCTCAAGGACTCCTTCGAACACGCCGGTTCCGACAAGCACGCCCGCCAGCTGCGAGAGCATCAGGTAGATGGCGAGCGGCTGCTCGAAGCGGTACAGGGCGCCCTGGACGCCGACGGCGAGCGCCTGCTCAGCAGTGACGAGCGCGACGCCATCGAATTCCAGATGCAAGAACTACGTGATTTGCTGGCCGGCACCGATGGCGCAGCCATCGAGCAACAGACCAAGCGTCTGTCGCAGGTGACCGATGCATTTGCCGCCCGTCGCCTTGATTCGACGGTCAAAGCCGCACTGGCCGGGCGCAACCTGAATGAGATCGAGGAGTAATCGATGCCGCTGGTGACATTCCTGCCGCATGAGAAGTTCTGCCCCGAGGGGCTGACCGTGGAGGTCAAGCCCGGGACCAACATCCTGGAGCTGGCCCACGACCATCACATCGAGATGGAAAGTGCCTGCGGCGGCGTCAAGGCCTGTACTACTTGCCACTGCATCGTGCGCAAGGGCTTCGATTCGCTCGAAGAGGCTGACGAACTGGAAGAGGACATGCTGGACAAAGCCTGGGGCCTGGAGGCGCAGTCGCGCCTTGGCTGTCAGGTGGTCGTCGCTGACGAAGACCTGACCATCGAGATCCCCAAGTATTCGCTCAACCACGCTGCCGAAGCACCGCACTGAGGGCCTGTACATGAGTCTGAAATGGGTTGATGTACTTGAGATCGCAATCCAGCTTGCAGAAAGCAAGCCTGAGGTCGATCCTCGTTATGTGAATTTCGTGGACCTGCACCGCTGGGTGCTGGCATTGCCCGAGTTCAGCGACGATCCGTCACGCGGCGGTGAGAAAGTGCTCGAGGCAATCCAGGCCGCCTGGATCGACGAAGCCGACTAAGCGTCACTTGCAGGTTAGGCAATCCCCCGGAACCCGCGTATAATTCGCGGGTTTAATTTTTCGTAACACTCATATTCTGGAGTTTTCCATGGCTGTTCAACGTACTTTCTCCATCATCAAGCCTGACGCTGTTGCCAAAAACGTCATCGGCAAGATCACCACTCGCTTCGAAGAAGCCGGCCTGAAAATCGTTGCCTCGAAAATGAAGCAACTGTCCAAAGCCGAAGCCGAAGGCTTCTACGCTGAGCACAGCGAGCGCGGCTTCTTCGGTGACCTGGTTGCCTTCATGACTTCCGGTCCGGTCGTTGTCCAGGTTCTGGAAGGCGAGAACGCCATCGTCAAGAACCGTGAGCTGATGGGCGCTACCAACCCTAAAGAAGCTGCTGCCGGCACCATCCGTGCTGACTTCGCCGAGTCGATCGACGCCAACGCCGTTCACGGTTCGGACTCCGAAGCTGCTGCTGCTCGCGAAATCGCTTACTTCTTCGCTGCTACCGAGGTAACCACTCGCTAAGCGAAAGCTTACGGGTGAGGGTGAATCCATGACGACATCTACTGGCAAAATCAACCTGTTGGGTCTGACCCAGCCGGAAATGGAACAATTCTTCGACTCTATCGGGGAGAAGCGCTTCCGTGCCGGCCAGGTGATGAAATGGATTCACCATTTTGGCGTGTCCGACTTTGCGGCCATGACCAACGTAGGCAAGGTCTTGCGCGAAAAGCTCGAGGCCGTTGCCGAGATTCGCCCGCCGGAAGTGGTCAGTGAAGACATTTCCGCCGACGGCACCCGCAAATGGGTGATCCGCGTTGCCTCCGGCAGCTGCGTCGAGACCGTCTATATTCCAACCGACGACCGCGGCACCCTCTGCGTATCGTCGCAAGCCGGCTGTGCCCTGGACTGCAGCTTCTGCTCCACCGGCAAGCAAGGCTTCAACAGCAACCTTACCGCCGCCGAAGTGATCGGCCAGGTGTGGCTTGCCAACAAATCCTTCGGGACCGTTCCTGCCAAAGTCGACCGCGCGATTACCAACGTGGTCATGATGGGCATGGGCGAGCCCTTGCTGAACTTTGACAACGTCATTGCCGCCATGAAAATCATGATGGATGACCTTGGCTATGGCATTTCCAAGCGTCGTGTCACCTTGTCCACCTCGGGCGTGGTGCCGATGATCGACGAGCTGGCCAAGCACATCGACGTGTCGCTGGCCCTGTCGCTGCACGCGCCGAACGACGAACTGCGCAACAAGCTGGTGCCGATCAACAAGAAGTACCCGCTGAAGATGCTGCTGGAATCGTGCATGGGCTACATGTCCACCTTGGGCGGCAAGCGCGTGCTCACCATCGAGTACACCCTGCTCAAGGACGTCAACGACCAACCCGAGCATGCCGCGCAGATGATCGAACTGTTGCGCGATGTACCCTGCAAGATCAACCTGATCCCGTTCAACCCGTTCCCGCATTCGGGCTACGAGCGACCAAGCAACAACGCCATTCGTCGCTTCCAGGATCTGCTGCACCACGGTGGCTTCAACGTCACCACCCGTACCACGCGCGGCGACGACATCGACGCTGCCTGTGGCCAACTGGTCGGTCAGGTCAATGACCGTACCCGCCGCAGTGAGCGCTATATCGCTGTTCGCCAGCTTTCTGCGGACGTCGAACTGCCAGACAGCGCCGCCAGCCACTGACAGGTACCTTGCCCATGAGCCTGCGCGCCGCGTCGATCCTTGCGCTTTCGCTGCTGGCCGGCTGCGTGTCAGGCGGCGCGAGCGACCCCTTGGCCAGCCGCCAGGGCAGAGTGGAGGCGGGGCGGGCTTATGTACAGCTTGGCTTGGGTTATTTGCAACAAGGTTTGACCGAACAGGCCAAGGCGCCGCTGGGCAAGGCCCTGGCACTGGATGACCAGGATGTCGACGCGCACGCGGCACTGGCGGTAGTGTTTCAAGCCGAAGGTGAGCCGGCGCTGGCCGAAGCACACTTTCGCAAGGCCTTGCTGATAAGTCGCGGTGACACGCGAATTCGCAACAATTACGGCAGTTTCCTTTATGCTCAGGGGCGATTTGCCGAGGCCAAGCAGATGTTTCGCCTGGCCAGTGCCGATACCCTGTATCCTGAGCGCTCACGCGTGTACGAAAATCTGGGCCTGACCGCCCTGAAGCTCGAACGCCGCGATCAGGCGCACGCGTATCTGTTGAAAGCGTTACAACTCAACCAGCACCAACCAAAAGCGTTGCTGGAAATGGCTGAGTTGTCCTACGAAAACAGGCATTATGTGCCGGCCCGGGACTACTACGATCGTTTCAGCCAGTTGAGCGACCACGACGCCCGTAGCCTGCTGCTGGGCAGCCGCCTTGCCAGGGTGTTCGACGAGCAGGGCGCACTGGCCGAATTGGGCCAGCAATTACAACGACTTTATCCCGGTACGCCGGAATACCAGCAATACCTGTCGGAGCAACGATGAACGCCGCGCATCCCGAAGTAGCAGTAGCGCCTGGCCAGAACCCCGGTGAGCTTTTGCGCCTGGCCCGTGAGAAACGGGACTGGTCTCAAGCCGAGGTGGCCCGCAAGCTCAACCTCACTGTCAGTTCGTTGAACCATGTGGAAACCGGCGCCTTCGACAAGCTGCCCGGGCATACTTTCGCTCGTGGCTACATTCGTGCCTACGCCAAGTTGATGGACCTCGACCAGGCCGCCCTGGTAGATGCCTTCGACCGCTACACCGGTACCCACGCCAAAGGCAGCGACGTGCATTCGCTGGGCCGTATCGAAGAGCCTGTGCGGCTGTCGCACAACATCCTGCGCGGCGTCAGCCTGTTGTTGCTGGTGGCTGTTGTCGGTGGTGGCTTTTTCTGGTGGCAGGACCAGGGCAGCCTGCGGGGCAAGGAGCTGGCCAAGATTGCCCTGGAGCACGTCGAGGTCGAAAGCGCCGACGGCACGACACAGATTCACCCGCTCGATGAGCCTGAAGACCAGGCCGTTTCCGTTGGCCAGCAAGCTGAAAGTGCACCGCTGGCGCTGGAGCGAGGCGCTGCCGAGCAGCCTGCTGCCGCTGAACAGGCGCCGGTAAGCTCGGAGCCAGCCATTGCCGCAGCGCCTGCTCCGGCACAGCAAGCGCCTGCGCAACCCGCACCTGCTGCTTCGCCTGCTCCGGTTACGCCCCCGGTACAGGCCGCTGCTGCACCTGCACCGGCCGCCGCTGAGCCTGCCGCGGTGCCGACTGGCAGTGCCAAGGTCGCCATTCAGTTCACCGCCGATTGCTGGACCCAGGTCAGCGACGGCAACGGCAAGGTGCTGTTCAGCGCCATCAAGCGCAAGGGGGACAACCTCGAGCTGACCGGCAAGCCGCCTTTCTCGGTACGCCTGGGCTTTGCCCGGGGCGCCCAGGTCAGCTACAACGGCCAGGCCGTCGATGTTGCTCCGTTCACCAGTGGCGAGACTGCTCGCCTGAAGTTGGGACAGTAAGTCATGCACGGCGAATCTCCGATCAAGCGTCGCGAATCCCGCAAAATCTGGGTTGGCAATGTGCCGGTGGGCGGTGATGCGCCCATCGCGGTGCAGAGCATGACCAACACCGACACCAACGATGTCGCTGCCACCGTGGCGCAAATCCAGCGTCTGGTCGATGCCGGCGTGGACATCGTGCGGGTCTCGGTGCCGGACATGGACGCGGCCGAAGCTTTTGGCAAGATCAAGCAACTGGTCAGCGTGCCGCTGGTCGCCGACATCCATTTCGACTACAAGATCGCATTGCGCGTTGCCGAGCTGGGTGTTGATTGCCTGCGTATCAACCCGGGCAACATCGGCCGTGAAGACCGTGTGCGCGCCGTGGTCGATGCCGCCCGCGACCGTGGCATTCCGATTCGTATCGGGGTCAACGCCGGTTCGCTGGAAAAAGACCTGCAGAAGAAGTACGGCGAACCGACCCCGGCTGCGCTGGTCGAGTCGGCCCTGCGTCACGTCGAGCATCTCGACCGCCTGGATTTCCAGGACTTCAAGGTCAGCGTCAAGGCCTCGGACGTGTTCATGGCTGTCGAAGCCTACCGCCTGTTGGCCAAACAGATCGTACAGCCGCTGCATCTGGGCATCACTGAAGCCGGCGGCCTGCGCTCGGGGACGGTGAAGTCCGCCGTCGGCCTCGGTATGCTGCTGGCCGAAGGTATTGGCGATACCATCCGTATCTCGCTGGCGGCCGACCCGGTCGAAGAAGTGAAAGTCGGCTACGACATCCTCAAGTCGCTGCATCTGCGTTCGCGTGGTATCAACTTCATCGCCTGCCCGAGCTGCTCGCGGCAGAACTTCGATGTGGTCAAGACCATGAACGAGCTGGAAGGGCGTCTGGAAGACCTGCTGGTGCCGCTGGATGTGGCGGTGATTGGTTGCGTGGTCAACGGTCCGGGTGAAGCCAAGGAAGCCCATGTTGGGTTGACCGGCGGCACGCCGAACCTGATCTACATCGACGGCAAGCCTGCCCAGAAACTGACCAATGACAACCTGGTCGATGAGCTGGAAAAGCTCATCCGCCAGAAAGCGGCCGAAAAGGCCGAAGCCGACGCGGCGCTGATCGTCCGTGGCTGACACACCGAATTCGTAAGGACTTTTCGTGAGCAAATCGCTGCAAGCCATTCGTGGCATGAACGACATCCTGCCAGAACAGTCGCCGCTGTGGCGCTACTTCGAAGGCACCGTGGCCGGTCTGCTGGACACCTACGGGTACAGCCAGATCCGCACGCCGATCGTCGAGTTCACCGAGCTGTTCAAACGCTCGATCGGTGAAGTGACCGACATCGTCGAAAAAGAGATGTACACCTTCGAGGACCGCAACGGCGATTCGCTGACCCTGCGTCCTGAAGGCACCGCTGCCTGCGTGCGAGCGGTGCTCGAGCACGGCATCACCGGCAACGGTCAGGTGCAGAAGCTGTGGTACATCGGCCAGATGTTCCGCCACGAGCGTCCGCAGAAGGGCCGTTACCGTCAGTTCCATCAGATTGGCGTGGAAGTGTTCAACCTGGACGGCCCGGACATCGATGCCGAGCTGATCATGTTGACCTGGCGCCTGTGGGGCCTGCTGGGCATCCAGGACGCGGTCAAGCTCGAGCTCAACAGCCTGGGCACCAGTGAAGCCCGCGCACGCTACCGTGACGCGCTGGTCGAGTTCCTTTCGGCGCGTCTGGAGCAGTTGGACGAAGACAGCCAGCGTCGCCTGAAGAGCAACCCGCTGCGCATCCTCGACAGCAAGGACCAGAACACCCAGGCGGTGCTGGTCGGCGCGCCGAAGCTGGAAGACTACCTGGACGAAGAATCGCGCGTGCACTTCGAGGGCCTCAAGGCCCGCCTGGATGCCGCCGGTATTCCGTTCGTGATCAACACCAAGCTGGTACGTGGCCTGGACTATTACAGCAAGACCGTGTTCGAGTGGGTAACCGACAAGCTCGGCGCCCAGGGCACAGTGTGCGCGGGTGGCCGTTACGACGGCCTGGTCGAACAGATGGGTGGCAAGCCGACCACTGGCGTTGGTTTCGCCATGGGCATCGAGCGCCTGATCCTGCTGTTGGAAACCCTGGGCAAAGTGCCGGAGTCCATCAGCCGCCAGATCGACGTGTACCTGTGCGCCTTTGGCGAGCAGGCGGAGCTGGCCGGCCTGCGCCTGTCCGAAGGCCTGCGCGACCGCTTGCCGGGCCTGCGCCTGGCCGTCAACGCCGGTGGTGGCAGCTTCAAGAGCCAGTTCAAGAAAGCCGACAAGAGCGGTGCACTGTTCGCCCTGATCCTCGGCGACGACGAGCTGGCCAAGCAAGAAATCGGCTTGAAGCCCCTGCGCGGCCAGGGCGAACAACAGAACATTGCCTGGGATGCTCTTGCAGAGCACCTGGAAACCGCGATCGCGCAGGCGTAACGCGGTTCAACAAGCGAATAGGCGAAAAGGAGTATTGGGGTGTCGAGTACCGATGATGATGACCTGGCAGGGATCAAGGACTGGTGGAGCCGCAACGGCAAGCCGCTGCTGACCGGCGCATTGCTGGCTGGCGTGGTGGTGTTGGGCTGGAATACCTGGCACAAGTACCAGAACAACCAGTCGCAAGGTGCCTCGCAGTTGTATCAGGCGTTGATTGAAACCAGCCTGACACCGACCGGCCAGCCGGACACCACCAAGGTCGCGGAGCTGGCCGGCAAGCTCAAGAGCGAGTTTGGCGGCACCGCTTACGCCCAGTACGGCAGCCTGTTCGTGGCCAAGGTCGCGGTCGACAGCGGCAAGCTCGATGACGCCGCAGCGGAGCTGAAAAGCGTGCTGGACAATCCGGCCGACGTCACCCTGGGCGAGATTTCGCGTCAGCGTCTGGCGCGCGTACTGGCAGCCCAGAACAAGGCCGAAGATGCCCTGAAGCTGCTCGACGGCGACGCCGACAAAGCTTTTCTGGCCAGCCGTGAAGAGTTGAAGGGTGACCTGCTGGTTCAGCTGGGTCGCGCCGACGACGCACACAGCGCTTACGAAAAAGCCAAGGCCGCGCTGTCCGATGACGCGGCGGTCGGTGGCTTGCAATTGAAGCTGGATGACCTGGCTAAAGGGGACGCGTAAGTGATCGGTTGGAAACATGCAGCAGTGCTGACCCTGGCCGTACTGGCCGCGGGTTGCAGCAGCAACAGCAAGAAGGAACTGCCCCCGGCCGAGCTGACCAAGTTCACCGAGGAAGTGGTGCTGAAGAAGCAGTGGAGCCGTTCGATCGGTGACGGCCAGGGTGAAACCTACAACACCCTGGTCCCGGCCATCGAGAACGACCGCATCTACGCTTCCGACGTCAACGGCGAAGTCTATGCCCTTGATCGCATCACCGGTGACGTGGTGTGGAAGAAGGACCTGGAGCTGAAGGTTTCCGGCGCAGTTGGCGTGGGCTACGGCCTGGTCATGCTCGGTACCCTCAAGGGTGAAGTCATTGCCCTGGACTCCAGCACCGGTGAAGAGCGTTGGCGCTCGCGCGTGACCAGCGAAGTGCTGGCCCCGCCTGCCAACAACGGTGACGTGGTGGTGGTGCAGACCCAGGACGACCGCCTGATTGGCCTGGATGCCGCCACTGGCGACCGCCGTTGGATCTACGAGAACTCCCCGGCCGTGCTGACGCTGCGTGGCACCGGTGCACCGATCGCCACCAACCGCCTGGCTGTTGCCGGCCTGTCTACCGGCAAGGTTGTGGCGGTGGACATCAACAATGGTGTGCCGGTGTGGGAAAGCCGCGTGGCCATCCCGCAGGGCCGTTCCGAGCTGGACCGTGTGGTCGACATTGACGGCGGCCTGCTGCTGTCCGGTGGTATCTTGTACGTCAGCACTTACCAGGGACGCGTTGCTGGCCTGGACCTGGAAAGCGGCCGCGAGCTGTGGCAGCGCGATGCCTCCAGCTACGTGGGTGTCGCCCAGGGCTTCGGTAACGTCTATGTGAGCGAGGCTTCTGGCTCGGTCGAGGGTATCGATGAGCGTTCTTCCAGTGCCCTGTGGACCAACGACTCGATGGCGCGTCGCCAACTGACCGCGCCTGAAGTGTTCTCCAGCTACGTAGCGGTAGGGGACTTCGAAGGTTACCTGCACTTGCTCAGCCAGGTCGATGGTCGTTTCGTCGGCCGTGAGCGCATCGACAGCGATGGCCTGCGCGCCCGCCCGCTTGTGGTCGGCGACACCATCTATGTCTTTGGCAACAGCGGCAAGCTCGAGGCACTGACCATCCGCTGAAGCTATGCTTGAAGCCTTGACCGGCTTCAAGTCGCGGCGTACGCGCCGCCCGTACTCCGGCCGCTGCCTTGCAGCGGCCTTTGCATTTTCAAGAATTCGAGAGTGGAGAGCCGATGGTTCCCGTAATTGCCCTGGTGGGCCGCCCGAACGTCGGCAAATCCACCATGTTCAACCGCCTGACCAAGACCCGCGATGCCATCGTCGGTGACCTGTCGGGCCTGACCCGTGACCGCCAGTATGGTGATGCCAGCTGGCAGGGTCGCTCCTTCATCCTGATCGACACCGGTGGTATCACCGGTGACGAAGTGGGCATGGACGAGAAAATGGCCGAGCAGTCGCTCATGGCCATCGAAGAAGCCGACTACGTGCTGTTCCTGGTTGATGCCCGTGCGGGCATGACCGCAGCCGACCAGATGATCGCCGAGCACCTGCGCAAGCGGAACAAGTCGGCGATCCTGGTTGCCAACAAGATCGACAACATCGACCCCGACGTTGCCCGCGCCGAATTCTCGCCAATGGGCATGGGTAACGCCATCCCGGTGGCGGGCTCCCAGGGCCGTGGTATCAGTGCCCTGATGGAAGCCGTGCTCGGCCACTTGCCGCGCGATGCCGAAGAGGAAGCCCTCGACCAGGACGTCGCTGAAGGTGAGGAAGCCGTGCGCATTCCTGGCCCAAGCGAGAAGGATGGCATCAAGATCGCCATCATCGGTCGCCCGAACGTTGGCAAGTCGACGCTGGTCAACCGCATGCTCGGCGAAGAGCGTGTGGTGGTCTACGACGAGCCAGGCACCACCCGTGACAGTATCTACATCCCGTTCGAGCGCGATGGCGAGAAGTACACCTTCATCGACACCGCCGGGGTGCGCAAGCGGGGCAAGATCCACGAGGAAGTCGAGAAGTTCTCGGTAGTGAAGACGCTGCAGGCGATCAAGGACGCCAACGTCGTCATCTTCGTCATGGATGCCCGCGAAGGTGTGGTCGACCATGACCTGAACCTGCTGGGCTTCGCCCTTGAAGCCGGTCGCGCCATCGTCATTGCCCTGAACAAGTGGGATGGCATGGAGCCAGGTGAGCGTGCTTACGTGAAGACCGAGCTGGAGCGCCGGCTGTTCTTCGTCGACTTTGCCGACATCCACTTCATTTCCGCGCTGCATGGCACGGGCGTGGGCAACTTGTACAAGTCGGTACAGGCTGCGTTCATGTCCGCGGTTACCCGTTGGCCAACCAGCCGCCTGACGCAAATCCTCGAAGATGCCGTGAGTGAGCACCAGCCGCCGATGGTCAATGGTCGCCGCATCAAGCTGCGCTATGCCCACCTCGGCGGTGCCAACCCGCCGCTGATCGTGATCCACGGCAACCAGACCGACAGCATTCCCAAGTCGTACTCGCGTTACCTGGAAAACACCTATCGTCGGGTGCTCAAGCTGGTCGGTACGCCGATCCGTATCGAGTACAAGGGGGGTGAGAACCCGTACGAGGGCAAGAAGAACACCCTTACCGATCGCCAGGTCAACAAGAAGCGCCGCCTGATGTCGCACCACAAGAAGGCCGAGAAGAAGCGTCGCGACAAACGTTAAGTAGCGCCATGTGGGGGCGGGCAAGGTCGCCCCCACAGACGCCCCTTGATCCAGAGCAATCCCCCTATTGTTTCAACCTTTTTCCTGACCGCTTGATCCGCTATGCTCGGACTCCACCCCGTGCCGGATATACCCCAGGAAAGAGGGCTCCATGATCCGCAGCAAACTGCCGAATGTCGGCACGACCATCTTCACCACCATGTCCCAGCTCGCCGTGCAGGCTGGCGCGCTCAACCTGTCCCAGGGTTTTCCTGACTTCAATGGCCCGCAGGCCCTGCTTGATGCAGTGGGCCGGCACGTGGCTGCCGGGCATAACCAGTATTCGCCGATGACCGGCCTGCCGGCCTTGCGCCAGCAGGTAGCGGCCAAGGTCGAGCGGCTGTATGGGGCCAGGGTGGATGCCGATCAGGAAGTGACTATCACCCCCGGCGCCACCGAGGCTATTTTCTGTGCCATCCAGGCGGTGGTACATGCCGGTGACGAAGTGATCGTCTTCGACCCCTGCTACGACAGTTACGAGCCGTCGGTGGAGCTGGCCGGTGGCCGCTGTGTTCATGTGCAGTTGAGCGACGGCACCTTCCGTATCGACTGGCAGAAATTCAGCGATGCCTTGAGCCCGCGCACGCGCATGGTCATCCTCAACTCGCCACACAACCCCAGCGGCGCGCTGATCACTCGCGAAGACCTCGACCAGCTGGCCGCGCTTATTGCCGACCGCGATATCTACCTGGTCAGCGATGAAGTGTACGAGCACCTGGTCTACGACGGCGTACGCCACGCCAGCGTGCTGGCCCATGAGCAGTTGTACTCGCGTGCCTTCGTGGTCAGTTCGTTCGGCAAGACGTACCACGTTACCGGCTGGAAGACCGGGTACGTGATCGCACCGCCTGCCCTGAGCGCCGAGCTGCGCAAAGTGCACCAGTACGTCAACTTCTGTGGGGTGACGCCGCTGCAGTGTGCCTTGGCCGATTTCATGGCCGAGCACCCCGAGCATATTGATGAGTTGCCGGCCTTTTACCAGGCCAAGCGCGACCTGTTCTGCGGTTTGCTGGGAGGCTCGCGTTTCAACTTTACCCGCACGACGGGCACTTATTTCCAACTGGTGGACTATTCGCAAATCCGCCCGGACCTGAACGACGTCGACATGTCGCTGTGGCTGACGCGTGAGCACGGCGTGGCGACCATCCCGGTATCGGTGTTCTACCAGCAACCCATCCCCGAGCAACGCCTGGTGCGCCTGTGCTTTGCCAAACGAGAGGAGACGCTGCGTCAGGCAGCGGAAAGACTATGCGCGATTTGAGTACACTGCCGAACCTGAAAGTCGCCCTGGTGCAAACCACCCTGGCCTGGCACGACCGCGAGGCCAACTACGCACATTTCGAGGTGCTGCTGGAGCAGGTGGGCGAGGTGGACTTGGTGATCCTGCCGGAAATGTTCACCACCGGCTTTTCGATGCAGTCGGAAAGCCTGTGCGAGCCGGAGAACGGTCCGACCTACAAATGGTTGAAGGCCCAGGCAAAGAAGCACAACGCGGTGATTACCGGCAGTGTGATCATCCAGGCGGCCGATGGCAGCCACCGCAACCGCCTGTTGTGGGCGCGGCCGGACGGCGAGATTCTGCACTACGACAAACGCCACCTGTTCCGCATGGCCGGTGAGCACAAACATTACACCCCAGGCGAGCGGCAGGTGCAGTTCGAGGTCAAGGGCTGGCGGATTCGCCCGCTGATCTGCTACGACCTGCGCTTCCCGGTGTGGAGCCGCGACGCCCAGGACACTGACCTGCTGCTGTATACCGCCAACTGGCCGGCCGCGCGCCGCCAGCACTGGAACCGTCTGCTGCCGGCGCGGGGCATCGAAAACCTGTGCTATGTGGCGGCGGTGAACCGGGTGGGCACGGACGGTAAAGGCTTTGCTTATTCTGGTGACAGCCAGGTGCTGGATTTCCAGGGTGAGAGCCTGCTCAGTGCCGGGGAGGCGGACGGGGTGTTTACTGCAGTACTGAGCGCGTCGGAACTGGCGGCGTACCGGGCCAAGTTCCCGGCCAACCTGGATGCCGATACCTTCGAGCTGCACTGACAGCAGCGCCGGCTTCTTCGCGGGCCTGCCCGCGAAAGGGCCTGGTGGCCAATCTCCCTGGCCCTTCACCGTTGCCGCCGCCACCGTATTCGCGGGTAAACCCGCTCCTACGCAGATCGGTGGTGGACACGCATCTGGGGTCGGACTCAGGCCGTGTAGGAGCGGGTTCACCCGCGAAGAGGCCGGCCCTGCTGGCCAATTTCCACCCGCCGTTCACCGTTGCCGCCGCCACCGTATTCGCGGGTAAACCCGCTCCTACGCAGATCGGAGGTGGACACGCATCTGGGGTCGGACTCAGGCCGTCGTGTAGGAGCGGGTTCACCCGCGA
>NZ_JBTRAR010000032.1:0-65952 GCF_054611535.1 Pseudomonas sp. VEM90 | reverse complement strand
GCGAAGAGGCCGGGCCGCGTTGCCTTGTAGGAGCGGGTTCACCCGCGAAGAGGCCGGGCCGCGTTGCCTTGTAGGAGCGGGTTCACCCGCGAAGAGGCCGGGCCGCGTCGCCTTGTAGGAGCGGGTTCACCCGCGAAGAGGCCGGGCCGCGTTGCCTTGTAGGAGCGGGTTCACCCGCGAAGAGGCCGGGCCGCGTTGCCTTGTAGGAGCGGGTTCACCCGCGAAGAGGCCGGGCCGCGTTGCCTTGTAGGAGCGGGTTCACCCGCGAAGAGGCCGGGCCGCGTTGCCTTGTAGGAGCGGGTTCACCCGCGAAGAGGCCGGGCCGCGTTGCCTTGTAGGAGCGGGTTCACCCGCGAAGAGGCCGGGCCGCGTCGCCTTGTAGGAGCGGGTTTACCCGCGAAGAGGCCGGGCCGCGTCGCCTTGTAGGAGCGGGTTCACCCGCGAAGAGGCCGGGCCGCGTCGCCTTGTAGGAGCGGGTTTACCCGCGAAGAGGCCGGCCGCGTCGCCTTGTAGGAGCGGGTTCACCCGCGAAGAGGCCGGGCCGCGTCGCCTTGTAGGAGCGGGTTTACCCGCGAAGAGGCCGGCACAGGCAATACCGATTATCGAGCTACAGCCCCTTCCCCAGGCCGCCCACCCACCACAAACCACAGCGGCCACAGCGCCAACGCCCCCGCCACCCCCGCCGCCAGGGCAAAATGCAGCAAGCTGGCACCGGCGCCAATCATCGCCAGCAGCGCCCCTCCGAGCCCGAGCAGGGCAATGGTGATCATCCCCAGCATGGCCGAAACCAGACCCTTGCTCTGTTCACTGGAGAACAGCGTCATGCGGTACAGCACCGCATTGGCCACGCCCAACCCCAGCGCATACAGCGACATGCCCGCCACCAGGCTGGTCACGCTCGGCCAGTACCAGGTCGCCAGCACCATCAGGCACAGGCCGGCCAGGTATGGCCAGAGCGCGCCACGCACCAAGGCTGGCAGCGGATAGCGGTCAGCAATACGGTTGATGATCAGGTTACCGAGGATCAGCCCGCCAAACACCGGCAACTGCCACAAGGCATACTCCAGGGTACTCAACCCCTCATCGTGAATCAGCAGCACCGGCGACAGACCGATCCAGCCAATCAGCGGTAAGCCGACCAACCCAAGGGCAGCGCTGCCTGCAACGAAGCGGCGGTTGGCCAGCAACTGGCCATAGCCCGCCAACAGTGGCAGCAGGTGAATCGGCGTGAATGCCAGCCGCGAACCGTCACGGCGCTCCACCCCCAGGGTTTCCGGCATGAGGCGGTACAACAGCAGCCAGGCCAGCACCGCGCCGATGGCGAACGCCACGAACAGCCAGCGCCAGTCCAGCCATTGCAGCAGCAGAGTGCCCACCAGCGGTCCGAGCAAGGGCGACAACAAGGCGATGTTGGCCAGCAGGGCCATCATGCGTACGGCATCAGCCTCGCTGAAAGCCTCATTCAGGGCCGGGTAGCTGACAGTGACCACAAAACCCAGGCCAATGCCCTGCAAAAGGCGCAACAGGTTGAACAGGCCGATGCCCTGGACCCAGAAGGTAGCCAGGCAGGCCAGGCCAAAGAATGCGCAGCCAACCAGCAGCAGCGGGCGCCGTCCATAGCGGTCGGCCAGCGGGCCGATCAGCCATTGCAGTACCACGCCCCCCAGCAGGTACAGGTTGAGGGCATGGGGTATGTATTCAGGGCTGGCGTCGAGGTCGCCGACCACGACCGGCATGGCCGGCATGACCGCGTCGCTGGCCAGGTAGGTCAGCAGTTCGAACAGGGCCAAGGTCAGGCCGAACAGCAAGGCGCGCAGAGGGGTGATATACAGCAGTGGTTTCATGATGGCGTATCGGGTGTGGCAGGCGGGGTCAGGCTATATGCCAGAAATTGTTGGAAGTTGCTGTGAACAAGTGTAATCAAGGTAGGAAAAAAACCGGGGCCGCTTTGCGGCCCCAGCTTTGACGCGGTATTACTGCGTTGCAGTCTCCTGCACCACACGAATGACCCGCTGCGGAAACGGAATGTCGATCCCTTCGGCCTTCAAGCGGTCACGCGCATACTCGTTGAGCATGAACATCACGTCCCAGTAATCGGAGGTCTTGGTCCACAAGCGCAGCGATACGGTGATCGAGCTGTCGCCCAGCGTCGACACGACCGCCTGCGGTGCCGGGTCTTGCAGGACGCGTGGGTCCTTTGCCAGCTCCAGCAACACATTGCGGGCCGTCTGCAGGTCGGCCTCGTAGTCAACGCCCACATCGAACACCACCTTGCGCGTCGGCTGACGGTTGGTGTTGGTAATGATGCCGTTGGACAGGCTGCCATTGGGCATGATGACCGTCTTGTTGTCAGCGGTGCGCAGCACGGTGTGGAAGATCTGGATACTGTCGACGGTGCCGGCCACGCCCTGTGCTTCGATCCAGTCACCGATACGGAACGGGCGGAACATCAGAATCAGCACACCACCGGCGAAGTTCGCCAGGCTGCCCTGCAAGGCCAGGCCGATGGCCAGGCCTGCAGCACCGATGGCGGCGACGAACGAGGTGGTCTCGATGCCGATCATCGAGGCCACACTGACCAACAGCAGCACCTTCAGCACGATGTTTGCCAGAGAGCTGATGAAGCCCTGCAGCGCCAGGTCGGCGTTGCGCAGGCCAACGAGCCTGCCGAGGCGGGCGCTGACCTTGTTGATGATCCACCAGCCAACCGCCAGGGTGAGCAGTGCCAGCAGCACACGGCTGCCGTATTCCATGATCAAAGGGATCCACGTCTGGGATTGGCGGACGAGCTGATCGACCTCAGCGTTCAAATCCATATTCATCTCCTGATGCCGAGCGGCAAGTACACGGTAGAACAGGCCGCGCATGTATTTACGCAACCCCGGCCCCCATGGACATCATTTAGCCATCGGGGTTCCGGCCCCGCATCAGTCGCGGAAGTTGTTGAACTGCAGCGGCATGTCGAATTCCTTGGTGCGCAGCAGGGCAATGGCTTCCTGCAGATCGTCACGTTTCTTGCCGGTTACCCGTACCTGCTCACCCTGGATGGCGGCCTGTACTTTCAACTTGCCATCCTTGATGGTGGCAACGATCTTTTTCGCCAGGTCCTTGTCGATGCCTTCGCGGAACTTGGCTTCCTGTTTCTTTTCCTTGCCGGAGGCGTAAGGGTCCTTGGTTTCCAGGCACTTCACGTCGATCTTGCGCTTGACCAGTGCCAGGCGCAGGATTTCCAGCATCGCCTCGAGCTGGAACTCTTCCTCCGCGGTGAGCATCACGGTCTGCTCTTTGTCCTTGAACTCGAAGGTGCCTTTGCCCTTGAGGTCGTAGCGGCGGTCCAGTTCCTTGATGGCGTTGTCGACCGCGTTCTGCACTTCGTGCTTGTCCAGTTCCGATACCACGTCGAACGAAGGCATGGTGGTTCTCCCAAAATAAAAGCGCGCTCAGGCTGAAGATGGAGCGCGCTGGGTTTGAAGGTTAAAATGCGGGCTCATTATAACGGGTTGCGAAACGCATATGAGCAGCACCTGGCATATTCTCGGCGCCGGTAGCCTGGGCAGTCTGTGGGCCTGCCGCCTGGCACGCGCAGGCAAGGCCGTGCGCCTGATCCTGCGTGACGGGCAGCGGCTGCAGGCTTATCAGCAGGCCGGTGGCCTGTCCCTGGCCGAACAGGAGCAAACCCGGCACTACGCCATACCTGCCGAAACCGCGCAGGCGCAAGGCCCGATTCACCGCCTGCTGGTGGCCTGCAAAGCCTATGACGCTGCCCCGGCGATTGCCAGTGTAGCGCCGCGGTTGGCCGAAAGCGCCGAGGTGCTGCTGCTGCAGAATGGCCTGGGCAGTCAGGATGAAGTCGCCGACCTGGTGCCGCACGCTCGCTGCATCTTCGTCTCCAGCACCGAAGGCGCCTTCCGCGAGGGGGACTGGCAGGTGCGTTTTGCCGGCCATGGCTTCAACTGGCTGGGCGACCCAGGTAACCCCATGGTCCCCGCCTGGTTCGATGACCTGCACGAAGCCGGTATCCCCGCGGAATGGACAGTGGACATACTCACCCGACTGTGGCGCAAGCTGGCGCTCAATTGCGCCATCAACCCGCTGACCGTGCTTCACGATTGCCAGAATGGCGGGCTGCTGGGGCACCTGGGTGAAGTTCAGGCCCTGTGCGCCGAGCTGGCCCGACTGCTGCGCCGTTGCGGCCAGCCGCAAGCAGCCGAGGGGCTGGACGAAGAAGTGCAGCGGGTAATCCTGGCCACCGCAGCCAACTACTCTTCCATGTACCAGGACGTGCATGCAGGACGGCGCACCGAGTTGCACTACCTGCTCGGCCATGCTTGCCGCGCAGCCACCCGTCATGGCCTGCAACTGCCGCAGCTGGAACACCTGCTGCAGCGCTTGGTCGAAAACCTGCGCGTGCGTGGTTTGCCCTGCGACTGACGCGCCCCTTCAACCGGATACGGACATTGCCTTGCCCATGACCTTGCGCCAACGCCTGGAAAACCTCCCGGTCGGGCAGAAGCTGCTGGCGGCCCTGCTGGTATTGCTGGTGACCATCTTGCTGGTGGCCAACCTCACTTTCATCAGCGCCGCCTACTGGATCACCCAGGAAAGCATGGCGCCGCAGGCTCTGCAGACCATCGGCCGACTGGTAGCCAATCCACAGCTTGCAGCCCGCGCCGGCGACACCCCGGACACTGCCAATGCCCTGCTCAAGGAACTGGACAATTACACACCGCTGCGTGCCGCCGCCGTCTACGGTGGCGATGGGCGGATGCTGGCGCAGTTGCAGCACGGCGAGCCGCTGGCCCTGCCCAAGCGTTTTCGAAACATCGACGGCTGGCGCCTGATGGAGTTTCGCAGCACTCAGTTGATCCGTATCCCCCGCGATGCCAACCCACCGGCACACTTGCTACTGGTAGCCAGCAGCGAACTGCCCATGGCCTTCTACACCGGCACACTCAGCGCCAGCCTGGGCATCCTGGTATTCAGTGTCCTGCTATGGATCGTCATCGCCCGGCAGATCAAGCGCCTGATCACACAACCGATCAACCAGCTTGAGGAACTCAGCCGCCAGGTTACCCGCGAAGAGAGCTATGCCTTGCGCGCCCAGCGCGGCAACGACGATGAGATCGGCAGCCTGGCCGAGGCCTTCAACACCATGCTGTCGCGCATCGAGGCCCGCGAGCAGCAGCTCAAGAGCGCCCGCGACGAGTTCCAGAGCGCCTACGACCAGGCTCAGGGCCTTGCCGAGGAAACCCGCCACACCAACCGCAAGCTGGAACTGGAAGTACAGGTACGCAGCAAGATCGAAAAAAAACTCACCGGTTTCCAGAACTACCTCAACAGCATCATCGACTCGATGCCCTCGGCACTGATTGCCCTCGACGAACAGCTTTACGTGACCCAATGGAACCACGAAGCCACGGTGCTTTCCGGCACGCCACTGGACGAGGCACTCAACCAGCCGGTGTTCATTGCGTTCGAGCCGCTGAAGCCGTTCCTCCCGCAGCTGAAGGAAACCGTGGAAAAACATCGAGTGGCGAAGATCGAGCGGGTAACCTGGCCCAAGGGCGACGACCTGCGCCACTACGCCCTGACCTTCTACCCACTGACCGGCGGCGGCGGGCGCGGCGTGGTCATTCGTATCGACGACATCACCCAGCGCCTGTCATTGGAAGAGATGATGGTGCAGTCGGAAAAAATGCTCTCGGTCGGCGGCCTGGCTGCCGGCATGGCGCACGAAATCAACAACCCGCTGGGCGCTATCCTGCACAATGTGCAGAACATTCGCCGGCGCCTGTCGTCCGACCTGCCGCGCAACCAGGAACAGGCCGAAGAGCTGGGCATCGACCTGGCCACGATCAACCGCTACCTGGACAGCCGCGAGGTGCCGCAACTGCTCGACGGCATTCAGCAGGCCGGCGCCCGGGCGGCGAAGATCGTCACCCACATGCTCAGTTTCAGCCGCCGCAGCAACCGCCAACTGGTGCCATGTGAACTGCCGGCACTGATTGATCAGGCGCTTGAAATTGCCGGCAATGACTTCGACCTGGCCATAGGCTTCGACTTCAAGGGGCAAGCCATCGTGCGCCAGTTCGACCCCGACCTGGGGCCGGTGCCCTGCACCGCCAACGAGCTGGAACAAGTACTGCTCAACTTGCTGAAGAACGCAGCCCAGGCCATCCACCAACGCCCGCAACCCAGCGAGCCCGGGCGTATCACACTGCGCACACGGCTGAACCCGCCATGGGCGGAAATCCAGGTCGAGGACAACGGCGTCGGCATGCCCGAGGCAGTGCGCAAGCGCACCTTCGAGCCGTTCTTCACCACCAAGGAAATCGGCCAGGGCACCGGGCTGGGCCTGTCAGTCTCGTACTTCATCATCACCAATAACCACAAGGGGCAGATGGAAGTGCAATCCACGCCAGGCCAGGGCACCTGCTTTACCCTGCGCCTGCCCCTCAGCCAGCCGACAGCGGCGGCGCCGACCAGAACGGAGCAATGACATGGGCTACCGCCTTTCGAAAATCTATACCCGCACCGGCGACAAAGGCGAAACCGGCCTGGGCGACGGCCGTCGGGTGCCCAAGGACCACCCGCGGATCGAAGCGATTGGCGAGGTGGACAGCCTGAACAGCCAGTTGGGGTTGCTGCTGGCGGGGCTCGCCGAGCACGGGCTGAATGAGGTGGCCACAGTACTGGCGCCGTGTCAGCACCGCTTGTTCGACCTGGGCGGCGAGCTGGCGATGCCCAGTTACCAGGCGTTGAACCTGGCGGAAGTGGAACGCCTGGAGGCGGCCATCGATGTGTGGAACGAAGAACTGGGGCCGCTGAAGAACTTCATTCTGCCCAGTGGTTCGGCGCTGGTGGCGCAGGCGCATGTGTGCCGCAGCCTGGCGCGCAGTGCAGAGCGCCGGTGTCAGCAGTTGAATGCCGTGGAGCCACTGGAAGGCGTTGGGATGACGTATATCAACCGGCTTTCCGATCTATTGTTCGTGGCGGCGCGGATCATCGGGCGCCGCCAGGGGGTGGCTGAGGTTTTGTGGCAGCCCGCCGAGAAACCCAAAGGCTGATACTTCTGGGGCTGCTTTGCAGCCCATTCGCGGGCTTGCCCGCTCCCACAGGTTTCGAGCACGCTTGAAGCTTGTGAGTTTTCTGTGGGAGCGGGCAAGCCCGCGAATGGGCCCCGCAGCGGCCCCTGTTACAGGGGACTCAAACCTCGGGCCAGAACGCCCGGATCCCGGCCACACCCTGTGCACCCGCTTCCCAGGCCTGCTCACGCTCACTCGCCCCTACCCCACCCAGCAGATAAACCGGCTTGTTGAACCCGGCAATCAGGCGCTGCGCCTCATCCCAGCCCAGCGGCACCGCATCCGGATGAGTCTGGGTCGCCTGCACTGGCGACAAGGTGACAAAGTCCACGTCCATCTGCTCAGCCAGCGCCAGCTCCTCGGCACTGTGGCAGGACGCGGCCAGCCAGCGTTCCTTGGGGAATGGCCGGCCCCTGGCAGCGTACTTGCGCAGTTGCGCGGCCGTCAGGTGCCAACCGGCCGCCGGGAAATCACCCAGCCATTCCAGCGGCCCTTTAAGCATCAACTGCGCCTTGCCCGCACACAGCCCGACCGCATCCACCGCCACGTCGCGGTACTTGGGATCGTACATGTCCGGGGCACGCAACTGGATCAGGCGAATGCCATTGGCCACCGACTTCTGGATGCCCTTGAGCAGCTGCGGCACCTCCAGGCCATCCGGGGTGATCAGGTACTGGTCCGGCAGGCGCGCAGCGGCGATGATCGGCTTGTTGGCCTCAGGGAATTCGTACTGCGGCAAATCGCGCGGGGCAACCCATTCCAGCGGCTGGCCTTCGGCACCATGGGGTTCGCCAGTGAACGCCTCGACTTCGCGCACGTCCAGCAGCACCTGCTTGTCCGGGTAGTCATGGCTGACCTTGATCAGCGCACGCGACCGGCTTACCTCGATACCCAGCTCCTCGCGCAACTCGCGGGCAAGCGCCGCTTCGACGCTTTCGCCTTCTTCCACCTTGCCACCGGGGAACTCCCACAAGCCGCCCTGGTGCTGGGTGTCGGCACGGCGTGCGATCAGAATACGGCCATCAGCACCGCGAATGACGGCCGCTACTACATGAATCCGTTTCACGCTTTACGCTCCTCCAGGCCTGCCTGTTGCCATGCCTGGAAGGCTGGCCACTGATAAATGGTCTCGATGTAGGCTGCCGCCTCAGCGGGGACTTCTACGCGGTAGGTACGCAGGCGCACCGCCGCCGGGGCAAAGAAGGCATCGGCCAGGCTTGCCTTGCCGAACAGGAACGGGCCGCTGTCCTTGGCCACCAGACGGCATTCGGACCACAGCGCAACAATACGGTCGATGTCGATTTGTACGTCCAGCGGCACGCTTTCCAGCGCCTGGTCGCGCGACAAGTCGAACGGCATGGCGCCGCGCAGGGCAAAGAAGCCGCTATGCATCTGCGCACAGGCCGAACGGGCCTGGGCACGCGCGGCCACATCGGCAGGCCACAGCTGGGCTTCGGGGTGGCGTTCGTTGAGGTATTCGGCAATGGCCAGCGAGTCAGCGATCACACCGAGCTCGGTCTTGAGCAGCGGTACCTTGCCGGTGGCGGAGTACGCGAGAATGCGCTGACGGGTATCAGGCTGGTTCAGCTTGATCAGGGTTTCTTCGTAGGGTATGCCAGCCAGCTCGAGGGCCAGGGCGCCACGCAGCGACCAGGAGGAGTACAGCTTGTCGCCGATGATCAGGTGATAGCTCATGGTTCGGCTCCATCAGGTTTGTATTGCAAAACCCGCAGGCCGCTGCGCGGCCTTTCGCGGGCAAGCCCGCTCCTACAGGGACCGCACCGCTCCTGCAGGCATTGCAACACCTGTGGGAGCGGGCGTGCCCGTGAAGAGGCTTTCGGATCAGTAGATCAGGTACGGTACTCGGCGTTGATCTTCACGTACTCGTGGGACAGGTCGGTCGTCCAGATGGTTTCGCTGCACTGGCCACGGCCCAGTTCGATTCGGATGGTGATCTCTTCCTGGGCCATCACTGCCGAACCCTGCGCCTCGGTATAGCTCGGGCTGCGGCCGCCTTGGCTCGCAATGCAAACGTTGTCCAGGTAAACATCGATCAGGCTCACATCCAACTCCGGTACGCCGGCACGGCCTACGGCGGCAAGGATACGGCCCCAGTTCGGGTCGGAGGCGAACAGCGCGGTCTTGATCAGCGGCGAGTGGGCCACGGCGTAGCCGACATCCAGGCACTCCTGGTGGTTGCCACCACCGTTGACCTGCACGGTCACGAACTTGGTCGCACCTTCGCCGTCACGGACGATGGCCTGGGCCACTTCCATGCACACTTCGAACACGGCCTTTTTCAACGCTTCGAAGAGCGCGCCGCTGGCTTCGGTCACTTCCGGCAGGTCAGCCTTGCCGGTAGCGATCAGCATGCAGCAATCGTTGGTCGAGGTGTCACCATCGATCGTGATGCGGTTGAACGACTTGTTGGCGCCGTCCAGCATCAGGTCCTTGAGAACCTTCGGTGCCACCTTGGCGTCGGTGGCGATGTAGCCCAGCATGGTCGCCATGTTCGGGCGGATCATGCCTGCCCCCTTGCTGATGCCGGTGACGGTAACGGTCACGCCATGGTGCTGGAACTGGCGGCTGGCCCCCTTGGGCAGGGTGTCGGTGGTCATGATGCCGGTAGCGGCCTCAGCCCAGTTGTTTTCCGACAGGTTGTCGAGCGCGGCCTGCAGCGCGCCTTCGATCTTCTCGACCGGCAGCGGCTCACCGATCACGCCGGTGGAGAACGGCAGTACCGATTCGGCCGGTACGCCAGCCAGTTCGGCCAGCTTGGCGCAGGTGCGCTCGGCGGCGGCCAGGCCTGGCGCGCCGGTGCCGGCGTTGGCGTTCCCCGTGTTGGTCAGCAGGTAGCGCACGGTGCCCTGTACACGCTGCTTGGACAGGATCACCGGCGCTGCGCAGAAGGCGTTGAGGGTGAACACGCCGGCCACGCTGGAACCTTCGGCACAGCGCATGACCACCACATCCTTGCGCCCCGGGCGCTTGATACCGGCAGAAGCGATACCGAGTTCAAAACCCGGAACCGGGTGCAGGGTGGGCAAAGGACCAAGACCAACAGCCATTAGAGCGCTCCTAGAAAAAACGATGATGTCGAAAAAGGGGCCGCTTCGCGCCCCATCGCGACACAAGGCCGCTCCCACAAGGATCGCGCCCGTTCATGGACGAGCGCGGCACCTGTGGGAGCGGCCTTGTGTCGCGAAAGGGCCGCAAAGCAGCCCCAGGCTTGTACAACGTAAGGTTCAGATCACTCGATCTGACCATGGCAATGCTTGAACTTCTTGCCCGAACCGCACCAGCACGGCTCGTTGCGGCCCAGCTTCTGGTCATTGCGTACTGGCGCCGAGGCTACCGCTACTTCGGCTCCCTCTTCGCTCAGTTGCTCACTTTCCAGGCCGGATACGGCGGCGTGCTGGAATTGCATGCGGCTAGCCAGCTCTTCAGCCTCGCGGCGCAGGCGGGCTTCTTCTTCGGCCGGGTCTTCGCGGCGAACCTGTACGTGCGACAGCACGCGGATGGTGTCGCGCTTGATCGACTCCAACAGTTCCTGGAACAGGCTGAACGACTCGCGCTTGTACTCCTGCTTCGGGTTCTTCTGCGCATAACCACGCAGGTGAATACCGTGACGCAGGTGGTCCATGGTCGACAGGTGGTCTTTCCACAGGTCGTCCAGCACGCGCAGCAGAATCTGCTTCTCGAAGGTTCGCAGGGCCTCGAGACCAGCCTGGTCTTCCTTCTCGTTGTAGGCAGCGGTGATCTCGCTCAGCAGCTTCTCGCGCAAGGTCTCTTCGTAGAGGTGGTCGTCCTCGTCGAGCCATTGCTGGATCGGCAACTTGATGGCGAAATCGCTGGCCAGCGAAGCCTCCAGGCCGGCTACGTCCCACTGCTCTGGCAGCGACTGCGGCGGAATGTGCTGGCTGATGGTAGCGTCCAGTACTTCCTTGCGGAATTCGACGATGGTGTCGCCAATGTTATCGGCAGCCAGCAGACTGTTGCGCATGTGGTAGATCACCTTGCGCTGCTCGTTGGCGACGTCGTCATATTCGAGCAATTGCTTACGAATGTCGAAGTTGCGGCCTTCGACCTTGCGCTGGGCTTTCTCGATAGCGTTGGTGACCATGCGGTGCTCGATGGCCTCGCCCGACTGCATGCCCAGTGCCTTCATGAAGTTCTTCACCCGGTCAGAGGCGAAGATGCGCATCAGGCTGTCTTCCAGCGACAGGTAGAAGCGGCTGGAACCCGGGTCGCCCTGGCGACCGGAGCGGCCACGCAACTGGTTGTCGATACGGCGCGACTCGTGGCGCTCGGAAGCGATTACATGCAGGCCACCCGTTTCGATCACTTGCTGGTGACGCTTCTGCCAGTCGGCCTTGATCTGGGCGATCTGCTCGGCGGTCGGGTTTTCCAGGGCAGCCACTTCGGCTTCCCAGTTACCGCCCAGCAGGATGTCGGTACCACGGCCAGCCATGTTGGTGGCGATGGTCAGTGCACCTGGCGCACCTGCTTGCGCGATGATCTCGGCTTCCTTCTCGTGATACTTGGCGTTGAGCACCTTGTGGTCGATACCTTCCTTTTTCAGGAGGTTGGACATGTGCTCGGAAGTTTCAATGGTCGCGGTACCCACCAGCACCGGGCGGCCCAGCTTCATGCTTTCCTTGATGTCGGCGATGATCGCGGCGTATTTCTCGTCAGCGGTCAGGTACACCAGGTCGTTGTAGTCCTTACGCGCCAGCGGCTTGTTCGGCGGAATGACCATCACGTTCAGACCATAGATCGACTGGAACTCGAACGCTTCGGTGTCGGCGGTACCGGTCATGCCGGACAGCTTGGTGTACAGGCGGAAGTAGTTCTGGAAGGTAGTCGAAGCCAGGGTCTGGCTCTCGGCCTGGATGTTCAGGTTCTCTTTTGCCTCGATGGCCTGGTGCAGGCCCTCGGACAGGCGACGACCCGGCATGGTACGGCCGGTGTGTTCGTCGATCAGCAGAACCTGGCCGTCCTGGACAATGTACTCGACATTGCGGTGGAACAGCTTGTGTGCACGAAGACCGGCGTAGACGTGTGTCAGCAAGCCCAGGTTGTGCGCGGAGTACAGGCTCTCACCTTCGGCCAGCAGGCCCGCCTGGGCCAGCATCTCTTCGATGAACTGGTGACCGGCTTCGTTCAGCTCGACCTGGCGGCTCTTCTCGTCGATGCTGAAGTGGCCTTCCTGGGTGACCTGGCCTTCGACCTCTTCGATGTGCTGGGTGAGGCGCGGGATCAGGCGGTTGATCTCGATGTACAGCTTGGAGCTGTCCTCGGCCTGACCGGAAATGATCAGCGGGGTACGCGCTTCGTCGATGAGGATGGAGTCGACTTCGTCGATCACGGCGAAGTTCAGTTCACGCTGGAACTTCTCGTCCTGGCTGAACGCCATGTTGTCGCGCAGGTAGTCGAAACCGAACTCGTTGTTGGTGCCGTAGGTGATGTCGGCGGCATAGGCGGCGCGCTTTTCTTCCGGCGGCTGGAAGGCCGAAACGATACCGACCGACAGACCGAGGAATTCGTACAGCGGGCGCATCCAGTTGGCGTCACGGCGCGCCAGGTAGTCGTTGACGGTGACCACGTGCACGCCCTTGCCGGACAATGCGTTGAGGTAGACGGCCAGGGTACCGACCAAGGTCTTGCCTTCACCGGTGCGCATTTCTGCGATCATGCCCTCGTGCAGGGTCATGCCGCCGATCAACTGCACATCGAAATGGCGCATGCCCATTACGCGCTTGCCGGCCTCGCGGGCCACGGCGAAGGCTTCGGGCAGCAATTGGTCCAGTGTCTCGCCTTTGGCCAGGCGCTCTTTGAACTCTACGGTCTTGCCCCGCAGTTGCTCGTCGGAGAGGGCCACCATCTTCTCTTCGAAGGCATTGACGATACTCACCGTCTTGAGCATGCGTTTGACTTCACGCTCGTTCTTGCTTCCAAAAAGTTTTTTTAACAAAGGCGCAAACATATCGGCAGGATCTTCCACACGTAGGGATGGAGGGCGGCCCCGTGAGTCGCCCGTGCAGCCCATAGGCCGCATGCGAACGAGCATTCTACCCGGAAACGATGGTGAGGAAAGTGGTGGATTTCCACGATGCTGATACAGCGTTTTGGCAGGGGCCTGTTTTAGATAGGGGCATTTTCCCTGAGTTCAAGGCTTGGCAACATGAAAGCTATCGAGAACCAGTCTTGTCTTTGGCTGCCTGTGCCGGACTCTTCGCGGGTGAACCTGCTCGAGGTATCGATAACCCTGTGGGAGCGGGTTCACCCGCGAAGAGGCCGGCACAGGCAACGGAGATGTTAGACTGTGCCCACGTCACCTCACGCGTACTCCCATGGCCTATAAACCCTCCCCCGCCCAGCCGCCCTCCGCCCTGCTGCGCCAGGTGCGCCCGCTGCGCCTGCTACTGAACCAGGCCGAGCGCCTGGAGCACTTGCAGCGCCTGCTGGAAAGCCAGTTGCAACCGGCTGCCCGCGAGCACTGCCATGTGGCGTCCTGGCGCGATGGCACTTTGTTGCTGGTGGTAACCGACGGCCATTGGGCCACCCGCCTGCGCTACCAGCAGAAGCGTTTGCTGGCGGCACTGCAGGCCATGGAAGCATTCGGCAACCTCAGGCGCATTCTGTACAAGGTACAGCCGCCGCTGGTGCCGGCCAAGCGTGGCGGGCATGCTGCCGAGCTTTCTAACAGCGCGGCCGAGAGCCTGCGCGACACCGCCGAGGGCATTACCGACCCCAAACTGCGCGCAGCACTGGAACGGTTGGCCGCCCACGCCCTGGACAAGCCATAGAAAAGGCCACCCGAAGGTGGCCTTAATGAACTAGAGAGTGTTCGAACTTACACGGCCGCAACAGGGCGCATGTACGAGATCGGTGCCGTACTGGCATCTTCGAAAGTGACCACTTCCCAGGCATCGGTTTCAGCTATCAGCTTGCGCAACAGCTGATTGTTCAGCGCGTGGCCGGACTTGAAGCCCTTGAACTCGCCGATCAGGCTGTTGCCCAGCAGGTACAGATCGCCGATGGCGTCGAGGATCTTGTGCTTGACGAATTCGTCTTCGTAACGAAGGCCGTCTTCGTTGAGCACGCCGTCCTCATCGACCACGATGGCGTTCTCGACACTGCCACCCAACGCAAGGTTGTGCTTGCGCAGGTACTCGATGTCACGCATGAAGCCAAAAGTACGCGCGCGGCTGACTTCCTTCACGAACGAGGTGCTGGAAAAGTCGACGCTGGCGCTCTGGGTCCGGTTGCGAAGCACCGGGTGATCGAAATCGATCTCGAAGCTCACCTTGAAACCTTCGAAAGGCAGGAACGTGGCGCGCTTGTCGCCCTCTTCCACGGTTACCTCACGCAGGATGCGGATGAACTTCTTGGCTGCGTCCTGTTCTTCCAGGCCGGCAGACTGAATCAGGAATACAAAAGGACCGGCGCTGCCATCCATGATCGGCACTTCCGAGGCGGAGAGCTCGACGTAGGCGTTATCGATGCCCAGGCCCGCCATGGCGGAGAGCAGGTGCTCGACCGTATCGACCTTGACGTCACCGTTGACCAACGTCGTCGACATGGTTGTCTCGCCGACGTTGGCCGCACGCGCAGGGATCTCGACCACAGGGTCGAGGTCGGCGCGGCGGAAGACGATGCCGGTGTCAACAGGTGCAGGCTTGAGGGTCAGGTAAACCTTCTCCCCGGAGTGCAGACCGACACCTGTGGCACGGATGGTATTCTTCAGGGTGCGTTGTTTAATCATGGCATTGGCCGCTTCAGCGCAAATTGCGAACAGGTATCAACAAAGGCTGGGGATGATAACAGACCCAACCTTTGATGAATACCAATCACCTTTATACCCCTGATAAATTCCATTAATCAGCCTGACGACGCAGGAATGCCGGGATATCGAGGTAGTCCAGGTCATCCTGAGGGTTCAGTTTAGCGGCTGCGGCAGCACCTGCATGCGCCTGGTTGCGCATGACGGTCGGGCGCTCCAGGTCACGGTAGTTGACCGCTGGCTGCTCCTGGCGCACCGGCGCAGGATTGGACGCTTCGTACGCCTGCTGGGCAGTCTGCAGGGTGTTGTCGACGACCTTCACAGGCTTCTCGATGCGTGCACCCAGACCAGTGGCCACCACGGTCACGTGCAGTTCGTCACGCATGTCGGGGTCGATCACGGTGCCGACCTTGACCATGGCGTGGTCGGAGGCGAAGGCTTCGATGATGCTACCCACGTCGGAGTACTCACCCAGCGACAGGTCCGGGCCTGCGGTGATGTTCACCAGGATACCGCGGGCGCCCTGCAGGTTGACGTCTTCCAGCAGCGGGTTACGGATAGCTGCCTCGGTGGCTTCACGCGCACGGTTCGGGCCGCTGGCGCAACCAGTACCCATCATGGCCATGCCCATTTCACCCATCACGGTGCGCACGTCGGCGAAGTCGACGTTGATCATGCCGGGGCGCTTGATGATGTCGGAGATACCGCGTACGGCACCGGCCAGTACATCGTCAGCCTTGGCGAAGGCGGACAGCAGGCTGGCATCCTTGCCCAGGATGGTCAGCAGCTTCTCGTTGGGGATGGTGATCAACGAGTCGACGCTTTCAGCCAGCATGCGGATGCCTTCATCGGCGATCTGCATGCGCTTGCGGCCTTCGAACGGGAACGGACGGGTCACCACTGCAACGGTGAGGATCCCCATTTCCTTGGCCACTTCGGCAATGATTGGCGCTGCACCGGTACCGGTACCGCCACCCATGCCAGTGGTGATGAACACCATGTTGGTGCCCTGCAGCACTTCAGCGATGCGCTCACGGTCTTCCAGCGCGGCCTGACGGCCGACTTCCGGATTGGCACCGGCACCCAGGCCCTTGGTCACACCCGTGCCCAATTGCAGGATGGTGCGCGCGCCAATGTTTTTCAGCGCCTGGGCATCGGTGTTGGCGCAGATGAATTCCACGCCTTCGATGCTGCTCTTGACCATGTGATTGACGGCGTTGCCGCCACCACCACCAACGCCGATCACTTTGATGACCGGGCTTTGCGGGACGTTGTCTACGAGCTCGAACATTTTCCCTCTCCTTACAGTTCTCTAGTTGTCGCGCCTACCACTACTGCTTTGAAACTTAGAAGTTGCCCTGGACCCATTTCTTGAAGCGTTCAAGCACTGGGGCCTTCGGTTCATCGCCATAGCTGTTGCTGCTGCTGTTGCTGTTACCGGTCAGGGCCAAGTCTTCGGACTGCTTCAGCAGGCCGTAGGTGAGCAAGCCCACACCAGTGGAATAGATCGGGTTGCGCACCACGTCGCTCAGCCCCCGAACGCTGTGCGGCACGCCCAGGCGTACCGGCATGTGGAAGATTTCCTCGGCAAGTTCCACGGCGCCCTCCATCTTCGCGGTGCCGCCGGTGAGGACGATGCCAGCGGGCACCAGGTCTTCGTAGCCGCTGCGGCGCAGTTCGGCCTGGATCAGGGTGAAGAGCTCGTCGTAACGTGGCTCCACCACCTCGGCCAGGGCCTGGCGCGACAGCTCGCGCGGTGGACGATCGCCCACGCTCGGCACCTTGATGGTCTCGCCAGCGCCAGCCAGTTTGGCCAGGGCGCAGGCGTAGCGGATCTTGATTTCTTCGGCGTACTGGGTCGGGGTACGCAGGGCCATGGCGATATCGTTGGTCACCTGGTCGCCAGCAATCGGGATGACCGCCGTGTGGCGGATGGCGCCCTCGGTGAAGATGGCGATGTCGGTGGTGCCGCCACCGATGTCCACCAGGCACACGCCCAGCTCTTTTTCATCATCGGTCAGCACCGAGTAGGCTGAAGCCAGCTGCTCGAGAATGATGTCGTCGATTTCCAGGCCGCAGCGGCGCACACACTTTTCGATGTTCTGGGCGGCGTTGACCGCGCAAGTGACCACGTGAACCTTGGCTTCCAGGCGCACGCCAGACATGCCCAGCGGCTCGCGCACGCCTTCCTGGTTGTCGATCACGTAGTCCTGCGGCAAGGTGTGCAGCACGCGCTGGTCGGCCGGAATCGCCACGGCCTGGGCAGCGTCGAGTACGCGCTCCAGGTCGGCCAGGCTGACCTCGCGGTCACGAATGGCGACGATGCCGTGGGAGTTCAGGCTGCGGATGTGATTACCGGCCACACCGACGAACGCCGAGTGGATACGGCAACCGGCCATCAGTTGCGCCTCTTCCACGGCGCGCTGGATCGACTGCACGGTGGACTCGATGTTCACCACCACGCCTTTTTTCAGGCCACGGGACGGATGGGTGCCGATCCCGACGATTTCCAGGGTGCCGTCTTCGCCCACTTCGCCCACCAGCGCCACCACCTTGGAGGTGCCAATGTCCAGCCCGACGATCATTTTGCCGCTATGCGCGTTTGCCATGGTCCTGCCTCTCTCTAATTCTTCGCAACGGCGGGTTGGGCCGTCGTCGGTGCAATCGGTTCCCGCCAACCAACGGCAAGTCCGTTGGAATAACGCAGATCAATGCGGGCGATAGTGGTGATCTGGTCTTTGAGTGTCTTGTCGTAAATGGCAATGAAACGGCGCATCTTCTCCACCAGATGATCGCGCCCCAGCAGCAACTCGATGCCTGGCCCGGCACTGCTCGCACCGGTGGTCAGGAACCAGCTGCCTCGCTCGCGCAGCTCCAGGCGAGCGATGGAAAAGCCCAAGGGGCGCAGCATCTGGCTCAGTACCTGATACTGCTGCATGACTTGTTGCTGAGCACGCTGCGGCCCGGCCAGCTGCGGCAGGTGCTCATAGTTGGCCAGCTCGCGCGGGGTGAAAGCCTGACCCTGGTTGTTCAGCAGGGCTGCATCACCCCAGCGTGCCACCGGCAGCTGTTCTTCAAGGCGGATCACCACCTCGTCGGGCCACACCCGGCGCACTTCGGCGTGGGCGATCCACGGCATCTGCTCGAGCTCGGCCCGCATCGCCGGCAGGTCGACGCTGAAGAAGCTCGCCGCCACATAGGGCGCGATACGCTGCTGCACCGACTGCTGACTGATGTAGCTAAGGTCACCCTGCACATCGATCTTGGTGATCGGGCGGTCGGCGTACGGCATCAGGCGAACGGCGCCCTCATAGGCACCAAAGCCGGCCGCCACCAGCAACACCGGCCACAGCAAGCGCTTGAGGCCGCCCAGGCTTGGCCGAGGCAGGCGCGCCGATACGGGCTCGTCGGCCACCAGCCGGCTGGCACCACGCGGCACCGGCTTGCTACGGCCGGTAACGGGTTGCTGCTGACGTATCATTGCGCCTTGCATGGTTATTAACCTCGCGTCGCCACGCTTTCGGCCAGGATTGCCAGCACCAGTTGCTGGAAGTCCAGGCCAGCCGCGCGGGCCGCCATGGGCACCAGGCTATGATCTGTCATGCCCGGTGCAGTGTTGACTTCGAGCAGCCAGAACCGGCCCTGCTCGTCCTGCATCACGTCCAGCCGCCCCCAGCCCTCGATGCCAATGGCATTGCAGGCGCGCGCGGTCAGGTCGATCAGTTCCTGTTCCTTGACGCTATCCAGCCCGCACGGGATGCGGTACTGGGTATCGTTGGCGATGTACTTGGCGTCGTAGTCGTAGAACACGTGCGGCGTACCCAGGGCGATCGGCGGCAGCACCTGGCCGCGCAGTACCGCGATGGTGAACTCCGGACCGTGGATCCACTGCTCCACCAGTACCTGGGAATCGTATTTGGCGGCGTCCTGCCAGGCGGCGACCAGTTCCTGGGCGCTGTTCACCTTGGCCATGCCGATGCTAGAGCCTTCATGGGCGGGTTTGACGATAAGCGGGAAGCCCAGTTCCGTACTGGCCTGCAAACAATCGCTTTCGCTCGCCAACACTGCGTGGCGTGGTGTGGGAATGCCCAGGCTCTGCCACACCTGCTTGGTGCGCAGCTTATCCATCGCCAGCGCTGAAGCCAGGATGCCGCTGCCGGTGTAGGGGATGCCCAGGCACTCCAGCAAGCCTTGCATGCTCCCGTCTTCACCGCCACGGCCGTGGAGGATGATGAAGGCGCGGTCGATCTTCTCGCTTTGCAGGCGCGCGAGCAGGTCGTCACCGACGTCGATGGCGACCACGTCGACACCGGCAGTGCTCAGTGCATCAATCACTGCGGCGCCGGACTTCAACGACACCTCTCGCTCGGCGCTCTTGCCACCGTAAAGCACAGCGACGCGGCCGAACGCCTTGACGTCCAGGGTCGAGTGCAGCTTGTCGTAGGCGCTGGTCATTTCGACTTCTCCTGCTTGGCGCCTGCGAACAGCGGGCTTTTCATCAACTGCGGGGCCAGGCCGCCAACATCACCGGCACCCTGGCAGAGCAGGATGTCGCCAGCGCGCAGCAGTGGCTTGACCAGCGGCGCCAGCTCGGCGCCGCGCTCGATATAGATCGGGTCCAGCTTGCCGCGCTGGCGGATGCTGTGGCACAGCTGACGGCTGTCGGCACCGGGGATCGGCTCTTCACCGGCCGGGTAGACCTCCATCAGCAGCAGCACGTTGGCATCACCCAGCACCTGGACGAAATCGTCGTACAGGTCGCGGGTGCGGCTGTAGCGGTGCGGCTGGTAGACGATCACCAGACGGCGGCTTGGCCAGCCACCGCGTACAGCCTTGATCACCGCAGCCACTTCGGTCGGGTGATGGCCGTAGTCGTCGACCAGCATCACACTGCCGCCTTCGACCGGCAGCTCGCCGTACACCTGGAAGCGACGGCCGACACCCTGGAAGCCGGACAGGCCCTGGATGATGGCCTCGTCAGTAATGCCTTCGTCAGTGGCGATGGCAATGGTGGCCAGGGCGTTGAGCACGTTGTGGTTGCCGGGCATGTTCACGGAAACCTCCAACGGCTCGCGATCACGGCGCAGCACGGTGAAGTGGGTCTGCATGCCCTGCTGACGCACATTGATGGCGCGGATGTCGGCCTCTTCGCTGAAGCCGTAGGTCACGGTCGGGCGCTTCACCTGCGGCAGGATCTCGCGAACCACCGGGTCGTCCAGACACATCACCGCCAGCCCATAAAACGGCAGGTTGTGCAGGAACTCGACGAAGGTTTTCTTCAGCTTGTTGAAGTCACCTTCGTAGGTCGCCATGTGGTCGGCATCGATGTTGGTGACCACGGCCACCATCGGCTGCAGGTGCAGGAAGCTGGCATCGCTTTCGTCTGCTTCGGCGATCAGGTAGCGGCTGGTGCCCAGCTGGGCATTGGTGCCGGCAGCGGTAAGGCGGCCACCGATGACGAAGGTCGGGTCCAGGCCACCTGCGGCGAACACTGAAGCCAGCAGGCTGGTCGTGGTGGTCTTGCCGTGAGTACCGGCAACGGCCACGCCATGGCGGTAACGCATCAGCTCGGCGAGCATCTCGGCACGCGGCACCACCGGAATGCGCCGCTCCAGGGCGGTGGCGACTTCCGGGTTGGCCGGGTTGATGGCGCTGGACACCACCAGCACATCGGCGGTGGCGGCGTTCTCGGCGCGGTGGCCGACGAAAATCTCGGCGCCGAAGGACTCCAGGCGCTCGGTAACCGGCGAGGCCTTAAGGTCCGAACCGGACACTTCATAGCCCAGGTTCAGCAAGACTTCGGCAATACCGCACATGCCAACGCCGCCGATGCCGACGAAGTGAATGCGGCGAATACGGCCCATCTTCGGCTGGGGCATGGCTTTCTGGCTCTCAACCATGGGCCACCTCCAGGCAGATATCGACCACGGTGCTGGTTGCAGCAGGTTTGGCCAGGCGCCGTGCGGTGCCAGCCATGACGTTGAGTTTCTCGGGTTGCATCAGCACCTCGTTCAGGCGTTCAGCAAGTTGCGCTGCGCCAGTTGTCGCTTGTGGCATCAGGAAGGCAGCGCCTTCGCGGGCCAGATATTGGGCGTTGTGGGTCTGGTGATCGTCGATCGCATGGGGCAAAGGCACCAGCATCGAAGGCAGGCCTGCTGCCGCCAGTTCGCTGACGGTCAGGGCACCGGCCCGGCACACCACCAGGTCGGCCCAGCCATAAGCTTGGGCCATGTCTTTGATGAAGGGCTCTACCTGAGCCGCGACACCCGCCTCGTGATAACGCTCGGCGGTGATCGGCGCGTGTTGCTTGCCGGCCTGGTGGAACACCTCTGGCCGCAGCGCGGCGGGCACTTCGGACAGGGCCTTAGGCAACAATTTGTTCAATGGTTCCGCACCCAGGCTGCCCCCCAGCACCAAAAGGCGTGCACGGCGCTCGCCCAAGGGCGCACGTTGCGCGTCCATGAAGAGTTCCGGGCGCACCGGGTTGCCGGTGGTGCGACGTTTGTCGCTGGCCTCGAAGGTGTTCGGGAAAGCTTCGCAGACCCGCGCCGAGAGTGGCACCAGCAACCGATTGGCGGTACCGGCCCTGGCGTTCTGCTCATGGATCACCAGTGGCACGCCGCAAAGCCGCGCGGCCACGCCGCCGGGGCCGGTCACATAGCCGCCAAAGCCCAGGACACATACGGGCTTGAGCTGGCGAATGATGCGCCGTGCCTGCAGTACGGCCTTGACCAAGATGAAAGGCGCCTTGAGCAACGACAGCTTGCCCTTGCCACGCAAGCCGCTGACCTGAATCAGATGCAATGGCAAACCCGCCTGCGGCACCAGTTCGTTCTCGATGCCACGCGGGGTGCCCAGCCAGTGCACGCTGTAACCGCGCGCCTGGAACTCACGGGCGCAGGCGAGCGCCGGGAATACGTGCCCCCCGGTGCCGCCGGCCATGATCAATACATTTTTGCCTTCAGCGGCCATGACTGGTCTCCTCGGCAAAATCGCTTTCGCTGAATTCGTGCTCCTCACTGCCCAGGTGCGTGCGGCTCTCCCACTCGATGCGCAGCAACAGGCCCACGCAGGCGCAGCAGATCACCAGCGAGCTCCCCCCGTAACTGAGAAACGGCAGGGTCAGGCCCTTGGTCGGCAGCAGGCCGACGTTCACACCGATGTTGATCAGGAACTGGCCAATCCACAGGAAAGCCAGGCCGAACGCCATGTAGGCGGCAAAGAACTGTTTGGCTTTTTCGGCCCACAGGCCGATGTAAAGGGCGCGCACGGTGACAAACACGAACAGCGCGACGGTCAGCAGCGAGCCGACCACGCCCAGTTCTTCCGCCAGGACCGAGAACACGAAGTCGGTGTGCGCTTCAGGCAGGTAGAACTGCTTCTGCACGCTGTTGCCCAGGCCAACGCCCAGCCACTCGCCACGGCCAAAGGCAATCAGTGCCTGGGTCAGCTGGTAGCCGGAGCCGAACTGATCGGCCCAGGGGTCGGTGAAGGTAATAAGGCGCGCCATCCGGTAGGGCTGCGCCTGCACCAGGACAAATACCGCCAGCACCGCCAGCACCACCATCAGGCTGAAGCGGAACAGCCCCACCCCTCCCAAAAACAACATGGCCGCCGCCGCGCCCATCATCACCACGGTGGCGCCGAAGTCCGGTTCCATCAGCAGCAAGGCGGCCATGGGCAGCAGCACGATGAACGGCTTGAAGAAGCCCATCCAGGTTTCGCGCACCTCGGTCTGTCGGCGTACCAGGTAGCCGGCCAGGTAGATGACCACGAACACCTTGGCGATTTCCGAAGGCTGAACGTTGAAGAAGCTGAAACCGATCCAGCGCATGGAGCCGTTGACTTCACGGCCAATCCCCGGCACCAGTACCAGTACCAGCAGGCCGAAGGCGCCAAGCAGCATCATGAAGCCCATGCGCTGCCAAGTGGCGATCGGCACCAGCAGCGTTGCACCACAGGCCACCAGGCCAAGGAACACGTACACCAGGTGGCGGAACATGTGATATAGCGGGTTGCCGGACTGTACAGCAGCCACTTCCGAGGATGCCGAAGTGATCATCACCAGGCCCAGGCCCAGCAAGGCCAGGCAACCGGCGAGCATCGGGAAGTCCAGGTCGATGCCACGGCCGCTGATCAGCGGCGACGGGTAGGGCTTGAAGATGCCGAAGATCATGCAAGACCTCCCGCTGCCTGGGCGAACAGGCGCCCGCGTTCCTCGAAGTTCTTGAACATGTCAAGGCTGGCGCATGCCGGCGACAGCAGCACGGCATCGCCGGCCCGGGCCAGCTCGGCACACTGCTGTACGGCATCGTCAAGGGTCTTGACCCGAACCAGCGGCACAGCATCGCCCAACGCCTCGGCCAGGCGCTCGGCATCACGGCCAAGCAATACCACGGCGCGGCAGTAACGCTTGACCGGCTCGCGCAACGCAGTGAATTCGGCACCTTTGCCATCACCACCGGCGATCAGCACCAGCTTGCCTTCGATATCCGCGCCCAGGCCTTCGATGGCGGCCAGGGCAGCACCGACGTTGGTGGCCTTGGAGTCGTCGTACCAGTTAACGCCGTTACGCTCGCGCACCCACTGGCACCGGTGGGCCAGGCCACTGAACTCGCGCAGGGCCTCGAGCATCGGCTCGAACGGCAGACCGGCAGCATGGCCCAAGGCCAGTGCTGCCAGGGCGTTGCTCTGGTTGTGGGCGCCGCGAACCTTCAGTTCGCGCGCCGGCATCAATGCCTGGAACTCGAACGCCAGGTATTTTTCACCACCCACTTCGCGCAGGCCAAAGGCTTTGAAGTCCGGCTGGCCGAGGCCGAAGGTCCAGCATGGGCGGCCCTCCACGGGCAATGGCCGGCTGAGGGCATCCTGACGGTTCACCACCACCTGCCTGGCCCCGCGGAAGATCCGGTGCTTGGCCAGGTGGTAGGCCGGAAGGCCGCTATAGCGGTCCATGTGGTCTTCGCTGATGTTCAGAACGGTCGCCACTTCGGCGTTGAGCTGGTCAGTGGTTTCCAGTTGGAAGCTGGAAAGCTCCAGCACGTACAGTTCGATGTCATCGGCCAGCAGGTCGAGCGCCGGGGTACCGAGGTTACCGCCCACGGCCACGCGTTTACCGGCCTTGGCGGCCATTTCACCGACCAGCGTCGTGACGGTGCTCTTGGCGTTGGAACCGCTGATGGCAATGATCGGCGCCTTGGCATGGCGAGCAAACAGCTCGATGTCGCCAGACAGCTTCACGCCACGCGCGGCCGCCTGCTGCAAGGCCGGCGTGGCCAAGGCCAGACCGGGGCTCACGTACAACTCGTTGGCGCGGCACAGGAAGTCCACGTCCAGTTCACCACAGCGCACTTCCACCTGCGGGTAATCACGGCGCAGGGTTTCCAGTTCCGGCGGTTGCTCGCGGGTATCGGCGACCGCAAAGGCAATGCCCCGGCTCGCCAGGAAGCGAACCAGGGACATGCCGCTCTTGCCGAGGCCGACAACGATGCGGAATTGGTCGGAAGCGATCAAAGACACGCTCATCTACCTCAATTTCAGGGTTGCAAGGCCAATCAGTACCAGGATCACGGTGATGATCCAGAATCGGACGATCACCCGAGGCTCTGGCCAGCCCTTGAGTTCAAAGTGGTGGTGAATCGGCGCCATGCGGAACACGCGCTTGCCGGTCAGCTTGAAGGAGGCGACCTGGATGACCACCGACAGGGTTTCCACCACGAAGATGCCGCCCATGATGAACAGCACGATTTCCTGACGCACGATGACGGCGATGGTGCCCAGCGCGGCGCCCAGCGCCAGCGCGCCGACGTCACCCATGAACACTTGCGCCGGGTAGGTGTTGAACCACAGGAAGCCCAGGCCGGCACCGATCAGCGCGCCGCAGAACACGATCAGCTCGCCCGAGCCCGGCACGTAGGGGATCAGCAGGTACTCGGCGAACTTCACGTTACCCGACAGGTAGCAGAAGATGCCCAGCGCACCGCCGACCATCACCGTCGGCATGATTGCCAGGCCGTCGAGGCCATCAGTGAGGTTGACCGCGTTGCTCGAACCGACAATGACGAAGTAGGTCAGTACGACGAAGCCGACGCCCAGCGGAATGGTGACATCCTTGATGAACGGCAGGATCAGCGTGGTCTCGACGCTGGTTGGCGCCGTCTTGTACAGGAACACCGCCGCCGCCAGGCCGAACACCGACTGCCAGAAGTACTTCCAGCGGCTCGGAAGGCCACGGGAGTTCTTTTCGATCACCTTGCGGTAGTCATCGACCCAGCCAATGGCACCGAACGCCAGGGTGACGATCAGCACAACCCACACATAGCGGTTGCTCAGGTCGGCCCACAGCAAGGTGCTGATGGCAATGGCTGACAGGATCAGCGCCCCCCCCATGGTCGGGGTACCGGACTTGGACAGGTGCGATTGCGGGCCGTCGTTACGCACGGCCTGGCCAATCTGGCGAATTTGCAGGGTACGGATCATCCAGGGGCCCAGCCACAGCGCCAGGGACAACGCGGTCAGTACACCAAGAATCCCGCGCAGGGACAGGTACTGAAAGACCGCGAAGCCTTTATGGAACTGTTGCAGATACTCGGCCAACAGCAGCAGCATTAATGTTTCTCCCCGCTGGCACCGCACAATGCCGCCACGACGTTTTCCATCGCAGCGCTGCGCGAGCCCTTGATCAAGATAGTGGTGTCACTGGCTTTCTCGGCGCTAACCGCATCGATCAGCTCAGCTTGAGTAGCGAAATGGCGGCCATTGGCGCCGAACGCCTTGACCGCATGTGTCATGTTGGAACCCACTGCGTACAGGGCGTCGACCTTGCCACGCGCGTAGTCACCCACCTGACGGTGGCCTTCTTCCGCCCATTGCCCCAATTCGCCGATATCCCCAAGCACCAGAACGGTGCGTCCGGAAAAGCCGGCGAGTATATCAATGGCTGCGCACATAGAGGTGGGATTTGCGTTGTAACTGTCGTCGATTACCCGTACCCCGTTCGGCGCGATCTGCGCCACGGTACGCCCCTTGACCGGTTGCACGGCAGCCAGGCCTGCGGCAATACCGCTCAGGCTCAGACCAACGGCATGTGCTGCGGCGGCGGCGGCCAAGGCGTTGCTGACGTTGTGTTCACCCAGCACATTGAGTTGCACGGCTACCGTTTCACTGGCGCCATGCAGGGTAAAGGACGGGCAGCCACGGGCATCGCGACCAATGTCTGAAGCGTGGAAATCGGCTTTCGGGTTGCTGCGTGCGAAACTGACGACCTTGTGCGCACCGGCACGCGCCTTCCAGATATCAAAGGCTTTGTCGTCCAGGTTGAGAATGGCAATACCGCCCTCGCCCAGGCCTTCGAGAATCTCGCCCTTGGCTTCGACGATCTTGTCCGGGCCGCCGAATTCGCCAACGTGGGCAGTACCGGCGTTGTTGATGATGACCACCTGCGGTTGTGTCAGGCCCACGGTGTAGCGGATTTCGCCAATGCGCGAGGCGCCCAGCTCGATCACTGCGGCGCTGTGCTCCGGGGCGATTTCCAGCAGTGTCAGCGGTGCGCCGAGGTCATTGTTCAAGTTGCCGCGGGTGGCGTGCACCAGGCCACCGGTACGCAGGATGCTGGCGAGCATCTCCTTGACCGTGGTCTTGCCGCTGGAACCGGTAATGGCTACTACAGGCTTGTCGAAAGCCGCGCGGTTCAGGGCGCCGAGCTGACCCAGTGCTGCCCGGCAATCCTTGACCAGCAACTGCGGCAGGTCGACACCGGCCACTTCATGCTCGACCAGGGCGGCTACTGCGCCTTTGGCTTTTACATCAGCCAGGTAGTCATGGCCATCGAAACGCGGGCCGGCCAGGGCGACGAACAGTTGCCCGGCGCTGACACTGCGGCTATCGATGCTGACACCGGTGAACGTGGCGTCGGCACCAATTTGTTGACCATTCAGTGCTGTGGTCAGCTGGCTGAGTGACAGCGGCTTAAGCATGTGGAGCCTCCCAGGCTGCAAGTGCCTTTTCGGCTTCGGTCAAATCTGAGAAATCATGGCGCTCGCCATTGATTTCCTGGTAATCCTCGTGCCCCTTGCCGGCCAGCACGATCACGTCGTTGGCAGCGGCAGTGGCGATCAGGTGCGCAATGGCTTCGCCACGACCGGCGACGAACTCGACGTCGTCAGGCCTGGCGAAACCGGGGCGGATATCATCGAAGATGCGCAACGGATCTTCAGTACGTGGGTTGTCGTCGGTGACCAGTACGCGGTCGGCCAGGCGCTCGGCCACTTCGGCCATCAGCGGGCGCTTGCCGCGATCACGGTCACCGCCGCAGCCGAACAGGCACAACAACTTGCCATGAGCGTGCGGGCGCAGGGCCTCGAGTACTTTTTCAAGCGCATCCGGCGTGTGTGCGTAGTCGACTACCACCAGCGGCTTGTCGCCGCCACCCAGGCGCTGCATGCGGCCTACCGGCCCCTGCAATTGCGGGGTAACCTTGAGGATCTCGTCCAGCGCATAGTCCAGCGCCAGCAGGGTCGCCACCGCGGCAAGCATGTTGCTCAGGTTGAAGCGGCCCAGCAACTGGCTGCGCAAGATGCGCTCACCTTGGGCAGTGACGATCGTAGCGCGCACGCCATCGTCACTGAACACGGCTTCGCGGCAGAACAGCGAGGCCTCAGGGCTTTCCAGGCTATAGCTCAACAGCCGGGTTTCGATATGGTCGACACTCGGGCGGCGAGCAAAGTCGTCGGCCAGGCGACGACCAAAGCCGTCATCCAGGTTGACCACCTGGCAACGCAGGCTCGGCCAGGCGAACAGCTTGGCCTTGGCGGCCTCGTAGGCCTCCATGCTGCCGTGATAGTCGAGGTGGTCGCGGGACAGGTTGGTCATCACCGCAATGTCAAACTCCAGTGCGGCAACCCGGCCTTGCTCCAGGGCATGGGAAGACACTTCCATGGCCACGGCCTTGGCGCCGCCTTTCTTGAGGTCATTGAGGGTCGACTGCACGGCAATCGGGTCGGGCGTGGTCAGGCGGCCGCTCTGCAACTCGCCGTAGAAACCGGTACCCAGGGTGCCAATCAGGCCGCAGCGCTGGCCAAGCAGGTCGAGCGCCTGGGCTACCAGTTGGGTAACGCTTGTCTTGCCGTTGGTGCCGGTCACACCGACCAGATTCAACTGGCGGCTCGGTTCACCATAGAAGCGCCCGGCAATATCTGAAAGCTGAGCGATCAGGCCTTTGACCGGAATCAGGGGCGCATCGGTCAGCGGCAGCACGTTGGCGCCCTGTTCTTCATAGGCCACGGCGGCAGCGCCGCGGGCCAGGGCATCGGCGATATGCTCGCGACCATCGACCTTGGCACCCGGCACGGCCAGGAACAAGTCCCCCGGGCGCACACTGCGACTGTCCAGGGTCAGCTCACGGATCAACGGATCACGGCTGGCGTGGGCGAAAAGTTTGCTTAATGGCATTGTCATCATCCACGCCCTCCCTTGGCTGCTGCTGCATTGACTTGCGATGGCACGACTGGTGCCGGTGGCGGCAGGTTGTCTGGCGGCACGTTCATCAGGCGCAGGGTGCCGGACATGACGTTGCTGAATACAGGCGCCGAAACCAGGCCACCGAAGTAACCACCCTTTCTCGGCTCATCGATGACCACGACGATGGCGTAGCGCGGGTCGCTCATTGGCCCGAAGCCGGCGAACAGCGAGCGGTAGGCATTTTCGGTGTACCCCTTGGCACCCACGGTGGCCTTGCGCGCGGTGCCGGACTTGCCGGCCACGTGATAGAACGGCACCCGGGCCCGGAACACGCCGCGCGGCGCTTCGATCACCTGCTGCAACATGCCCTGAACAGTTTCGGCGACTTCCTTCGGAATGGCCTGCACGGCTTCCGGCGTCTTGTCGACCTTGATGATCGACAGCGGCACCATCTTGCCGTCGTTGGCCAGCGCCGCGTAGGCATGCACCAGCTGCAGGGCGGTCACCGACACACCGTAGCCATAGGACAGGGTTGCGGTCTCGGCCTTGCGCCACTCGCGGTGGTTGGGCAGGTTGCCGACACGCTCGCCCGGGAAGCCAAGGCCGGTGTACTGACCCAGGCCGACCTGGGACATGACCCGGTAGATGGCTTCGCCGCCGATGTCGAAGGCGATCTTGCTCATGCCAACGTTACTGGAGTTGATCAGGATGCCGGTCAAATCAAGAATCGGGCCCTCGCTGCGCGACACATCCCTGATGGTGTAGCGACCGATCTGCAGGCTGCCAGGGTACACCTCGACCTTGTCGCTCGGTTTCCAGCGGCCGCTCTGCAGCGCTGCACTCATGGTGATCGGCTTGACCGTGGAACCCGGCTCGAACACGTCGATGATCGCCCGGTTACGCATGGCCGCCGGGAACATGCTACGGCGGTTGTTGGGGTTGTAGGTCGGCTGGTTGACCATGGCCAGGACCTCACCGGTCTTGACGTCCATGATCACCAGGCTGCCGGCCTTGGCGTCCTGCTCGGCAATGGCGTTGCGCAGCTCACGGGTAGCCAGGTACTGCAGGCGCAGGTCTATCGACAACGCCAAGGTCTTCCCGGCCTTGGCGTTCTTGGTTACCTGAATGTCCTTGATCAGCCGGCCGCGCCGATCCTTGATCACCTGGCGCTTGCCGGGCACACCGGCCAGCCACTCGTCATAGGCCAGCTCCACCCCTTCGCGACCGTGGTCATCAAGGTCGGTAAAGCCGACCATGTGCGCAGCCACATCACCGGCCGGATAGAAACGGCGGAATTCTTCCAGGCCGTACACACCAGGTACTTTGAGGTCGAGCACATGCTGGCCCTGTTCGGGGGTCAGCCCTCGGACCAGGTAGATGAACTCCTTGTTGGCCTGCTGGGTCAGGCGCTCGGCAAGCCGCTGCGGGTTTTGCCCCAGCGCTGCGGCCAATTGCGGCCAGCGCTCCCTGGAGGCCTGCATCTCTTTGGGGTTGGCCCACAGGGTGGTGACCGGGGTACTCACGGCCAACGGCTCACCGTTGCGGTCGGTAATCAAGCCCCGGTGCGCCGGGATGGGGATATGACGCAGGCTGCGTGCATCGCCCTGTTCCTTGAGGAAGTCACGGTCAACCACCTGCAGGTCGATGATGCGCCAGCAAATGGCACCGACCATGATCGCCAGCAAACCGATCACCACGCGGAAGCGCCACGGGTAGAGTGCGCCTTCGAGTTTCATCATGGCGCCACCATCCGGACTTCGTCAGCTGACGGCACGCGCATGTTCAACTGTTCGGAGGCCAGGGTCTCGATGCGGCTGGCAGCGGTCCAGGTACTCTGCTCAAGAATCAACCGGCCCCATTCGGCCTGAACCTTGTCGCGCTCGTTCAATTCACCGTACAGGGTGTTGAGCAATTGACGGTTCCAGTGCGCACTGTAGGACACGGCAATGGCCGAAACCAGTACGCCGATGAACAGCAGAAGCATCAGGAAGCTTCCGCCTGGCAAAGGTTTGGCAAGCAGCCTGCTCACCGCAGCTTCTCCGCCACGCGCATCACGGCACTACGCGACCGCGGGTTGGCCTTGAGCTCGGCCTCGGAGGCGAACTGAGCCTTGCCGATGAGCTTGATCTTCGGCTCGAAGACCTTGTGCTGAACCGGCAGGTTACGCGGCAGGTTGTCGGCCTCCCCCTTCACCAGCTTGCGCATGAACAGCTTGACGATGCGATCTTCCAGCGAATGGAAACTGATGACCGCCAGGCGACCACCGACTTCGAGCGCATCGAGCGCAGCCTCAAGGCCAGCCTCCAGGTCACCCAGCTCGTTGTTGACGTGAATGCGCAGCCCCTGGAAGGCACGGGTAGCCGGGTTCTTGCCCTTTTCCCAGGCCGGATTGGCCACTTTGAGCACCTCCGCCAGGTCGGCGGTACGGGTAAAGGGCTGTTTTTCGCGGCGTTCGACCACTGCACGCGCCATGCGCCCGGCAAAGCGTTCCTCACCGTACTCCTTGAAGACGCGGGCGATTTCTTCCACGGGCGCAGTGGCGATGAACTCGGCGGCACTGATGCCTTGGTCCGGGTTCATGCGCATGTCCAGCGGGCCATCATTGAGGAAACTGAAGCCACGCTCTGGATCATCCAGCTGCGGCGAGGACACGCCCAGGTCCAGCAACACGCCACTGACCTTGCCGTGCAGGCCGCGCGCTGCCACTTCCGCGCCCAACTCGGCAAAACTGCGCTGCACAATGACAAAGCGGCCGTCTTCGGCCGCCAGCGCTTGCCCCGTGGCAATCGCCTGTGGATCTTTGTCGAAGCCCAAGAGCCGCCCTTGCGGCCCGAGCTTGCTGAGAATCAGACGGCTGTGTCCGCCACGGCCGAAAGTGCCGTCCAGATAGCAACCGTCGGCGCGCAGGGCCAATGCCTCGACAGCTTCATCGAGCAGGACGGTAATGTGGTTGAAGCCGCTATCTATGGTCACAGGATCAGGTCACGCAATTCGTCGGGCATGGCGCCCGGTTGTTGGATAGCTGCAAGGTCGGCTGCCGAAACCACGTTCCAGGCATCTTCATCCCACAGCTGGAATTTGTTCAGTTGCCCCACCAGCATCGCCTTCTTGTCGAGCTTGGCGTACTCACGCAGGCGGGGCGGCACCAGGAAACGCCCACTGCCATCGAGCTCCAGGTCAACCGCATTACCGATCAGCAAACGCTGCAGGCGGCGGTTTTCCTCACGCAACGACGGCAAGGCACGCAACTTGGCTTCTATCTGTTCCCACTCGTCGAGGGGATAAACACACAAGCAAGGGTCTACGGCGTCAATGGTCACGATCAGTTGGCCATTGCAACGTGAGTCGAGCTCGTCACGGTACCGGCTCGGCATGGCGAGACGGCCCTTGGCATCGAGGCTGACGGCGTTGGCTCCGCGGAACACGGCTGTGATTCCCCACAATGTTAGCTTTTTTGTGTCAGAAAACCCACTTCATCCCACTTTCTGCCACTTGCGCACACTATAGGAATCCGCCCGCAGCACCGTCAAGGCACGTTCATAAGGAAAAGCCTTACAGGACCGCGATTTAGCGCGACAACGGAATGTGGAAGGACTGCCAGAGAGAAAAAAACACGAGAAAAATCAAACCCACGCAAGCGAATGGAGTTCGAAGTTAAAGTAATTTATTAAGAGTAAGATTTTTTCGGTATTACCAGAGAGGATCTGCTATCGATTCAAGCAGGAAGAGAAAGGTGGAGAGTCGATCTGTAAGCCGGGTTTTGTCGAGGACAGTCATTCCTCTACGACGGCCATCACTGGACGCCTCTAGCAACCTACCCGGTTCCGACGCGGGCCACGCCTGATGGAACCCTATTTGGTCTTGCTCCGAGTGGGGTTTACCTAGCCACGAACTGTTGCCAGCCGTGCGGTGCGCTCTTACCGCACCTTTTCACCCTTACCGGCACCGAAGTGCTTAGGCGGTTATTTTCTGTGGCACTTTCCGTAGGCTCACGCCTCCCAGGCGTTACCTGGCACTCTGCCCTATGGAGCCCGGACTTTCCTCCCCCTGCTGCTCACACAACAAAAAAGTTGCGGAACAAAAACAGGCAGCGACTGTCCGATCGACTCTCCGCCGCCAAGGTTACCGGCACGCGCGCGCAAGAACAAGCGATACCGACATTTATATCAAACTGCCACTACTCAGCTTTCTGCTTTTCCAGGGCAAGTTGATACAACAGGTTCTTGCGCACACCGGTAATTTCCGCTGCAAGCGCCGCAGCCCGCTTGAGTGGCAACTCCGCCAATAGCAGGTCGAGCACGCGCTGAGCTTCGGCACTGATGGCCTGCTCGCCCTCCGGCGCGCTCCAACCGCCGACCAGCACCACGCACTCACCGCGCTGCTGGTTGCTGTCGCCAGCTACGAAAGCCCGCAGCTCAGCCAGCGGCAAGCCCTTGAGGGTCTCGAAGGTCTTGGTCAGCTCGCGCGCCAGCAAAGCCGGACGGTCGCCACCAAATACCACCTCCATGTCTTCAAGACATTCCAGGATTCGATGCGGGGCTTCATAGAAGATCAACGTGCGCGGCTCTTCCTTCACCTGCTCCAGCCGCGCTCGACGCCCTGTCTGCTTGGCCGGCAGGAAGCCTTCGAAGATGAAACGGTCCGACGGCAGGCCTGCCGCCGATAGTGCGGCGATCAAGGCACAGGCGCCCGGCACCGGCACCACGCTCACCCCCGCGGCACGCGCCTGACGCACCAGGTGATAGCCCGGGTCGGAAATCAGAGGCGTGCCGGCATCGGAGACCAGCGCCACATTTTCACCCGCCAGCAGCTTGGAGAGAAAACGCCCGCCTTCGTCGCGCTCGTTGTGCTCATGACAAGCGGCCAACGGCGTGTCGATGCCAAAGTGTTGCAGCAGGCGGATCGAATGACGGGTGTCTTCGGCGGCGATCAGGGCCACGTCCGCCAGCACCTTCAGCGCCCGGGCGCTCATGTCGTCGAGGTTGCCGATGGGGGTTGCCACCACATACAGCGTCCCCACCGTGGATTTCGAAGCCCCTGCCACATCAGTCACTGCGCACACCTGTCATTCGGATCAAAGGCGCCATTGTAGCCCGAGCGCCTGCAACAGGGCGTAAAGAACTTCGCCGGCGATCAGGAACACGCCACCTATAGTGAAGGATCGACACAGCAACATCGCGCCCCGGCCAGTGCTTGGGTACAATTGCCGGCCAACTTGATCGAGTAACAGGACCTTTACATGATCGCTTGCCTGCGGCTGCTCACAGCCCTCTGCCTCGCCGCCCTGCTGGCAGCCTGCGCCAGCTCGCCCTCATCCAGCCTGGGCGAACTGCCACGCACCCCGGACGCCAGCATCGAGCAACTGCTCGAAAAGGCCGCTTCCAGCAAGTCTGCGGAAGACGCCGCTCTGCTGCGCCTGAGCGCGGCCGATCTGGCCTACAAGCAGAAGGACTTCCCACGCGCCGCACGCATTCTCGAGCAGGTCCAGCTGGACACACTCAAGCCGGCCCAGCAAGTATTCGCCAGCACCCTCGCGGCCGAACTGGCCATGAGCCGCAACCAGCCCAAGGCGGCCCTGACCGCCCTGGCCCACCCCAGTCTGCAGCGCCTTGCCGAGCTGCCGCCAGAGCAACAGGCGCGCACCTATACCGTGCACGCCGCCGCACTTGAAGCCGATGGCCAGGCCCTGGCTGCCGCACAGCAGCGCATACTGCTGGCGCCACTGCTCAGCGGCCAGGCGGCCAGCGCCAACAATGACGCCACCTGGGCACTGGTCGCCTCGCTGCCTGCAGAGCAACTGCAGCAGCCAACCAACGATCAGACACTGGCCGGCTGGACCAGCCTGGCGTTCGCCGTGAAAAGCGCAGGCACCCTGGAGCAGCAGCAAGCAGCCATCGAGGCCTGGGTCAAACAGCACCCGGACCACCCTGCCGCCCAGCAACTGCCGGTAGCGCTGATCAAGCTCAAGGAACTGGCCAGCCAGCCGCTGACCAGGATCGCCCTGCTGCTGCCTCAGGAAGGCCCACTGGCCGGTGTTGCCCGCGCACTGCGTGACGGCTTCATGGCCGCTCACTTCCAGGCCCAGCAAACCGGCCAGCCAGCGCCTGCGGTGCAGGTGTTCGACAGCTCGCGTATCGGCTCGCTGGACGACTTCTATCGCCAGGCCCAAGCCGCCGGCGTGCAGCTGGTCATCGGCCCGCTGGAAAAACCATTGGTCAAACAACTGGCCGCCAAACCACAACTGCCGATCACCACCCTGGCCCTGAACTACGCTGACGCCGGCCAGAAGGCGCCGCCACAGTTGTTCCAGTTCGGCCTGGCTGCCGAAGACGAAGCCCGTGAAGTCTCCCGCCGCGCCCGCGCCGATGGCATGGTCCGCGCCGTAGCCCTGGTACCGCGCGGCGAATGGGGTGACCGTGTCCTGGCCGCCTTCCGCCAGGACTGGGAAGGCAATGGCGGAACCCTGCTCGCCGCCGAACGCATCGCCCAGCCGGTCGCCCTGGCCCAGCAGATTGCCGACCTGTTCCAGCTACGCCAGAGCGAAGGCCGCGCCAAGAGCCTGCAAAGCACGGTAGGCGGCCGCATCGCTGCACAACCGTCGCGCCGTCAGGACATCGACTTCATCTTCCTCGCCTCGACCCCACAACAGGCGCAGCAGATCAAGCCGACCCTGAACTTCCAGTACGCCGGTGACGTGCCGGTCTATGCCACTTCGAACCTGTACAGCGCCAGCGGCGACGTCAACCAGTACAATGACATGAACGGCATCCGCTTCTGCGAAACACCGTGGCTGCTCGACACCAGCAACAGCCTGCGTCAACAGGTTGTACAGCAGTGGCCGCAAGCCGCTGGCAGCCTCGGCCGCCTGTATGCCATGGGCGTCGATGCCTACAGCCTGGCACCGCGCCTGGGCCAACTGAAAGCGCTACCGGACAACCGCATCCTGGGCCTTTCGGGCAGCCTGAGCATCAATGCCAACCAGCGCGTCGAGCGCCAGTTGCCATGGGCCGAGTTTACCGGCGGCCAGGTCAAGCGCCTGCCTGACACCGTGCGTTGATGGCCTCAGCATCGCCAACCAGCGCCGGGCAAGCGGCAGAAACCCAAGCCCTTGAGTACCTTCAAGGGCAAGGGCTGCAGTTGCTGGCACGCAACTGGCGATGCAAAGGCGGTGAGCTTGATCTGGTCATGCTCGACGCCGATACAGTAGTATTCGTCGAAGTCCGCTACCGCTTGCACGCGGCCTTCGGAGGCGCCCTCGACAGTATCGACGGGCGCAAGCAGAAACGGTTGGTGCTTGCTGCCAGCCTGTTCCTGCAGAAGGAGGCTCACTGGGGCAACCACCCCTGCCGCTTCGACGTAGTCGCCCTGCAGGGCAGCCACCACGCAGGCAGACCGCTTCAATGGCTGAAAAACGCCTTCGAATGCTGAACCCACTTTGTTTTTTTCGCTCTATGTATCGCGGGCTGGTCGTTGTTGCGCGTAGCAAAGGCCACCGCCCCACTTAAGGTCACCAGATGGACATGCAATCCCGAATTCGCCGGCTGTTCGAGGCCAGCATCGAAACCAAGCAACAGGCAATGGACATCCTGGCACCGCACATCGAGCAGGCCAGCCTGGTCATGGTCAATGCGTTGCTCAACGAGGGCAAGATGCTCGCCTGCGGCAACGGCGGCTCGGCCGGCGATGCCCAGCACTTTTCATCGGAGCTGCTCAACCGCTTCGAGCGCGAGCGCCCCAGCTTGCCGGCCATCGCGCTGACCACCGACAGCTCGACCCTGACCTCGATCGCCAACGACTACAGCTACAACGAAGTCTTTTCCAAGCAGATCCGCGCCCTGGGCCAACCCGGTGATGTTCTGCTGGCGATCTCCACCAGCGGCAATTCGGCCAACGTGATCCAGGCGATCCAGGCCGCACATGACCGTGAAATGATTGTCGTAGCATTGACTGGTCGCGACGGCGGCGGCATGGCTTCACTGCTGCTGCCCGAGGACGTGGAAATCCGCGTGCCCTCGACAGTTACTGCGCGCATCCAGGAAGTCCACCTGCTGGCGATCCACTGCCTGTGCGATCTGATCGACAGCCAACTGTTCGGGAGTGAAGAATGACCCCTATGCGCCTCGGCCTGATGGCCCTGACCCTGTGCCTGAGCGTCACTGGTTGCAGCTCGGTACTCACCTCCACCCGCAATTCGCCGATCGAGGACGATCGCGGCACGCGCACCATTGGTAGCAAGATCGACGACTCGCTGATCGAAACCAAGGCCGCCGTGAACATTTCCAAGGCCAGCCCAGACCTGGACAAGGGCTCGCACATCGTTGTCAGCAGCTACAACGGCATCGTCCTGCTGGCCGGCCAGACCCCGCGCGCCGACCTCAAGAGCCTCGCAGAGCAAACCGCCAGCCAGGTACAGCGAGTCAAGAGAGTGCACAACGAGCTGCAAGTGATGCAGCCTTCCTCCATTTTGGCGCGCAACAACGACGCCTGGCTGACCACCAAGATCAAGACCCAGATGCTGACCGACAGTGCCGTGCCCAGCTCACGCATCAAGGTGATTACCGAAAACGGCATCGTCTACCTGCTTGGTCTGGTCACCCGCCAAGAAGCCAACTCGGCCACTGCCGTAGTGCAGGGCGTGTCAGGCGTGCAGAAGATCGTCAAGCTGTTCGAGTACATCGATTGAATCAGTGATCGCCTGCGCGGGCCTCTTCGCGGGTAAACCCGCTCCATCGCAGACACAAAAAAGGCGATCCATCTGGATCGCCTTTTTTGTTACTTGACCACTTTCAGGCTTGGCCGACCACTCGGACGCGGCGGCTGCCCCCCACCTTCTGGCGGGCCATCGTCATCCGGCTGCACATCATCGTCTTCCAGCTCGTCGCCATCCATCAAAGGCGGCTCCAGCTCAAAGACCATACCCTGGCCATTTTCGCGGGCGTAGATACCCAGGATGGCACCAACCGGCACAAACAGCGAGTGAGCCACGCCACTGAAGCGCCCCTCAAAGCTGACGGCATCATTGTCCATGTGCAGGCTGCGCACGGCACTTGGCGAGATATTCAAGACGATCTGGCCATCACTGGCGAAACCATCCGGCACCTGAACTTTCGGGAATTCGGCATTGACCAGCATATGGGGCGTGCAATCGTTGTCGACGATCCACTCGTACAGTGCTCGAACCAGATAGGGGCGACTGGAGTTCATCAACGGCTCCTTAAAGCTTGCGCATTTCACGTTCTACGGAGGACAGGCTCGCCTGGAAAGGCTCGCGGGCGAACTGGCGCTCCATGTAATCCAGCAGCGGCTTGGCTTGCCGCGGCAACTCGATACCCAACACCGGCAAACGCCAGAGTATGGGCAATAGACAGCAATCGACCAGGCTTTGCTCATCACTCATGAAGCAGGCGAACTCGCTGAACAACGGCGAGACCCCGGTCAGGCTTTCGCGCAAGGCCTTGCGCGCCTCGGTTCGGGCAGCTTCACTGCTACGCGGGTCAAGCACGGTATCGGCCAAGGCACACCAGTCGCGCTGGATGCGGTGCATCAGCAGACGGCTGTTGCCACGCGCAACCGGGTATACCGGCATCAGCGGCGGGTGCGGGTAACGCTCCTCGAGGTATTCCATCACCACGGTCGATTCATACAACGCCAGGTCACGGTCGACCAAGGTCGGCACGCTGCCATAAGGATTGACCTCGGCCAGCTTCGGCGGCAGGCGGGCGGGATCGACATCGATAAACTGCACGCTGACGCCCTTCTCGGCCAGAACCAGGCGCACCCGATGAGAATAGTGATCAGCGGGATCGGAATAGCAGGCTAACCTGTTGGTTGCGCCCATGTAGCGGCTCCTCGCACGGATGCTTGTGCAACTTTAAATGAAAACGCGCCCGGGGTGACCTGGCAATACTGCTAGGCCACCCCGGGCGCGTTCAACAACCAGAAACTACTGCGTGATCAGTGCACGTCCTTCCAGTATTCACGCTTGAGCAAGTAGGCGAATACGAAGAAGAAAGCCAGGTACAGCAACACATAGGTGCCGATGCGCTGGCTCTCCAGCTTGACTGGGTTGGCCGAATAGGCCAGGAAGGTCACAAGGTTCTTGACCTTCTCGTCGAACTGCTCGGTCGTCAGGGTACCGGAATTCGGCGTAATGGTCAGCTGATCGCAAGCTTCATGGGTCAACGGGCTGCCGGTCAACGGGTCGAATTGCTTCTTGCCATCAACCACAGTCTGCACCTGCTTGCAACCTACCACCTGGTTGCCTTGCAGACCTACCAGCACGTTAGGCATGCCGACGTTCGGGAATACCTTGTTGTTCACCCCGTAAGGGCGCGATGGGTCCTCATAGAAGCTGCGCAGGTAAGTGTAAAGCCAGTCAGTACCGCGTACGCGGGCCACCAGGGTCAGGTCGGGCGGCGCAGCACCGAACCAGGTCTTGGCGTCGCTGGGCTTCATGCCGATCTGCATGTGGTCACCGATCTTGGCACTCGTGAACACCAGCTTCTCGAGCATCAGCTCATGCGGAATCCCCAGATCATCAGCCACCCGCTCGTAACGCTGGAACTTGGCACTGTGGCAACCCATGCAATAGTTGGCAAAGGTACGCGCACCGTCCTGCATGGCGGCCTTGTCAGTCAGGTCGATATCGACCTTGTCCAGCTCCAGGCCAGTTTCGGCAGCGAAGGAAAAGGCAGGCATCACTGCCAGCAACAATACTGCAATCAACTTTTTCATCAGCCAGTCACCCTTTCCGGAACCGGTTTGGTCTTCTCGAGCCTTGTGTAGAACGGCATCAGCAGGAAGTAGGCGAAGTACAGCACCGTGCACACCTGCGACAACAAGGTACGCCCAGGTGTCGGCGCCAGTACGCCCAGTACACCGAGGATGACGAAGGCCACGCAGAACACCAGCAGGAAGGCCTTGCTGATCCAGCCCTTGTAACGCATGGAACGTACCGGGCTGCGGTCGAGCCAGGGCAGCACGAACAGCACGGCGATCGCCGCACCCATGGCAATGACGCCCATCAACTTGTCAGGCACCGCGCGCAGGATTGCGTAGAACGGTGTGAAGTACCACACCGGCGCGATGTGCGCTGGCGTCTTGAAGGCGTTGGCCTGCTCGAAGTTCGGTTTCTCCAGGAAGTAACCGCCCATTTCAGGGAAGAAGAACACCACGGCACAGAACACGAAGAGGAAAACCACCACGCCGACAATGTCCTTGACGGTGTAGTACGGGTGGAACGGAATGCCATCCAGCGGAATACCGTTTTCGTCCTTTTTCTTCTTGATGTCGACACCATCAGGGTTGTTCGAACCCACTTCGTGCAGGGCGAGGATGTGCAGCACCACCAGGCCAAGAATCACGATTGGCAGGGCAACCACGTGCAGGGCGAAGAAGCGGTTCAGGGTGATACCCGAGATCAGATAGTCACCGCGGATCCACTGAGTAAGGTCGCCACCGATCACCGGGATGGCACCGAACAGCGAGATGATCACCTGGGCACCCCAGTACGACATCTGCCCCCATGGCAGCAGGTAGCCCATGAACGCTTCAGCCATCAGCGCCAGATAAATCAGCATACCGAACAGCCAGACCAGCTCACGTGGCTTCTGATAAGAGCCGTAGAGCAGGCCGCGGAACATGTGCAGGTAGACCACGATGAAGAACGCTGACGCCCCCGTGGAGTGCAAGTAGCGCAGGATCCAGCCGTATTCCACGTCACGCATGATGTACTCGACCGAGGCAAACGCCTCTTCCGCCGAGGGCGTGAAGCTCATGGTCAGCCACACGCCGGTCACGATCTGGTTGACCAGCACCAGCAATGCCAGCGAGCCAAAGAAGTACAGGAAGTTGAAGTTCTTGGGTGCGTAATACTTGCTGAGGTGGTCTTCCCACATCTTGGTGGCGGGGAAGCGAGCATCAATCCAGTCCATGAACTTGCTCATCATGCGTTCTCCTGGTCGACGCCAATGACGATGATCTCGTCCGACTCATAAGAGTGCGGTGGCACGGGCAGGTTGAGAGGCGCTGGCTGGGACTTGTAGACACGGCCAGCCAGGTCATAGTGAGAGCCGTGGCATGGGCAGAAGTAACCACCTACCCACTTCGGCCCAAGGTCGGCGGGCGCCACCTCTGGTCGGAAGGTGGGCGAGCAGCCCAGGTGCGTGCACAGGCCGACGAGAATGAGAATTTCCGGCTTGATCGAACGAACCTCAGGGTCGACGTACGCCGGCTGTACCGAGGCCTTGGACTCGGGATCGGACAGGTCAGCCGTGATTTTTTTCAGATTGCCAAGGATTTCCTCCGTTCGCCGCACGATGAATACGGGCTGGCCACGCCACTCGGCCACCATCTGCTGCCCTGCCTCGACCTTGGCGACGTTGACCTTCACCGGTGCACCTGCGGCTTTCGCCTTGGCACTGGGAAACCATGACCCCACGAACGGTACCGCAGCCCCCACTGCCCCCGCCGCCCCGACCACGGATGTCGCGGCTACGAGGAAGCGGCGCCGGCCTGCGTTGACGCCGTCATTGCTCATTCAGTCCTCTCCCATCAGCTTGCTTGGCCAGTTGGACCTGGCCTGTACTTAGGTTGTGTCAATGGCACTAAAAATTGGCCGCCATGGTAAGAAACAAATCCACACACTGACAAGGTGATTACCCCGGCAAGGGCGACAACCCACGCTTTGCTTGATCTGCGTCTATGCGACAAGCGGCCACTGACTGCTGACAGGTTAGTTCAAGCCCAAAAAAAAAGCCCGGTTCCAAGGAACCGGGCTTTTTTCGACTGCCGAAGCGGTATTAACGCTTGGAGTACTGAGGACGCTTACGCGCTTTACGCAGACCCACTTTCTTACGCTCAACTTCACGAGCGTCGCGGGTGACGTAGCCAGCACGACGCAGAGCGCCACGCAGGGTTTCGTCGTATTCCATCAGAGCGCGGGTGATACCGTGACGGATCGCACCGGCTTGACCGCTGACACCACCACCGGAAACGGTGACGTAGATGTCGAATTTCTCAACGGATTCAGTCAGCTCGAGCGGCTGGCGAACAACCATGCGAGCGGTTTCGCGACCGAAGAACACGTCCAGAGAACGGTTGTTGATGGAGATGTTACCAGTACCCGGACGCAGGAATACGCGAGCGGTTGCGGTCTTGCGACGGCCAGTGCCGTAATTTTGAGTCGCCGACATAATGAACTATCCCGTTAGATCTTCAGTTCTTGAGGCTGCTGAGCAGTGTGTGGGTGAGCAGCACCCGCGTACACTTTCAGCTTACGGTACATGTCGCGACCCAGCGGGTTCTTAGGCAGCATGCCCTTGACCGCAGTTTCGATAACACGCTCAGGGGCCTTGGCGATCAACTTCTCGAAGTTGATTTCCTTGATACCGCCTGGGAAACCGGAGTGGGAGTAGTACATTTTGTCGGAAGACTTGGCACCAGTCACACGAACCTGCTCGGCGTTGATAACGACGATGTAGTCGCCGGTGTCAACGTGAGGGGTGTATTCTGGTTTGTGTTTGCCACGCAGACGGGTAGCGATTTCGGTAGCCAGACGACCCAGGGTCTGGCCAGCGGCGTCGACTACGAACCACTCGCGCTTTACTGTTTCCGGTTTAGCAGTAAAAGTTTTCATTCTCTAAAGCCTCAGAGGCCGCCCAGCGAAAAATAGACGGCGAATCTTACTGGATAGTGCACAGCTTGCCAAGGGCAAGCGCGCAGCCGAACACAGACGCTTTTGGGGGCTCGGGTCGGGCACGCCAATGTTCGACGGGGTTCTTCCTGCGTGATGGTGCATCACTTCCGCCACGCGGAGAGGGGCTGAATTATCCAGATTGCGCGAAAAATTTCAACCTGCTTTGATGAGCATCCATTGCCAAGGAGTGACTAACCGATGGAATACCGCCAGCTCGGCCGTACCGATCTCAACGTCAGCGCCCTGTGCCTGGGTACCATGACCTGGGGCGAGCAGAACATCCAGGCCGAGGCCTTCGCACAAATTGCCCGGGCCAAAGCCGCCGGGGTCAACTTCATCGACACCGCCGAGATGTACCCGGTCCCTCCCCGCCCGGAGACCTACGCGGCCACCGAGCGCATCATCGGCAACTGGTTCCGCGAACATGGCGACCGCGACGCGTGGATCCTGGCCAGCAAGGTTGCAGGCCCGGGCAACGGCATCAGCCATATCCGCGACGGGCAGCTCAAGCACAACCGTCAGCACATCGTTGCGGCGCTGGACGAAAGCCTGAAGCGCCTGCAGACCGACCGAATCGACCTGTACCAGTTGCACTGGCCAGAGCGCAGCACCAACTTTTTCGGCAAGCTGGGCTACCAGCACCTGCCGCAGGATCACTTCACCCCACTGGAAGAAACCCTCCAGGTGCTCGACGAGCAGGTACGTGCGGGCAAGATCCGCCACATCGGCCTGTCCAACGAAACACCGTGGGGCACCATGAAATTCCTGCAATTGGCCGAGAGCCATGGCTGGCCGCGGGCGGTATCGATCCAGAACCCGTACAACCTGCTCAACCGCAGCTTCGAGGTGGGCCTGGCAGAAGTGGCCATACGCGAACAGTGTGGCCTGCTGGCCTATTCGCCGCTGGCCTTCGGCATGCTCTCGGGCAAGTACGAGAACGGCGCACGGCCGGACAATGCACGCCTGACCCTGTTCAGCCGCTTTGCCCGTTACTCCAACCCACAAACCGTGGCGGCCTGCAGCCGCTACGTGCAGCTGGCCCGCGAGCACGGCCTGGACCCGGCGCAAATGGCCTTGGCGTTCGTCACCCGACAGCCGTTCGTGACCAGCAACATCATTGGCGCCACCAGCCTGCAGCAGCTGGACAGCAACCTGGCCAGCCTTGAACTGAACCTGAGCGCCGATCTGCTGACAGCGATCGAAGCCATTCATCAGGAGCAACCCAACCCGGCGCCTTGATCCAAACACTGCGCCCCGCCTCGCGCCGCTGCTCCATGGGGTAGACACAATCGCCAAAAAATAAGACGATCCAGCCGGTGATTGACCACTCTACCCTATAAGAACAATGACAATGATGTTTACCCAACCCTCAGCGTCGCTGCGGCGCGTCAGCATCCTGGCCATTGACAAGGTGTTTGCTTCGACCTTGATGCAGGCCAAGGACTTCTTCCACCTCGCCAGCCTGCGCTACAGCAAGCAGCTGGGCCTGGGCTTGCAGCCCATGTTCGAAATCCGCCTGGTGAGCCCCGACAGCCAGCCCGTGGACAGCTTCAGCAATGTGCAGTTACCGGTTGACGGCGGCCTGGACGACGCTGATGTGATCATCCTTCCGGCCTACTGGGATGATTTCGACAACCTGCTGCAACGTTATCCACAGGTGCTGCCGTGGCTCCGTGAACAGCACGCGCGTGGCGCGGTGCTGTGCGCCGAGGCCAGTGGTGTGTTCTGGCTGGCCGAATCCGGTCTGCTCGATGGCAAGGAGGCGACCACCTACTGGCGCTTCTTCAACAGCTTTGCCGAACGCTTCCCGCAGATCCGCCTGAACCAGGACAAGCACCTGACCGATGCCGACAATATCTATTGCGCCGGCGGTGCAACTTCAGCCTGCGACCTGTACATCTACCTGATCGAACGCTTTTGCGGCGCCAACGTGGCCCGTGCGGTGTCCCGCGATATCCTTTACGAAGTGCAGCGCAACTACACCCCGGGGCGCATGGGCTTTGGCGGGCAGAAGCTGCACCAGGACCTGATCATCCTGCAGATCCAGCACTGGCTGGAGGAGCACTTCGCCGACAAGTTCCGCTTCGAGGATGTGGCCCGCAACCACGGCATGAGCATCCGCAACTTCATGCGCCGCTTCCAGGGCGCAACAGGTGACAAGCCCCTGCACTACCTGCAACGGCTACGCATCGAAACAGCCAAGGGGTTGTTGTCGAGTACGCGCAAAAGCATCAAGACCATCAGTTACGAGGTGGGGTATGACGATGCCAGTTTCTTTGCGCGACTGTTCCGCCAGCACACCGAGTTGTCGCCGAACCAGTATCGGCAGCAGTTCATGCAGGAAGCCTGAGAGGCCTCCAGAGCGGCAGGTTTCGCGCTTGAAGCGACAAGGAAAAACCAGGGCGGATCGCGCGTTGCCCTGAATGTTCCTTGCCGCCTGAAGCTTGCCGCTGCCGTTAAGGCTTGTGCGCGCGCGCCAGGAATTCGTGCGACTGCATCTCCAGCAACCGGCTCAGGGTACGCTGGAACTCGAAGCTCAGACGCCCACCGGTATACAGGTCCTTCAACTCCACCTCGGCCGAGATGATGAGCTTGACGTTGCGATCGTAAAACTCGTCCACCATGTTGATGAAGCGGCGGGCGATGTCGTCGGTGGTGACACCCATCTGCTCCACGTTGCTCAGCAATACGGCGTGGAAGATCTTGCCCAACTCAATGTAGTCGTTCTGGCTGCGCGGCCCGTCGCACAGGGCGCGGAAATCGAACCAGGCGACGTCGTCGCAAGTACGCAGGGCATTGATCGGGCGGTTCTCGATCATCAGCACGTCGTTCTCGATCGCCTGGGTGCACTCAGGGGTGAGCGCCTTGAAGCTGGCGCGCATGCTCTGGTGCGCCGCGTCATCGAGCGGGAAGTGGAACAGTTCAGCCTGCTCCAGGTGACGCAGGCGGTAGTCGACCCCGCTATCGACGTTAACCACGTCGGTGTACTGCTTGATCATGGCGATGGCCGGCAGGAAGCGCGCACGCTGCAGGCCGTCCTTGTACAGGCCGTCCGGCACGATGTTGGAGGTGGCCACCAGCGACACGCCATTCTTGAACAGCTCTTCCATCAAGGTGCCGAGGATCATGGCGTCGGTAATGTCCGACACGAAGAATTCGTCGAAGCAGATCACCTTGGCTTCTTCGCTGAAGCGCCTGGCAATGATGGTCAGCGGGTTCTTCTCGCCCTTGAGGGTTTTCATTTCCTCGTGCACACGCTTCATGAAGCGGTGGAAGTGCGTACGCATCTTCTGCTTGAACGGCAGCGCTTCGTAGAAAGTATCAACCAGGTAGGTCTTGCCTCGCCCTACCCCACCCCAGAAGTACAGGCCCTTGACCGGGGTCTGCTCCTTCTTGCCGAACAGCTTGCCGAACACGCCCGGCTTGTTGTTCTGCGCGTGCACCAGGTCGTCGTACAGGCGCTGGAGGTGACGCACCGCAGTTTCCTGCGCCGCGTCATGGAAGAAGTCGGGACGTTTCAGATCTGCTTGATAGCGTTCTAAGGGAGTCATGATTCGTTAGCGAGGCAACAAAAAACGGGCCGTCACTGTAGCGACAGGCCCGCTTAATGGCAATCAGTCTGTGGGAGCGGGCGTGCCCGCGAACACCGGCAAAGCCGGTGCCATGCACCGCGGCGCCTGTTTCGCGGGCACGCCCGCTCCCACCGTTTGCCAACCTCAGTCCTGCTGTGGTGCCAAGGCTTCGTTCAGGCTCTGAATGGCCGCATCACGGGCTTCAGCGTTGTCGAACTGCGGCCCTTCGGCGACCTGCTCGCCATTGAGCCACAGGCCGAAGCTCAGGCCTTCGACGCGGACATCGGCCTCGCCACCCTGCTGCAACTGCTTGCTCACGGCGCCGGCACTCTTGCCGTCGGCGAAGCTGCGCGACAGCAGCAGTTGCTCACCGTCAGCGGCCAGCAGGCGGAAACGGAAGCTGCCGTCTTCGTCACGGAAGCTGACGAAGCGTGCGCTCTTGGTGGCTTTTTTCTTCACTTCGGTGCTGGCCTGCACGCTGCTGCGGAACGAACGCAAGCCAACGGCCTCGCGCAACTGCTCGAGGAACGGCGTGGCGATCTTGCGGGCCTTGGCGGCGCCGGCCAGCAGGATGTCTTCCAGGTCCGCCGGCCGGGCAATCAGCTGGTGATAGTACTCGCGCTTTTCGGCCAACTGGCCGTCCAGCAGCTGGAACAGGCGCTGCTTGGCATCGCCCCAGCCCAGGCCCTGCAGCAGCTCTTCGCGGAAACCGGCGCATTGTTCAGGCGTGGAGAAGGCCTGGTACAGGGTGAACAGGTGCGCGTTGTCCGGGTCTTTCGCCTCACCTGGCGCGCGCGAATCGGTGACGATGCGCGAGATGGCGTCTTTCATGTCCTTGGCGCTGGTGAACAACGGGATGGTGTTGTCATAGCTTTTGGACATCTTGCGCCCGTCCAGGCCCGGCAGGGTCGCCACGCTTTCCTCGATCACCGCCTCCGGCAAGGCGAAGAAGTCCTTGCCCTGACCGAACAGGTGGTTGAAGCGCTGGCCGATATCGCGGGCCATTTCCACGTGCTGGATCTGGTCACGGCCGACTGGCACCTTGTTGGCGTTGAACATCAGGATATCCGCAGCCATCAGCACCGGGTAGCTGAACAGGCCCATGGTCACGCCGGCGTCCGGGTCTTCGCCGTTCTCGACGTTCTTGTCCACCGAGGCCTTGTAGGCATGCGCACGGTTCAGCAGGCCTTTGGCAGCAACGCAGGTAAGCAGCCAGGTCAGCTCGGGGATTTCCGGGATGTCGGACTGGCGATAGAAGGTCACCTTGTCCGGGTCCAGGCCACCGGCCAGCCAGGTGGCAGCAATTTCCAGGCGCGAACGCTGGATGCGCAGCGGGTCGTCGCACTTGATCAGGGCGTGGTAGTCGGCCAGGAAGTAGAACGAGTCGACACCGGGCTGCTGGCTGGCACGGATCGCCGGGCGGATGGCGCCGGCGTAGTTGCCCAGGTGCGGAGTGCCGGTGGTGGTGATACCGGTAAGAATGCGCGTGGTCATGGGTGTTCGCTTATTCAGGCTTGGCTCAGTTCGAAAGGCGCGGCAGCAGCAGATCCTTCAGATCGGTCAGCTTGCCATGGAAGAAGTGTCCGCATTCTGCCACTTTCAGCAGCTCATGGGGACGCGACAGGCTGTCGGACCATTCGTAAACCAGCTGCGGCGCGACGACTTCGTCGGCGTCCGGCTGCACCACGGTGATCGGGCAGCGCTGCGGCAGCGGAAATTCGGCGGTCAGGCGCATGACTGCCGGGGCGATCATGAACAGGTGCTGCAACTCGACACCTGCTGCTTCAAGGCGCCCGGCCAGGCTGGTGGCAACGAAACCACCGAACGAAAAGCCCATCAGCACCAGCGGTAGCCCGGGGTGCCTGGCACGCAGCCATGCTGCAGCGGCCTCTGCATCGGCCACTTCACCAGCGCCCATGTCATGGCTGCCAGCACTTTGCCCGACGCCACGGTAGTTGAAACGCAAGGTCACATAACCGGCATCACGTGCGGTGCGCTGCAGGGTCGAGACAACCTTGTTGAGCATGGTGCCGCCCTGGACCGGGTTAGGATGGCAGATCAGCACCGCGCCACGGGCTTGCGCCACGTCGAGGTACAAAGCTTCAAGCTGGCCGCAAGGGCCATCGATGAACAAGGGGGTTTCGCGGACAAGCAAGGCACTACTCCGTGACCTCGGGAAGGGTCGATTCGTCTAGGTGTGAAATTCTGTTCTGATTTGCGATCGCTCGCGGTATACAGCGCAGGTCTGAGCCGTTAACGTAAAGCAAAGCCGTTTATAGAGGAAGGACTCGTGGAACTCTCGCTCCTTGTTTGGTTGTTGCCAACCCTGGCCCTGGTCATCGGTGTGGCAGTCGGTTTCATTGTTGCCCGCCTGCTGCCCAATGCGGCGCCGAGCAACACCCAGCGTCAACTGGATGACATCCAGAAGCGCTTCGACAGCTACCAGAACGAAGTGGTCACCCACTTCAACAGCACCGCCATGCTGGTCAAGAAACTGACCCAGAGCTACCAGGACGTACAGGATCACCTGGCTGAAGGCGCCAACAGTCTGGCCCTCGATGACGTCACTCGCCAACGCCTGCTGGCTGCGCTGCACTCCGATGCACCGCAAGGCCCGCGTGACCGCCTGACCCCACCTAAAGACACCGCCGAAGTGCCGCGCGACTATGCGCCGAAAGCGCCCAACTCGCCAGGCATGCTGGATGAGAGCTACGGGCTCAAGCGTTGATCTGCTGAACATGCAAAAGGCCTCGCAAGAGGCCTTTTTTGTGGGCTGGATTCACTGGCCCCTTCGCGGGCACGCCCGCTCCCACAGGTACACCACAGCATGTGAAACTTGTGGAATACCTGTGGGAGCGGGCGTGCCCGCGAAGGGGCCAGTGCAGGCAACCTAACAGCAGGCCTGCAATGCCTGTTCGACATCTGCCAGCAGGTCCTCCACATCCTCCAGCCCCACCGACAGACGCACCAGCCCCTCCGATATCCCGTGATGCGCCCGCTCCTGCGGCGTGTAGCTGGAATGGGTCATGCTCGCCGGGTGCTGTGCCAGCGATTCTGCATCCCCCAGGCTCACCGCCCGGGCAAAGAGCTGCAGCGCATTCATGAAGCGCCGCCCCGCCTCAATGCCACCCTTGAGCTCAAACGCAATCATCCCCCCAGGCAAACGCATCTGTCGCTGGGCCAACGCGTACTGGACAAAAGACGGTAGCCCCGGGTAATGAATCAATTCCACCTGCGGCTGCCGAGCCAGAAACTCGGCCACCTTCTGAGCATTGGCGCAATGCCGGTCCATTCGCAGGGCCAGGGTCTTGATCCCGCGCATCAGCAGCGCCGCGTCATGGGGCGACAGCACTGCCCCGGTCATATCCTTCAGCCCTTCCAGGCGAATGCGATCGACCAACGCCTTGCGCCCCACCACCAGACCCGCAGTGATATCACCGTGGCCACTGAGGTACTTGGTTGCCGAGTGCACCACCAGGTCCGCCCCCAGCTCCAGTGGCCGCTGCAGGTACGGCGTACAGTAGGTGTTATCGACCACCACATGCACATCATGCCCCCGCACCGCCTCGACAACCGCCTCAATGTCCACAAGCTGCATATTGGGGTTGGCCGGTGTTTCGAAGTAGATCATCCGTGTTTTGCTGTTGATCGCCGCCTTCAGGGCCATGGAATCGTTGAGATCGACATGGCGAACTTTGACGCCGAACTCACCAATACCGTGGTGCAGAAAAGCGAAGGTGCAGCCATACAAGGTGCGCCCCACAATCAGCTCATCGCCAGGCCGTAGCAGGGTCCAGATGGTTGAGGTAATCGCACCCATCCCTGATGCCAACGCCAACCCCGCCTCACCACCCTCCAGCGAAGCCATGCGCTGCTCCAGCAAGGCCAGCGTGGGGTTGGAGATGCGACTGTAGAAGTGCCCCGCCTCCTCTCCGGCGAAGCAGGCAGCGCCGTACTCAACAGTGGGAAAGGCATAGGTGGCCGTCTGGTACACCGGCGGCACCAAGGCGCCACCGTGGGACAGCGGGTCGTAGCCATGGTGAATGGCCCGCGTGGAAAAACCGGTGTTGTCGTGGGAGTCGCGCATGGCAACGGCCTCTTGTGGTTTGTTGTAAGCTTATGCCACCGAGCTGCCCAATTTTTTCCAAAATAGCCTACACATAGGCATGCTTTCTGGAACAAAAACAATAATCAACGGACCAGGAGGGCAAAAAATGCCTTCAAGCCTCGACCGCACCGACCGCGCCCTGCTCGCCGCCTTGCAGGACAACGCCCGCCTCACCGTTGCCGAACTCGCCGATCAGGTGGCACTGACCACCTCGCCCTGCTGGCGACGGGTGAAGCTGCTGGAAGAAAACGGCTACATCACCGGCTACCAGGCCATCCTCTCGCCCAAGTCGCTGGGGTTTGGCGTGACCGCGTTCGTCAGCATCATGATGGACTCGCACACCAAGGACATGGCGCTGGCGTTCGAACAGCGGCTGATGGAAATTCCCGAAATCGTCGCCTGCCACAACATCTCCGGGCGCTATGACTTTCTGCTGGAGATACTGGCACGGGACCTGGAGTCGTTTGGGGAATTTACCCGGGAGGTGCTGCAGCGGTTGCCGGGGGTGAAGGAGATCTATTCGAGTTTTTCGTACAAAGCAGTGAAGGAAAGGCGGGTGATACCTGTGTCGGAGAAACATATCTGAAACGGATCTTTCCGAACAACACGAAGCTTCCTACTGATTGACAGGCTGCAGCTGACATACCGCAAATTCGATATACGTAAACCTAGCCCATGTAGTGATCAGGAGAACCTACATGGCACGGGACAACACCTATTATCTTAACGAGGCTTTATTTATTAATGCGCAGGCCCCCACCGGCGCTGAACTACGGTTAATCGGTAATGGTGGAGGTGGCCCAGGTAGCGGGGGATGGGGATTTAGCGAAGGCATTCCGCCGGGCACCAGCCCTACCAAACCCGATATTGCCAGGGTTATTTCCACGCGCAGGGTGCTGACAGAAGAATTTCAAGGCATCGAGAAGGGCTCTGCAGATAAGTATGCTCACGAAATAAACCAGCTCCCTGAAACCATCAATGCATTGAAAGCCCAGATCAAAGCTGAGGCTAACAGTACAAATGGCGGGGTACCACCACGCTCAGCAGAACAGCAAATCCTATCATCGCGAATCAGTCAGCTTCGAGAGAATTATTTACAAATTTTGCCCGACGCCAACAGCTACTTTGGCGTACCTGCATTCTACAAGCGCGGCGACTCAATGATGAGCCGGTTCTTGGACCCGGGCTTCTTCGCTGCCACAACGGGCGAAGAGTTAGGTATTGAATGGGCCACGAGGCTGGAGAAGTCTTGGGATGGCGCATACCGCCTACATCTGGAAGCTCAGAAACACCAGGCACTGGCAGACGAACTTCAAGGGCTGGCAGACCAAGTAGATCAGGAAGAGCTCAGTCACCAACCTCCAGATCTGTCGAAAATGATTTCGCGCAGAACGGCGCAGATTCACACAGAGCGGCAAATACACTTCGATTGTTTACCCAATGTTCTTCAGCATGAACTGGGGCAAACCGTCATCGACGACGCGCTTACGCCTGCCCAGACCTTCAGTGCCTACCTGGCAACCGCGGCTGCCTTGGTGCAGGCCAAGCAATCACAAATTCCGCAACACTCTGATTACAACCCCCGAATCAGCGGGCCCCTGTCGAAGCCCCAACTTGAAGGGCTTTTGCATCTTGTAGACGAGCAACGGCTACGCAGGGCTGGTCCGCGCTGGCAGGAATACCATCTGGCACTCGCGCTAACCGAATCGATCAGGTTTTTGGGCGTATATGCAGGTGCCACGCAAAACCTGATGCAGCGTGCCGCTGACGTGGAAAACCTCCAGACCCAACTTGCTGCACAGGAAGAAGCTGCACGCCAGCAGGCCGAAGCCGAGCGCTTGGCTGCAGAAGCCGAGCGGCAAAGGCAAGAGACGCTGCGGCGTAATATCTCCTATATCAATGAAGCGCGTTTATCGGGATCGACGCCAGCCGTAATCCCGATTGGTACAGCAACATTCGCGGTGGCCGAAACGTCTTATAAGGCTTTGAGCGAAGCGATCACAGCGGCGATTACCCGCCTCGTTGCGACTACCATCTCCTCGCTTGCGGTAGGCACCCTCGCGATGGCCTGGCCATCAACGCTGGGTAACAGTGAGCGCAGGTACCTGATCAGCACCCCACTAGCCAGCCTTACGCCGCCCGGCGGGCCGGACCTTGCAGCCTTGGCTCTGTCATCAGCCAGCATCGACTTACCCTATTTGTTGGCAGGCGCCGAGCATGACAACGGCCTGGACCTGTATGTGGTGCCTGGGGGCAGGCCAGTACCGGTGCGCACGGCGACATTCGATACTGAACGTCTGGTCTACAGCCTTGCACTGGAAAATCCGCAGCGGATTCTGACCTGGACACCGGCCAACGCGCCGGGTGGTGAAGCCGGAAGCTCCACCAGCTTGCCGCCAGCAGCGCCCGGTACCGTCGTTTACACCGGCAGTACCCTGAACCCCGTCAGCACCAAAACAGAGGGTTACCCGGCGCTGGACTTGCTGGACCAGGAACGGTTGATCATCACCTTTCCCATGGACTCGGGATTACCGCCTATTCTGGTGGTATTCAAGAGTCCGCGATACGAGGCTGGTACATCAACCGGGAACGGTGCACAGGTAACAGATACATGGCGTAAATCGGCAGCCAGCCTCGAAGGGGCTCCAATTCCTGCTCAGATTGCTGATCTTCTGAGGGATAGAGAATATAGGAGCTTTAACGCGTTCCGGCGGCAATTTTGGAAGGCGGTGGCTAATGACCCCGAGCTTTCGAAGCAGTTTAGCCCTCAAGACATCCGTCGAATCAGAAAACATGGATACTCGCCTTGGGTCGATAGAGATGACAAGTATATGAGCAAACGCTCCCACGAAATTCACCACGTCGTGCCTATCAGCGAGCAAGGTGGTGTATATGATATGGACAACTTAATAATTTTGACGCCCAAAGCCCACAACCACATTCACTATGGAAAATCCGGTCTTGAAAAATAAATTTGAAGATTATACAAAACAAGAGTTCCTTACCTTCCTCCAAGTGATTGATACAGCTATCGAGGATGAGCCAGACAACGTACTGGTACCTTTGATTGAACATTTTGAGAAAATTACCGAGCACCCGTCTGGTAGTGATCTTTTTTTTAGACCGCAAGGCAGCAACCGGGGTGAGCCTGAGCAAGTACTTGAAATAGTCGAAACGTGGCGCCTGGCCAATGGCAAAGAAGGTTTCAAAGCTAGCTGAATAGAATGAGGCCCTGATCACCCAGGGTCTCAACATATCCGGATGCCATGACGCGCCGCTGAGAATGCTGGCACCGCACCCGGAGTCATTTGGCAAATTTACCCGGCAGTTTTTCATCCAAAGCGGTGAAGGATAAACAGGCTCCAAGACCATTCTTACAAATCACCAGGAACGATCCTACTGACATACAGCCTACCCCTGACATACAGAAAGCTGGTCCCCGGGCACACTTTCCCTGCCTTTCACCCAGGGACGACTCCATGGCCAGCCTTCTTCCAGAATTCATCATCCGTAAACTCGCAGGTCAAACATTCCACAGCTTCGACCATTTCTCCCAAGCTTTCTGGCTGGCGACCGCAGAAGACCCAATCTACAGCCAGCAATTCATCCCCGCCCAACTCAACCGCCTCAAGAAAGGCTGGCCCCCTCGCGCGCCATTCCATGAAACGGCAAAGGGACTGCGCTCGTATCAGATATGCCACCTGAACCCGCCCGAGTGGGGTGGGCTGATGTACGACGCTGAAAACCTGCGGATCATGAGCGCTATGCAATACGCGCTTTCTTCGGAGGCAACATGGTAATCAGCTTGAAGCACAGCCTCACCGACTACACCCACAGTGAGGTCCGGTCGATTGTTGGGGCGTTGATTCAGGCGACAGGCTCGCGTGATTGGCAGGACCGATTGCTGGAGCATTTTATCGATGTGGTTGAGCATCCTGATGGCGCCGACCTTATCTATAGCCCCGACAAGGGACGGGGAAGATGCTCCGAGCAGGTCATGGCGCGCATCTTGGAATGGAGAGCCTCAAAGGGGCTTGCAGTGTTCAGAATTAAAGATAGCTAGCCGCCCGGGTCTGGATACAGTTCTGAGGCTAGCGAAGAACCTTTGGGAACGGCGGTGCAAGACACCGGCCTTGCCGGTATTCGCGGCTAAAGCCGCTCCTACACTGATTGTGAAAACTTTCAGATTGTCAGCAAGGCAGTTGCTCTTACAGGCACCGCACAAACCAGGATTACGCGCATAAAAAAACCCGCCGAAGCGGGTTTTTTCTTACAGGCTAGCGCTTAAATCGCGCCACGCTGACGCAGCACGTCCAGCACCTGTTTCACGCCTTCGTCCACGCTGGTGGCCTGGGTGTCGATCACAAGATCAGCATCCAGCGGCACATCGAACGGGAAGCTCTCGCCCGGGATGTTGTCGCCACCGGCAGCGTACAGGCCTTGCGGGTCACGCTCGCGGCAGACCAGCGGCGAGGCCTGGACGTAAACGGTCACCAGGCGCTCCTTGCCGATCAGCGCCTTGGCCTGTTCGCGGCCTTCGGCATCCGGGGCCACGAACGCAGCCAGGGTCAGCATGCCGGCTTCGTTGAACTGGCGCGCCACGTGGGCGGCGCGGCGCCAGTTCTCGGTGCGGCCGGCGCGGTCCTGTGGCAGGCCCTTGTTCAGGTCGTGACGCAGGTTCTGGCCGTCGAGCACGTACACCGCGCGGCCCATGTCGAACAGCTTGCGCTCCACGGCATAAGCCAAGGTGCTCTTGCCAGCACCGGACAGGCCGCTGAACAGCACGGTGGCTGGCTGCTGGCCGAAGCGCAGGGCGCGCTCTTCGGTGGACACGTGGGCCTGCTTGCCATGATGGCCGGTGCTGCCGTGTGGCAACACGGGCGGGGCGATGATCATGCCGGCGCCAACGGTACCGTTGGTCAGGCGGTCGATGACGATGAACGCACCGGTGGTGCGGTTGCTGTCGTAACCGTCGAGGGCAATCGAGGTGTCCAGGGCAACCTTGACGCGGCCGATTTCGTTCAGTTGCAGTGCGCTGGCAGCGCCCTGCTCCAGGGTGTTCACATCGACCTTGTGGGTGATGCTGGCAATCGAGCCTGGCACGTAGCTGGTGGCACGCTTGATGTCGTATTTCTTGCCCGGGAGCATCGGCTCCTCGGCCATCCACACCAGCATGGCGTCGAAGTGGTCAGTTACCGGCGGGACGTTGTCGGCATGTACCAGCAGGTCGCCACGGGAGATGTCGATCTCGTCTTCCATGGTCAGGGTCACGGCCTGGCCTGGGCCGGCGTTTTCCAGTTCACCTTCGTAGGTGACGATGGACTTGACCCGGCTGCTCTTGCCCGACGGCAGCACGACAATCTCGTCACCTTTGTGCACCACGCCGCTGGCGATGGTGCCAGCAAAGCCGCGGAAGTTCAGGTTGGGACGGTTGACGTACTGCACCGGGAAACGCAGGTCGGTGAAGTTGCGGTCAGCCGAAACCTCGACGGTTTCGAGGATTTCCATCAGCGTCGGGCCGGCGTACCACGGCGATTGCTCGCTGTGGTTGACCACGTTGTCACCCTTGAGCGCCGACATCGGCACGAAGTGCAGGCTGCTCGGGGTCAGGTTGATGGCTTCGGCAAACTTCAGGTAGTCGGCCTTGATCGACTCGAAGACGCCTTCATCGAAGCCCTTCAGGTCCATCTTGTTGACCGCGACCACGATGTGCTTGATGCCCAGCAACGACGCGATGTAGCTGTGGCGGCGGGTCTGGGTCTGCACGCCGTAGCGGGCATCGACCAGGATGATCGCCAGGTCGCAGGTGGACGCACCGGTGGCCATGTTGCGGGTGTACTGCTCGTGGCCCGGAGTGTCGGCGATGATGAACTTGCGCTTGGCGGTGGAGAAGTAGCGGTAGGCGACATCGATGGTGATGCCCTGCTCGCGCTCGGCCTGCAGGCCATCTACCAGCAACGCCAGGTCGACTTCTTCGCCGGTGGTGCCGACTTTCTTCGAATCACGGGTGATGGCCTCGAGGTGGTCCTCGTAGATCATCTTCGAATCGTGCAGCAGGCGCCCGATCAGGGTGCTCTTGCCGTCGTCAACGTTGCCGCAAGTCAGGAAGCGCAGCAGTTCCTTGCGCTCATGCTGGGCCAGGTAGGCGAGGATGTCCTCGCTGATCAGATCAGATTGGTGCGACATGGAGTAACCCTGAAATTAGAAGTAGCCTTGGCGTTTCTTGTCTTCCATGGAACCGGCGCCATCGTGATCGATGACACGGCCCTGGCGTTCGGACGTACGGGTCAGGAGCATTTCCTGAATGATGTCCGTCAGGGTCTCGGCTTCCGATTCGACAGCGCCCGTCAGCGGGTAGCAGCCGAGGGTACGGAAACGCACCTTCTTCTTGACGATGCGGGCTTTTTCTTCCTCGGAGAGGTGCTCGAGGATGCGCTCGTCGTCGATCATGATCAGGGTGCCGTTCTTCTCGATGACTTCACGCTCGGCGGCGAAGTACAGCGGCACGATCGGGATGCCTTCAAGGTAGATGTACTGCCAGATGTCCAGTTCGGTCCAGTTCGACAACGGGAAGACGCGGATCGACTCGCCCTTGTTGACCTTGCCGTTGTACACATTCCACAGCTCGGGGCGCTGGTTCTTCGGGTCCCAGCGGTGCTTGCTGTCACGGAACGAATACACACGCTCCTTGGCCCGCGACTTCTCTTCGTCGCGGCGCGCACCACCGAAGGCAGCGTCGAAACCATGCTTGTCCAGCGCCTGCTTCAGGCCCTGGGTCTTCATGATATCGGTGTGCTTGGAGCTGCCATGGGTGAACGGGTTGATACCCTGCGCCACACCCTCGGGGTTGACGTGGGTGATCAGCTCCAGGCCCATTTCCTCGACCATCTTGTCGCGGAAGCTGTACATCTCCTGGAATTTCCACTGGGTGTCGACGTGCATCACCGGGAACGGCAGCTTGCCCGGGAAGAAGGCCTTGCGCGCCAGGTGCAGCATCACGGCGGAGTCCTTGCCGATCGAGTACAGCATCACCGGGTTGTCGAACTCGGCGGCCACCTCGCGGATGATGTGGATGCTCTCCGCCTCCAGCTGTTTCAAGTGCGTCAGTTTGTCGACCATGGCTACTCACGAAAAACGATCTTATGGACGGCCTGCGGGCCGTGTTCGAGCGAGCCACTTTATCACAGCGGCTGCTTCTATTTAGGAGGCTGGCTAGATCGAAAAAATCTAACGATATGACTGGGGGTTTGGGCTGGCAGGGCCGGCCTCTTCGCGGCTGAACCCGCTCCTACAGGCCCGTGTAGGAGCGGGTTCACCCGCGAAGAGGGCGACACCGCTATCAGATGGGATTAGGGCAATCGATGAACAGGTGCTCCACGGCAAACCGTCGTGCCAGGTAATCGCCCAGCGCCTGCACCCCATAGCGCTCGGTGGCATGGTGCCCGGCAGCAATGAAGCTGACGCCATTCTCGCGCGCACTGTGGTAGGTCTGCTCGGACGCCTCACCGGTCAGGTACAGGTCCACCCCGGCGGCAATCGCCGTGTCGATATAGCCCTGCCCGCCGCCGGTGCACCAGCCCACCCGGCGGATCATGTCGTTGCCTTCGACCAGCAACGGCTCACGCCCCAGCACGCCTTGAACCCGACGGGCAAAATCGCGCGCGGTCATGGATTCGGCCAGCGAACCGATCAGCCCGACCACTTTGGGGTTTTCCGGGTCAAGTGGCCCTTCGACAGTGATCTCCAGTTGCCGCGCCAGTTGCACGTTGTTGCCGACTTCCGGGTGCACGTCCAAGGGCAGGTGAAACGCCAGCAGACTGATATCGTTATTCAGCAAGGTCTTCAGGCGACGCTGGCGAATCCCGGTGATGCACGGGTTCTCGCCCTTCCAGAAATAACCATGGTGCACCAGCACCAGATCGGCCTCGGCCTCGACCGCGGCATCCAGCAATGCCTGGCTGGCGGTAACACCACTGACAATGCGGCTGACCTGCGGCCGGCCTTCGACCTGCAGGCCATTTGGGCAATAATCCTGGATCTTCGCACTGCCCAGATAACGCTCGGCTTCCTCGACCAGGGTACTTAGAGCAACGGCCATGAAAATCTCCTCGAAAACTGCGCTTTTCTCGGGCGCAACGCCTGACGAACGCCCGTATAATGCCGGCCATTATGGGCCGTCGCCGTCACTGGGGGAACCGGTGTATGATCGCGCGCGCTCATGCCCCACTGCCAGGCCGCTGGCCCCTGCTCTTTCCAGGATTCGTTCATGTTCAAGGCTTTGCGTTACTTCGGCTGGCCCCTGCTTACCGGCATACTGATTGCCATGCTGATCATCCAGCGTTTTCCGCAATGGGTCGGGCTGCCCAGCCAGGACGTCAACCTGCAGCAAGCGCCTCAGACCACGCGGATCATGCAAGGTCCGGTGTCGTACGCCGACGCCGTGACCCTGGCCGCCCCGGCGGTGGCCAACCTGTACACCACCAAGGTGGTGAACAAAAGCGCCCACCCGCTGTTCGAAGACCCGCAGTTCCGCCGCTTCTTCGGTGACAACCTGCCCAAACAGCGCCGCTGGGAATCAAGCCTGGGCTCGGCGGTAATCATGAGCCCTGAGGGCTACCTGCTGACCAACAACCATGTCACCAGCGGCGCCGACCAGATCGTCGTCGCCCTGAAGGATGGCCGCGAGACTTTGGCCCGCGTGATCGGCAGCGACCCGGAAACCGACCTTGCGGTGCTGAAGATCGACTTGAAGAACCTGCCGGCAATCACCATCGGCCGTTCCGACAACATTCGCATCGGCGACGTGTCGCTGGCCATCGGCAACCCGTTCGGCGTCGGCCAGACTGTGACCATGGGCATCATCAGCGCCACTGGCCGCAACCAGCTGGGGCTGAACAACTACGAAGACTTCATCCAGACCGACGCGGCGATCAACCCGGGCAACTCCGGTGGTGCGCTGGTGGATGCCAATGGCAACCTGATCGGTATCAATACCGCGATCTTCTCCAAGTCCGGTGGCTCGCAGGGTATCGGCTTCGCCATCCCGGTAAAGCTGGCACTGGAGGTGATGAAGTCGATCGTCGAACATGGCCAGGTGATCCGTGGCTGGCTGGGCATCGAAGTACAGCCACTGAGCCAGGAGCTGGCAGAGTCGTTCGGCATGAAGGACCGCCCAGGCATCGTGGTGGCGGGCATCTTCCGCGAAGGGCCAGCCGCCAAGGCCGGGCTGCAACTGGGTGACGTGATCCTGAGCATCAATGGCGAGCCGGCCGGTGACGGGCGCAAGTCGATGAACCAGGTAGCGCGGATCAAGCCCAACGAGAAGATCACCATTGAGGTGATGCGCAACGGGCAGCCGTTGAAACTGATCGCCGAGGTGGGGCTGCGGCCGCCGCCGGCGCCGGCTGCCAGCCAGGAAAATAAGTAAAGCCGGGGCCGCGTTGCGGCCCTTCGCGGGCACGCCCGCTCCCACAGGATTTACGCAGGCTCCAAAGCCAGCGCTAAACCTGTGGGAGCGGGCGTGCCCGCGAAGGGCTGCCGAGCAGCCCAAACAGCATCAGTGGAGGATCTGGCTGAGGAACAACTTGGTCCGGTCACTGCGCGGCCGGTCGAAGAAATCATCCGGCGCGGCCTGCTCCACAATCTCGCCCTTGTCCATGAAGATAACCCGGTTCGCCACGGTACGGGCAAAGCCCATTTCGTGAGTCACACAGAGCATGGTCATGCCATCCTCGGCCAGGCCCACCATGGTATCGAGTACTTCCTTGACCATTTCCGGGTCCAGTGCCGAGGTCGGCTCGTCGAACAGCATGATCTTGGGCTTCATGCACAACGCGCGGGCAATGGCCACACGCTGCTGCTGGCCGCCGGACAGCTGCCCGGGGTACTTGTGTGCCTGCTCCGGAATCCGCACACGCTCCAGGTAGTGCATGGCAATTTCCTCGGCCTTGCGCCGGGGCATCTTGCGCACCCACATTGGCGCCAGGGTGCAGTTCTCCAGAATGCTCAGGTGCGGGAACAGGTTGAAGTGCTGGAACACCATACCCACCTCGCGGCGGATGGCCTCGATCTGCTTGAGGTCGTTGGTCAGCTCCACGCCATCGACCACGATACGCCCTTGCTGGTGCTCTTCCAGGCGGTTAAGGCAGCGGATGGTGGTGGACTTGCCCGAACCGGACGGCCCGCACAGCACGATGCGTTCGCCCTGGCGCACGTTCAGGTTGATGTCCTTGAGCACATGGAACTGGCCATACCACTTGTTCACACCCTGCATCTGGATGATGCCTTCGGGGCCAGCAGGCTGCTTGATCGCTTCACTCATTTCGAAACTCCTAACGCTTGTGGCCAGTGTCCAGCTTGCGCTCCAGATGCATGGAGTAGCGGGACATACCGAAACAGAAAATCCAGAACACCAGGGCGGCGAACACGTAGCCCTCGGTGGCCATGCCCAGCCAGGCCGGGTCTGCGGCGGCTTGCTTGACGCTGTTGAGCAGGTCGAACAGGCCAATGATGATCACCAGGCTGGTGTCCTTGAACAGGGCAATGAAGGTGTTGACGATGCCGGGAATCACAAGCTTCAGCGCCTGCGGCAAGATCACCAGCCCCATCGAGCGCCAGTAGCCAAGGCCCATGGCCGCGGCGGCTTCGTACTGGCCCTTGGGGATGGCCTGCAGGCCGCCGCGCACCACCTCGGCGATGTACGCCGACTGGAACAGGATTACACCGATCATCGCCCGCAGCAGCTTGTCGAAGCTCATGCCTTCGGGCAGGAACAACGGCAGCATCACCGACGACATGAACAACACGGTGATCAGCGGTACGCCGCGCCAGAACTCGATGAAGGTCACACACACCACCTTCACGGCCGGCATCCTCGAACGCCGGCCCAGGGCCAGCAGGATGCCCAAAGGCAAGGCGCCGACAATGCCCACGGTGGCGATCACCAAGGTCAGCATCAGCCCACCCCACTGGCTGGTGGGTACGTTTTGCAGGCCCAGATACCCCCCATGCAGCAGGGTATAGGCCAACACCGGGTACAGCACCAGGAAGGCCAGGCCGTAGAAGGCCTTGCGCGGGAAACGCTTGATGAACAATGGCGCGGCGCCGATGACTGCAAGCCACACGGTCAGGTCCACGCGCCAGCGCAGCTCGGCGGGGTAGTAGCCGTACATGAACTGGCCGAAGCGCTGCTGCACGAACACCCAGCAGGCGCCCTCCTTGGTGCAATCGGCACGGGTGGTGCCGACCCAGTTGGCGTCGAGCAACGCCCACTGTAGCATTGGCGGCACAATCAGCCATATCAGGTAGATCGCGAACAGGGTCAGCAGCGTGTTGAGCCAGTTGGAGAACAGATTGGCGCGCATCCATGCGAGCACGCCGACGGTTTTCACCGGTGGCGGCATGTCAGGTTTGAAAACATGGGCATTCACGGGCGTATCCTCATCGCTCGATCAGCGCAATGCGCTTGTTGTACCAGTTCATCAGCAGCGAAATGCTGATGCTGATGGCGAGATAGACGCTCATGGTGATGGCAATCACCTCGATGGCTTGTCCGGTCTGGTTGAGCACGGTACCGGCGAACAGCGAGACCATCTCCGGATAGCCGATACCGGCCGCCAGCGACGAGTTCTTCGCCAGGTTCAGGTACTGGCTGGTCAGCGGCGGAATGATCACCCGCAGTGCCTGGGGGATGATCACCTTGCGCAGGGTCGGGCCCTCGCGCAGGCCCAACGAGCGAGCCGCTTCGGTCTGGCCATGGCTGACCGAACGGATGCCGGAACGCACGATTTCGGCGATGAAGGCTGCCGTATAGATAGTCAGCGCCAAGGTCAGCGCCAGCAGCTCTGGGATCAGCACCCAGCCCCCGACGAAGTTGAAGCCCTTGAGCTGCGGCATATCCCAGGTTACCGGGCTGCCGAACACCAGCACGCTCAGGCTCGGGATGGCGATGAACAGCAGCAGCCCCGCCCAGAACTTGTGGAACGGCACGCCAGTTTCGTTAAAGCGCTTGTTGGCGTAGCGCACCATCACGACTATAGCGGCAATGGCGATTGCCAAGGCCACCACAAATGGCCAGAAGCCATCAGCCATGGACGCGCCAGGCATGTTCAAGCCACGGTTGCTGATGAAGAACTTGTCATCGAAGTTGATGCTGCCCCGCGGTCCCGGCAGAGTCAGGAACACGGCGAAGTACCAGAACAGGATCTGCAACAACGGCGGAATGTTGCGGAAGGTTTCCACATACACGGTCGCCAGTTTGTTGATCATCCAGTTCGGTGACAGGCGAGCCACACCGATGATGAAGCCCAGTATCGTCGCCAGAATGATGCCGATGAAGGTCACCAACAGCGTATTGAGCAGGCCGATAACGAACACCCGCGCATAACTGTCGGATTCCACATAGGGGATCAGGTGCTGGGCGATACCGAAGCCGGCACTGCGGTCGAGGAACTCGAAGCCCGAGGTGATGCCCCGGTGTTGAAGGTTGGTCTGCGTGTTGTGGAACAGGTACCAGCCCAGACCGACCACGAAGACGATCGTGAGAATCTGGAACAGCCACGCGCGCACACGCGGATCATTCAGGGATAGCCCCTTTTGTGCGCCGATTTGATTTTGCATGAAGTGCCCCGGAAAGAAGGGATTCGAACAGCCTGCGGCGGCCGAATGCCGCCGCAGGGTGCAGCCATCAGCGCACTGGAGGCGCGTACTGGATGCCGCCGTTGTTCCACAGGGCGTTCATGCCACGGTCGATCTTCAGGTTAGTGCTCTGGCCCAGGTTCTTCTCGAACACTTCGCCATAGTTACCCACTTGCTTGACGATCTGCACTACCCAGTCTTTGGGCAGCTTGAGGTCCTTGCCGTACTCGCCATCCGCACCCAGCAGTCGGGCGACATCCGGGTTCTTGGTGGACTTGGCTTCGGCCTCGACGTTCTTGGAGGTGATGCCCGCCTCTTCGGCGTTGAGCATGGCGAACAGGGTCCACTTGACGATGCTGAACCAATCCTCGTCGCCTTTGCGCACTACCGGGCCCAGCGGTTCCTTGGAGATGGTTTCCGGCAACACCACGTATTCGGTCGGCGCGGCCAGTTTGGAGCGCTGGGCGAACAGCTGCGATTTGTCCGAAGTCAGCACATCGCAACGGCCAGACTCCAGCGATTTGGCGCTCTCGTCAGAGGTGTCGAAGGTAATCGGGGTGTACTTCAGGCCGTTGGCGCGGAAGAAGTCCGAGACGTTCAGCTCGGTGGTGGTACCGGCCTGGATGCAGATGGTCGCGCCATCGAGCTCTTTGGCGCTGGAAACGCCGAGCTTCTTGTTGACCAGGAAGCCAACGCCGTCATAGTAGGTGACACCCGTGAATACCAGGCCCATGCCGGCATCGCGCGAGCTGGTCCAGGTGGTGTTACGCGACAGCACATCGACCTCGCCCGATTGCAGGGCGGTGAAGCGTTCCTTGGCGTTGAGCTGGCTGAACTTGACCTTGGTGGCATCGCCGAATACGGCGGCAGCCACGGCGCGGCAGACATCGGCGTCGATGCCGACGATCTTGCCCTTCGCATCAGGTACCGAGAAGCCTGGAAGACCGTCGCTCACGCCACACTGGACGAAGCCCTTCTTCTTTACCGCATCGAGGGTGGCGCCGGCCTGGGCATTGCTCACGGCGCCCAGCGCGGCGGCAGCGGTCAGGACTGCCAGGGTGGTTTTCAACATCTTCATTCACAACCTCCAAATCGCTCTTGTTGTATCGAGCCGGAATTGCACCGCACCCTTTTGAGGCGTATCCGACCCGTATTGGCTTGTTATTGGGTCAATTGGCGCAATGGACTGTTCTGTGACAGCCTTCGCGTGCAGAGGGTGTTACCGTCACGGCCTGCCCTTTGCATCACAGGTTGAGTTGCAAAGCGCGTACCAGATTGTCGCGCTGTAGCGTTTAAGCGCTCGTCAAGTAGGAAAAGTTGTATCGTTGCGACATTCTTTTTCCGACAATCATTCCCGGTGCCTACTTTTCACGCACGCCATAACAAGACCCGCACATTTTCGGAGCAGTCATGACCAACCCGCTGATTCTCGAACCACAGAAAACCGCTGACGCCTGTGTGATCTGGTTGCACGGTCTGGGGGCCGACCGTTACGACTTCCTACCTGTGGCCGAATTCATGCAGGAGCGCTTGCTCAGCACGCGCTTCATCATGCCCCAGGCACCGACCCGGCCCGTGACCATCAATGGCGGCTATGCCATGCCCAGCTGGTATGACATCAAGGCCATGACCCCGGCCCGCGCCATCGACGAAGCGCAACTGGAAGAGTCAGCCGAACAGGTGGTTGCACTGATCAAGGCCGAGCAGGCCAAAGGCATCAACCTGTCGCGGATCTTCCTGGCCGGCTTCTCCCAGGGCGGCGCGGTGGTGCTGCACACTGCCTATATAAAGTGGCAGGAAGCACTGGGCGGGGTGATCGCCCTGTCCACCTATGCCCCCACCTTCAATGAGCAGCACCAGTTGAGTGCCTGCCAGCAACGCACCCCGGCCCTGTGCCTGCATGGCGTGCATGATCCGGTGGTAATCCCGTCCATGGGCCGTACCGCCTTCGAGTACCTGAACATCTGGGGCGTCGCTGCCCGCTGGTACGAATACCCGATGGAACACGAAGTGGTGGTCGAAGAACTGAACGATATCCACGACTGGCTGAGCAAGCAGCTGCAATAGGCAGCCTCGCTTGTAGTTGTGGGCGTATTCCGCTACGCCGCGCCCGGATCTTGCATTACACTGCCCGGCGTACATTCCTTAATCAGTTGATGAGACGACCGTGCTCAAAGCACTCAGAAAAATATTCGGCAAGGGAGAGGCCGCGCCGCAAGCCGCCGCTCCTGCTGCCAGCGTGACGCCGGAAGCCCGGCCCGCGGCAAAACCGGCCGCACCACATGCCACCCCCGCCCCCAAGGCTGAGCCACCTGCCGCCGCTACGCCACCTGCCGAACAACCGGCCAAGGACAAACCGCGCCGCGAACGCAAGCCCAAGCCGCAGGCGAGCCTGTGGAAGCCCGAAGACTTCGTGGTCGAGCCACAGGAAGGCAAAACCCGCTTCCACGACTTCAAGCTGTCCAACGAGCTGATGCACGCCATCCACGACCTGGGCTTCCCGTACTGCACGCCGATCCAGGCGCAGGTCCTGGGTTACACCCTGCGGGGCCAGGACGCCATCGGCCGGGCCCAGACGGGTACCGGCAAGACGGCCGCCTTCCTGATCTCGATCATTTCCCAGTTGCAGCAGACGCCACCGCCTAAAGAGCGCTACATGGGCGAACCGCGCGCGCTGATCATTGCCCCCACCCGCGAACTGGTGGTGCAAATCGCCAAGGACGCCGCTGCCCTGACCAAGTACACCGGCCTGAACGTGATGAGCTTCGTCGGTGGCATGGACTTCGACAAGCAGCTCAAAGCCCTGGAAGCGCGCCACTGCGATATCCTGGTGGCTACCCCTGGCCGCCTGCTGGACTTCAACCAGCGCGGCGAAGTGCACCTGGACATGGTCGAGGTGATGGTGCTTGACGAAGCCGACCGCATGCTCGACATGGGCTTCATCCCCCAGGTCCGCCAAATCATTCGTCAGACACCGCCGAAAAGCGAGCGCCAGACCCTGCTGTTCTCCGCCACCTTCACCGACGATGTGATGAACCTGGCCAAGCAGTGGACCACCAACCCGGCCATCGTCGAGATCGAGCCGGAGAACGTGGCCAGCGAAACGGTCGAGCAGCACGTGTATGCGGTGGCCGGCAGCGACAAGTACAAACTGCTGTACAACCTGGTGACCCAGAACAAGTGGGAACGGGTGATGGTGTTCGCCAACCGCAAGGACGAAGTGCGGCGCATCGAGGAGAAGCTGGTACGCGACGGCATCAATGCCGCCCAGCTGTCGGGCGACGTGCCGCAGCACAAGCGCATCCGAACCCTGGAGAGCTTCCGCGAAGGGCGCATCACCGTGCTGGTGGCCACCGACGTGGCCGGGCGCGGGATCCATATCGATGGCATCAGCCACGTGATCAACTTCACCCTGCCAGAGGACCCGGACGACTACGTGCACCGCATTGGCCGTACCGGCCGTGCCGGCACCAGCGGTGTGTCGATCAGCTTTGCCGGTGAGGATGACTCGTATCAGCTGCCGGCGATCGAAGCGCTGCTGGGGCGCAAGATCAAGTGCGAGATGCCGCCGGATGAGCTGCTCAAGCCGGTGCCGCGCAAGCATCACTGAC
>NZ_JBTRAR010000031.1:0-78563 GCF_054611535.1 Pseudomonas sp. VEM90 | reverse complement strand
TTGGCCAGCAGGCCCGGCCTCCGATGTGTGTCCACCACCAATCTGCGTAGGAGCGGGTTTACCCGCGAATACGGTAGCGGCGGCAACGGTGAACGACGGGTGGAAATTGGCCAGCAGGCCCGGCCTCCGATGTGTGTCCACCACCAATCTGCGTAGGAGCGGGTTTACCCGCGAATACGGTAGCGGCGGCAACGGTGAACGACGGGTGGAAATTGGCCAGCAGGCCCGGCCTCTTCGCGGGTGAACCCGCTCCTACACGACGGCCTGTGTCCAACTCCCGATGTGTGTCCACCACCAATCTGTGTAGGAGCGGGTTTACCCGCGAATACGGTCGCAGCGGCAACGGTGAACGGCGGGTGGAAATTGGCCAGCAGGGCCGGCCTCTTCGCGGGTAAACCCGCTCCTACGGGGATCTTCACAGTTTCAACAACTGCGCACTCCTGCGAGAGCGGCTTTAGCCGCGAAAGGGCCGGTACAGGCTTACGCCGGCGCCGAAGTCCGAATCAGGTGGTCAAAGGCCGCCAGCGATGCCTTGGCCCCCTCACCCACCGCAATGACGATCTGCTTGTACGGCACGGTAGTCACGTCACCTGCGGCAAACACTCCCGGGATGCTGGTCTGGCCCTTGGCGTCGACAATGATTTCGCCACGCGGCGACAGCTCGACGGTGCCCTTCAGCCAGTCAGTATTGGGCAGCAAGCCAATCTGTACGAAGATGCCTTCCAGTGCCACTTCGTGCTGTTCATCCGTGGTACGGTCCTTGTAGCGCAGGCCGGTCACCTTCTCGCCATTGCCCAGCACCTCGGTGGTCAGCGCGCTGGTGATCACGTTAACGTTCGGCAGACTGTGCAGCTTGCGTTGCAACACCGCATCGGCACGCAGCTGGCTGTCGAACTCGATCAGCGTCACCTGGGCGACGATACCGGCCAGGTCGATAGCCGCCTCCACACCCGAGTTGCCGCCGCCAATCACCGCCACGCGTTTACCCTTGAACAGCGGGCCGTCACAGTGCGGGCAGTAGGCCACGCCGCGGCCGCGGTACTCCTGCTCACCTGGCACGTTCATTTCGCGCCAGCGGGCGCCGGTGGCCAGGATTACAGTCTTGGCCTTCAGCGAAGCGCCCCCCGCCAGACGCACTTCGTGCAGACCGCCCTCGGCAGCGGGAATCAGCGCTTCACCGCGCTGCAGGTTCATGATGTCGACGTCGTACTGCTTGACGTGCTCTTCCAGCGCCGTGGCCAGCTTCGGTCCTTCGGTTTCCTGCACCGAGATGAAGTTCTCGATGGCCAGTGTATCGAGCACCTGGCCGCCGAAGCGCTCGGCAGCAACACCGGTGCGGATGCCCTTGCGGGCAGCGTAGATGGCAGCAGCGGCGCCAGCGGGGCCACCGCCGACAACCAGCACGTCAAAGGCATCCTTGGCGTTGATCTTCTCAGCCTGGCGGGCGCCGGCGTTTGTGTCGATCTTGCCAATGATTTCTTCCAGGCCCATACGGCCCTGACCAAACACTTCACCGTTGAGGTAGATACTCGGTACCGCCATGATCTTGCGCGATTCCACTTCTTCCTGGAACAGCGCACCGTCGATAGCCACATGGCGCACGTTGGGGTTGAGTACCGCCATCAGGTTCAGTGCCTGGACGACGTCCGGGCAGTTCTGGCACGACAGCGAGAAGTAGGTTTCGAAGTTGAATTCGCCTTCCAGGGCCTGGATCTGCTCGATCACTTCGGCACTGGCCTTTGACGGATGGCCGCCGACTTGCAGCAGCGCCAGCACCAACGAGGTGAACTCGTGGCCCATGGGGATGCCGGCGAAGCGCAGGCTGATATCGGCACCCGGGCGGTTCAGCGAGAACGAAGGGCGACGGGCATCGGTACCCTCCGCGCTGAAGGTAATGAGGTTCGACAGGCCGGCAATTTCCACCAGCAGGTCGTGCAATTCGCGGGACTTCGCGCCGTCGTCGAGGGAGGCAACGATCTCGATCGGCTGGGTGACCCGCTCCAGGTAGGTTTTCAGTTGCGATTTAAGCGTGGCGTCCAACATACGGGCGATTCCTTTTTCAAAACTCGGATACAAAAACGCCCAGGCGAGGTCGCCCGGGCGTTTGACGGGGCGGTGGGTATTTCAGCTTTGGCGGCTGCTTACCGCCCGCGCTGTGGGCATGACCTTAGATCTTGCCTACGAGGTCCAGCGACGGCGCCAGAGTGGCTTCGCCTTCTTTCCACTTGGCCGGGCACACTTCGCCTGGGTGAGCGGCAACGTACTGGGCAGCCTTGACCTTACGCAGCAGTTCGGCAGCATCACGGCCTACACCACCGTCGTTCAGTTCGACAATCTTGATCTGGCCTTCCGGGTTGATCACGAAGGTACCGCGGTCGGCCAGGCCGGCTTCTTCGATCAGCACGTCGAAGTTGCGCGAAATGACGTGAGTCGGGTCACCGATCAGCGGGTATTGGATCTTGCCGATGGTGTCGGAAGTGTCGTGCCAGGCTTTGTGAGTGAAGTGGGTATCGGTGGAAACACCGTAGATTTCCACGCCCAGCTTCTGGAACTCGGCGTAGTTGTCAGCAAGGTCACCCAGCTCGGTCGGGCAAACGAAGGTGAAGTCGGCCGGGTAGAAGAATACGACAGACCACTTGCCTTTCAGATCGGCTTCGCTGACCTGAACGAACTCGCCTTTGTGGTAGGCGGTGGCGTTGAAGGGTTTGACCTGGCTGTTGATGATTGGCATGAGAGACGCTCCTTCATGGGGTTGGAATCAGTTGATGGATAGAATCCTAACTAATCATCCCGCGGAAGGCTCATTGGCAAAGCTCATGCTTTCGATTGGTTTTGGCTATAACCGGGGTTATTTAATAGAAGGGAAAGGGCTGAGCAAAGGATTGCGGGCTTGAGCGCTGCACTGGCAAAGAAATGTAACAGCTACCCATTCGGCACCACTGGCAAACGGGTCTAGGCTCAAGCTCATGTGATACCGGGCCCCTCTGACGGCTGCCAAGCCGCCATGTCGGATCACTGTTGCCATGCAACGTCGACATTCAAGGAGGGGCTCATGACAGCTCTGCAAGCATTCCTCACAACACCTGTCCTCGGGACCAGCGCCTGGTTGTGGCTGGTGTTCATGGCCATCGTCATCGGTTTGCTGGTGCTCGACCTGGGCGTGCTGCACCGCCACGACCGGGAAATTGAAATGCGCGAGAGCCTGCTGCTGTATTCGGGCTATTTCAGTGTCGGTGTGCTGTTCGGCGCGGGGGTCTGGTACCAGTTGGGTGCGCAGTCTGCGCTGGAGTTCTACACCGGCTTCCTGGTCGAACAGTCGCTGTCGATGGACAACGTGTTCGTCATGGCAATGATCTTCAGCTACTTCGCCATCCCCCGTCGCTACCAGCACCGCGTGCTGTTCTGGGGCATCCTGGGCGTGGTGTTCCTGCGGGCCATCATGATCGGCGTGGGCGCGGCGCTGGTACAGAACTTTGCCTGGGTGCTGTACATCTTCGGTGCCTTCCTGCTGTTTACCGGGGTGAAGATGGCGCTGTCGAAGGAAGACAGCCGCCCGGACCTGGCCAACAACCCGATCCTCAAGTTCGTGCGGCGGCACATGCGGGTTACCGACCAGATCCATGGCTCGCACTTCTTCGTACGCCAAACCCCGCCCGGGCACAGCAAGGCGCTGCGTTATGCCACCCCGCTGTTTCTGGCGCTGGTACTGATCGAACTGGCCGACCTGGTGTTTGCCGTCGACAGCGTGCCGGCGATCTTCGCCATCACCCAGGACCCGTTCATCGTCTACACCTCCAACATCTTCGCCATCCTCGGCCTGCGCTCGCTGTATTTCGCGCTGGCGGCGCTGATGCACCGGTTCGTTTACCTCAAGTACGCACTGGCGCTGGTGTTGATCTTCATTGGCTGCAAGATTTTCTACCACGGCATGGTGGGCAAGGTGCCGGCGCTGCTGTCGTTGGGCGTGACATTCGGGTTGTTGCTGGGTGGGGTGGTGATTTCGTTGATCAAGACGCGGGGGCAAAAAAAGGATGACAGTATGGATGGGCACCAGCCGCACGCCATTGGACAAGAACCCGCGTCCAAGAGGGAAAAAGACACGCAACTAGGTGCCTGAGTGAATCACTTGCACTGGCCACGTCGCGGGCAAGCTGGGTGCCCGTGTAGGAGCGGGTTCACCCGCGAATGGGCCGGCGCAAGCTGACGCGTTCACCGCCCGCTACGCAACATCTCCACCGGCACATACTTGCCAATTTCGTATTTGCCAATCGCCGCCCGGTGCACTTCATCCGGCCCGTCAGCCAGGCGCAGGGTGCGCTGCATGGCATACATGTAGGCCAGCGGGAAATCGCCGCTTACCCCTGCCCCGCCATGTAGCTGGATAGCCCGGTCGATCACGTTCAATGCCACGTTCGGCGCCACCACCTTGATCTGGGCGATCTCGCTACGGGCCACCTTGTTGCCGACGGTGTCCATCATGTAGGCCGCTTTGAGCGTCAGCAGCCGGGCCATGTCGATTTCCATGCGCGAGTCGGCGATCTTGTCGACGTTGCCGCCCAAGCGTGCCAGTGGCCGACCAAAGGCAGTACGCTCCACCGAGCGCTTGCACATCAGCTCCAGCGCGCGCTCGGCCATGCCGATCGAGCGCATGCAGTGGTGGATACGGCCTGGGCCCAGTCGGCCCTGGGCAATTTCGAAGCCGCGGCCTTCGCCAAGGATCACGTTTTCGTACGGCACCCGCACATTCTCGAAAAGGACTTCGGCATGACCATGGGGCGCATCGTCATAACCGAACACCGGCAGCGGGCGGACGATCTTCACGCCCGGCGTGTCGGTAGGCACCAGCACCATGGAATGCTGCTGGTGGCGTGGCCCTTCAGGGTCAGACAGGCCCATGAAGATCATGACCTTGCAGCGCGGGTCGCAGGCGCCGGAAGTCCACCACTTGCGGCCGTTGATCACCCACTCGTCACCGTCACGTATGGCGGTCGCAGCCATGTTGGTGGCGTCCGAGGAGGCCACGTCCGGTTCGGTCATGGCAAACGCCGAGCGGATCTCGCCACGCAGCAGCGGCTCCAGCCACTGGCGTTTCTGCGCCTCGCTGCCATAGCGCACCAGCACTTCCATGTTGCCGGTGTCCGGCGCCGAGCAGTTGAACGGCTCCGGCCCGAGCAACGAGCGGCCCATGATTTCTGCCAGCGGTGCGTACTCCAGGTTGCTCAGGCCGGCGCCGTATTCCGACTCTGGCAAGAACAGGTTCCACAGCCCTTCGGCGCGGGCCTTGGCCTTGAGCTCCTCCATGATTGCAGTGGGCTGCCAGCGGTCACCCTCGGCGACCTGGCGCTCGAACACGGCCTCGGCGGGGTAGACATGAGCGTCCATGAACGCAGTGACACGCTCGCGCAGTGCCTGGACCTTGGGCGAATAGGCGAAATCCATCTGGGCTACCTTCACAGTTCGGAGTACGTGGGGCAGAGCCTAGAGCAGCATTGCTCCATCCACCTAGTCTATTTTCCGCGTGTATAAACATTCATAACCGATATATGATCGACCGATAATTCCAACAAAGAGCGGCGCCCATGAACCTCACCAAGGTCGACCTCAACCTGTTCATCGTGTTCGATGCGATCTACACCGAAGCCAACCTGACCCGCGCCGGGCAGATCGTCGGCATTACCCAGCCGGCAGTGTCCAATGCCCTGTCGCGCCTGCGCGAAACCTTCAATGACCCGCTGTTCGTGCGCACCGCGCAAGGCATGGTGCCCACACCCATGGCGCAGAACATCATCGGTCCGGTGCGCAACGCCCTGGCGCTGCTGCGGACCTCGGTGCAGGAAAGCCGCACGTTCAACCCGCAGCAGGCCAACAAGACCTTCCGCATCAGCATGACCGACCTGACCGAGGCGGTCATCTTGCCGCCGCTGTTCCAGCGCCTGCGCCGCCTGGCACCGGCGGTAATGATCGAGAGCTTCCTGTGCAAGCGCCGCGAGACCACCAAGGAACTCGCCGCCGGTCGCCTGGACTTTGCCATCGACGCGCCACTGAACACCGATCCGCAGGTGCGCCACATCAAACTGATGCAGGACCGCTATGTCTGCGCCCTGCGCCAGGGCCACCCGCTGGCCGACAGCAAGCTGACCCTCGACAGCTACCTGGGCATGACCCATATCCATATCTCCAGCCGGCGCAACGGCCTGGGTTACGTCGACCTGGCGCTGGGCAAGATGGGGGTTCAACGCAAGGTCGCTCTGCGTTCGCAACACTACCTCATGGCGTCGCAGGTGTTGCAGCAGACCGACATGGCGATGACGGTTCCCGAGCGCTTCGCCCGTCGCCATCAGTTGCGTTATCAGGCGCTGCCGGTGGAGGTGCCTGCACTGGAAACGCACCTGTACTGGCATGAAAGCACCGACCAGGACCCGGCCAACCGCTGGATGCGCGAGCAGATCACCGAGTTGTGCGAGCGCGTGGTGGCCGAGGAAGAGAAGGCGCTGGAGTCCGCCTGAAAAGGCTGGCGAGGAACCATTCATGGCACCTCACCCAAAAAAGTAGAAAATTCCATGCAATGTCTTAGGCGGAGAATATTTTTCTATAAGCATCGAGAATCGAACCAGAGGAAGTGAAAAATATCGCGCTGCTGGCGGGTACGCTTACGTCAATGATTAACGATTTCACGGCCACTGACACGGACCCGCCCCAATGCCTAGCGCCCCGCTCTACTTCGATTACGCCGCCACAACCCCGGTCGACGACCGGGTCATCGAAACCATGCTCGCCTGCCTGGGAAACCAGGCCAACTTCGGCAACCCGGCGTCCAGCGGCCACGCCTACGGCCAAGCTGCACGTCACACCGTGGAACAGGCCCGTCAGCAAGTAGCCGAGTGCGTCGGTGCGCAATCCGAGCAACTGGTGTGGACCTCGGGCGCAACCGAGTCCAACAACCTGGCGCTCAAGGGTATTGCCCAAGGCATCGGCCAGCCCGGACACCTGATCACCAGCCAGCTGGAACACAAGGCCGTGCTTGACACCGTGGCCGAACTGGAACGCCAGGGCTGGGCCGTTACGCGCCTGGCAGCGGATGCCGACGGCCTGATCCAGCCTACAAGCGTACAGGCAGCGTTGCGCGCTGACACCCGCCTGGTATCGCTGATGGCGGTCAACAACGAACTGGGTACGGTCACCGACTTTGCCGCGATCGGCGAGCAGGTGCGTGCCCACGGTGCCCTGCTGCACGTGGATGCCGCGCAGGCTGTGGGCAAACTGGCTATCGACCTGCATAAGATGGCCGTGGACCTGATGTCTTTTTCGGCGCACAAGGTCTACGGGCCCAAAGGTATCGGTGCGCTGTATGTAGGGCCACGCGCCCGCGCGCTGATGCGTGCGCAGATGCACGGCGGCGGCCATGAGCAAGGCCTGCGTTCCGGCACCCTGGCGACCCACCAGATCGCTGGCATGGGCAGCGCCTTTGCCTTGGCCGGCCAACCCGGCGACAGCGACTACCAGCGCCTTGAGCAACTGGCAAGACGCCTGCGCACAGGCCTGCTGGCCATGCCCGGCGTTACCCTGAATGGCTGCGCCAAGCAACGTATTCCCCATACCTTGAACCTGTGCATCGACAGCAAAGGCTTCAACAGCACGGCGCTGGCCAGCGAACTGGCCTTGTCGACCACCTCGGCCTGCAATTCGGCGAGCAACGCTGCCTCGCATGTGCTGCTGGCACTGGGGCTGGATGAACGCCAGGCACGCAACAGTGTGCGCTTGAGCATCGGCCGTTTCAGCACCGAGGCTGACGTGGACAAGGCGCTCGAAGTGTTTGGCCGGGTGCTGGCGTTAGCATCGGCCGCACTGTGGTGACCATGCCCTAGAACAGGCGGCTGTCCGGCGTGAAATCCTCAACCAGGATTTTCGCGCTCTGCGCCTGCGGGTGCCGTGGGTTGAACAGGTAATTGGTAGTGCTGGGCATGATCGCGCTTGGCACCGGCAGCAGCAATGCCGAACAGTCATCCAGAAAGCGATTGCCCAGCGTACGGGTCAACTCAGGCTGGGCAGACCAGCCGGGCTGCAAAGCGGGCAACTGCGCCTGGGAAACCGTGTCAGGCAGTTCGATGCGAAGCAAGCGCATGGTGGTAGGGAAATCCTCGGGGTCGATCTCCAGATGCACCAACACTTCCAGCATCGCCCCGGGAGGGCTGGTGGCGGCATACACCACCGGTCGACCCGCCTGGTGCCAGCGGCCACTCACACGCAAGCCCCCCGTACCGCTCAAGTCTGCATAGGCGCTGATTCGCCACAAAATCACAGGCCATAGCCCTCGGCAATCTGCAGCAGCATTTCTTCGACCTGAGTGGTGCCTTGCTGGGTGGTGAGCATCTGCATCGGCGTCAGCCCCGAGAAGCGTTCCTTGGGCTTGGACAGCCAGCGCTTGGCCTTGCCCGCTTCACCGAACACGGCCTCTGCCATGGCGGTGATGTGGGCCGAGCGGAACAGCCGGTCGCTCTCATCCACGGTCAGCGGTTGGTCACGCTCGATACGGGATTTGAGCGTGCGCAGCGGGATGATCTGGTCGCGCTCCACCGGCGTGAGCACACCGCGTTCGGTCAGTTTCACCAACCAGGTGGCGGCAAAACCATCGGTGATGCGGGTGTGAATTTCGAAGTCGCTGGCAAGCTCGGGAATGTCCAGCAGCGCCTGCAGGCGCGCCCGGTACTCGTGGTAACCGTTGTCGCGAAGCACTTCGGCAAGCATGGCACGCTCCTTTTCGGCATTTGCCGATAAGTATGCGGTATATGCCGGGTCATTGCCAGTTTGCCGGGGCGGGCAATCGAAGCCAGGGCTTTGCCAGATTGACCGCCAGCATTGCCAGGACCGCAAAGCGGCCCCGGAAACCTCACAGGAAGGTGAACACTTGCGATGCCGGCAACCGCGACTTGTTCAGCCCGGCATTGAAGTCCGCCTCGCTGCGGTAACCCAGGCTCAGGATCACCACACTGGTGAACCCACGCTCACGCAAGCCCAGTTCGGCATCGAGGACCTTGCTGTCGAAGCCCTCGATCGGCGTGGCATCCAGCCCATGCGCTGCCGCACCCAGCAAGGCAGTACCCAACGCCAGGTAGGTCTGCTTTTCCATCCAGTGCTGCACATCCTTCTGGTCGAAGCGGTGCAGGTTGACGTAGTGACGGCGGCTCTGGTTTTGCCCGGCGCGCGCTTGCTCATCACGGAAACGGCCATCGGCAGCCTCTTGATCGAGCACGGCGTTCAGGTGTTCTTCAGTCATTTCGGTACGGGTGCAGAACACGATCACATGCGAGGCATCGAGAAGCTTCTGCGTGTTGTAGGCATAACCCTCCGCCGTGCTCTTGGCCAGGCGGGCCTTGCCTTCGGCCGTGTCGGCGACGATGAAATGCCAGGGCTGGGAATTGACCGACGACGGGCTGTGGCGCAGTTGTTCGAGCAGGGCGTCGACAGTGGCTTGGGGAATGCGGCGTGAGGCATCGTAAGCTTTGGTAGTGTAACGGCGCTTGGCCAGCGATACGGTATCCATGCGACAACTCCGGAATGAACAGTGGATGTGCCGCGCATCTTATCTTTCCAGCAAAAAAGAAAAAGCGGCACAATGTAACAACACTTTCATCCCTGGAATGAAAATGCTGCGCATCACCGACCTCGAACTGTTTGCCCGCAGCAGCGTGCTGGGCAGCTTCACTGCCGCCGCCCATGAAGCAGGCCTGCTGCCGGGCCAGGTGGCTGCCGCGATCAAACGCCTGGAACGCGACCTGGATGTACGCCTGTTCGCCCGCACCACCCGCAGCCTGCGCCTGACCGCCGAGGGCGAGCGCTACCTGCCAACCGCGCTGAATGTGCTGGAAAGCCTGCGCCAGGGCCATGAAGATCTGCATGGCAACCCCAATAGCCTGCGCGGCACTCTGCAGGTGTCGGCCCCTTCCGACATGGGCCGCAACATGCTGCTGCCCTGGCTCAGCGCTTTCCGCCGCGACCACCCGGCATTGCAACTGCGCTTCTTCCTGTCCGACCAGATGGCCGACCTCAACCGCGACCCTGTGGATGTGGCCATCCGCTATGGCCTCAATCAGGATGCCAACTACATCGCCCTGCCGCTGGCCGAATGGAACCGCCGAGTGCTGGTGGCCTCGCCCGACTACCTGGCCCGCCACGGCCGCCCGCTCACCCCCGACGCGCTGCAGCAGCATGCCTGCCTGCTGTACATGCAGCACAGCCGGGTGTACGACAAGTGGCAGTTGGGTAATCGCACCGTGCAGGTGCGTGGGCCGTTGGTCAGTGACGACGCCGACGTCATCCGCCGCCTGGCCATCCAGGGGGAAGGTATCGTCTACAAGTCGTGGCTGGATGTCAGCGCCAACATCGCGGCCGGTGAACTGGAAATCGTCCTGCCCGAATTGCTCGGCGAGTCTACCCCGCTCACGTTGGTTTGCCCTCATCGCAAGCAACTCACGCCTGCCGTGACGCAATTGCACCTGTGGCTACGCGAACGCTTCGAGGCCCTGCGCGCCCGGGCACTGACCAACGGCTGCACAATCGTTCCAGACTGAGCCGGGGGCGTTGCGCTAAGGTAGCGATTTACCCCACGGTACACGTCCATGAGCAACTGGATCGACTTCAAACAAGACGCCGACACCGGCATCGAGTCGGTCCGGGCGCATTTTGTCGGGCATGCCTATGACCCCCACTGGCACGACAGCTTCCTGGTCGGTGTGACCGAGCAGGGCGTGCAGCAGTTCAACTGCCGTCGCGTGCGCCACCGCAGCACGCCGGGGCAGGTGTTTTTACTTGAGCCTGGCGACATCCACGATGGCCTGGCGCCCACCGAAGAAGGCTTCACCTATTCGACGCTGTACCTGGAGCCCGCCTGGCTCGACCAACAGCTGCGCGCGCTGTACGAGCACGCGCCAGGCGACAGCCTGCCCAGCTTTGCCGACACCCTGTGCCATGACGAACGTCTGGCGCGGGCCACCGCCCAGGCCTTCCAGGCCGTGCATGATCAGGACTTGCGCATCGTCAGGCAAACGGCCATGGACGATTTACTGGCCTGCCTGACCCGTCACCTGCACTGGCGCCGCCGCATCAATCCCGACCCGCGCCTGCCGCTGACCGCACAGCGTGCGCGGGACTTCCTGCACGCCAACCTGGAGCGCGACATCGGCCTGGAAGACCTGGCCCAGGCCTGCGGCATCGACCGCTTTCGCCTGACCCGTGCGTTCAAGGCAGCGTTCGGCATTGCACCCCATGCCTACCTGATCCAGCTGCGCCTGGCCCGCGCGCGGCGCCTGCTTGCCCAAGGTCAGACACCTGCTGAAGTGGCCGTGGCGTTGGGCTTTGCCGACCAGAGCCACCTGGGCCGCTGGTTCCGCCGCGCCTACCAGTTGACCCCGGCTGACTACCGCAGGCGCTGCTCAAACCTTCCAGACTGAGTGCCGGCAGGCAGCGAGCATGTTGCTCCGCGTTTACGGAGCCCTGAACCATGTCGCAGTCGCTGTTGCCCTTCATTCTGTTTGCCCTGGTATCCAGCATCAGCCCGGGGCCGACCAACCTGTTGATCCTGGCCCATGGCGCCCGCCGGGGCCTGCGCGCAAGCCTGGCGCCGATCGTGGCGGCGTGTGGCGCGGCAGCAGCCATTGTGCTGCTCGTCGGGCTGGGGCTGGGCGAACTGCTGCTGCGTCACCCCTTGGCGCAACAGCTGATGAGCTGGGCCGGGGTGCTGTGGCTGAGCAGCCTGGCGTGGAAGATGCTGCGCAGTGCCGCCACCCCGCTCCACACGACCACGGCGCCAGGCTTCAGTGCGCTCAGCGCGGCCTCGTTGCAGGTGGTGAATCCCAAGGTGTGGTTGATGGCCGTGGCGGTGGTCGGGGTATTTGCCGCGCCGTCACTGCCAGTGTGGCAGTTGGCGCTGGTGTTTTGGCTGATCGCTCTACCGAGCATGACCGCATGGGCGGTGTTGGGGGTGGGGAGCGCCCGGTGGCTGCAGGCACCGGGGCGGTTGCGGGTGTTCAATCAGGTGTTGGCGGGGGTTTTGTTGATATCGGCATGGGCTGCAGTATTGGCCTGAGTCTCTGCTTGACCGGCAAGGGGCGCCTCGGCTCAACGTGTCAACGCCTCGCGAAAACGCCGGGTACTGGCAACGGCCAATACCAGCCCGACCACTGCCACGCTGCCGCCCACCAGGCCGATATCAGCCACGTTCATCTGGCTGCTGACGATACTGCCCAGCAGCGCACCACCGCCAATGCCGATGTTGTAGATACCCGAGAACAGCGCCATGGCCACATCGGTGGCGTCGGACGCCAGCTTCAGGGTCCTGGACTGCAGCGCCAGGCTGAAGCTGAGAATCGCCACGCCCCAGAACATGCTCAGCACTGCGAACGCATAGAAATTGCCCGACAGCGGCAACATCAGCAACAGGCACGCGGCGAGTACTCCGATCGAACCCACCAGGAAGCCATGCGGGAAGCGATCGCTGTAGCGGCTGAACAACAACGAACCAAAAACCCCGGCACCGCCGAACAACAGCAGCAACAGCGTGGTACGGTCGCCGCCGATCTGCGCTACGTGCAGGGCGAACGGTTCGATGTAGCTGTAGGCCGTGAACTGCGCGGTAATGACCAGTGTCACCAGCAAGTAGGTAATGACCAGTGCCGGGCGCTTGAACAGGACCGGCAGGCTGCGCAACGAACCGGAGTTCTGGCTGGGCAGCAGCGGCAGCGATTTCATCAGGCACAGCATGGTGGCTAGCGCTACCCCGGCAATGCTCAGGAACGTGATGCGCCAGCCCAGTGCCTCGCCCACCACACGACCCAGCGGGATGCCCAGGACCATGGCCAGGGTAGTACCGGTGGCCAGCAGGCCCAGCGCCTTGGCCTGCTGGCCCGGCGGCGCCACACGCACCGCCAGCGAGGCAGTGATGGACCAGAACACCGCATGCGCCAGGGCAATGCCGATACGGCTGACCAGCAGCATGGCGAAGCTCTGCGAAAGCCACGACAGCAAGTGGCTGACAATGAACACCAGGAACACGAACAGCAGCAGACGCCGCCGTTCGATGTTGCGGGTCAGCAACATCATGGGCAACGAGGCCAGCGCCACGATCCAGGCATAGATAGTCAGCATCAGGCCGACCTGGGCAGTGCTCATGTCGAAGCTGCGGCCAATGTCACTGAGCAGCGCCACCGGGACGAACTCGGTGGTGTTGAAAATGAAGGCCGCCAAGGCCAGGGCGATGACGCTCAGCCAGCTGCCGCTGCCTGTTGTGGGCGGCAGGTGCGTGGGTATGGGTTCGTTCATGGGTGGAAACTGCTTCTCCGCAGGCAACGCAACAAACCGCACGCCAGCGACCCGCTTGCCGGGGTGCCAACGTACGTTTTGTTATGGATAGGAATGCCCGGCATGGTACGCGTCAAGCGGGGGCCTCACAACCGCAGCACAGGCAGAAGGAGTACCATGCGCACTTTGTATGAAACGCGTGTGCAACAAGGAGCCCGATCCGCTCATGGACAAGCAGCACCCCCAGCAGCAGTGGCAGCAGGCAGTTACCGCCTATGCCCAGGCCGTCAACGACTACGTCGCGCAGGGCCGTGCGCACGGCTGGGACAACCTCGAAGAGCCGCAGGCACCCGCCACCGAACACCTGCTCGACGCGTGGCTGGTAGCCCTGCAGGCAGCCAACCGCCCTGACATCGACGAACAGCAGCGCCAGGCATTCCGCGACGCCTGGCCACCGGCGCACCACCCCCTGATACCGTTGCTCGAAGACCACGGCCAAGGCATCAGCAATGTCCTGCTGTTGGAAGATGGCAGCCTGCTGGCACGCATCGGCATGCCATACGACAAGGGCCAGGTGGTGCGTATCGACCACCATGGGGTAACCCCGGTCATCGGCATCGAACACTTTGGCCGCTGCCCGGCGCGGCGCTATTTCGCCCTGGCCAATGCCGAGGGCGTGCGGGTGACCGATGGCTGGGGCGGCCCGCAAGTGCAACGCCTGGCCTGGCCCACCGGGCTGGAGGGATTGCCGCCAGGTTACCCGTTCGAGCCGTTCGACCTGCCGCCCACACCGACCGCGCTGATCCCCTTTCCCGATGGCCAGCGCGTGCTGCTGGTGAGCGCCGAAGGTATCTTCGTGCTGGCCACTCAAGGTGCGACTCGCCTGCTGCCACAGCAGGCACGCGTGCTCGAAGAGCTGGCCGAGGGCACCGACCCGGACGACATCAGCCTGGGGCTGAGCATGGAGCATGGTGCAGTGTCGGCGGATGGCCGGCTGATCGTCGTGGGTGAGCAAGGCAGCCGGCACCTTGTTCTGAACGAACAGCTCAAGCCGCTGGCGCACATCGGCCCGGGCAGCGAATACCCGCACTTTGCCTTGTTCAACCGCGCCGGTGACCAGTTGATCGTCAATGCCTGCCATTTCTACAGCGGTGCCACGCTGGCCGTGAGGGTGGCAGACCTGCACGGGCTGGATACCGATTACTACAGCCAGGACCCGCGTACCCCGCTGGTGCAGGAGGGCGCAAGGGTGTATGCAGGGGTTGCGCGCGATGGCGAGTACATTGTGGGTGATGCCTATGGCTACCTGCGGGCGTTTGGCGAAAAGGGTACGGAGCACTGGCAGCACTACCTGGGATCGACCATCAGTGCGATGGATATCAGCGCCGACGGGCAAACGCTGGTGGCGGCGAGCCATGCGGGGGTTATTTCGGTGATTGCGCTGGATAGCGGGCGGCCCGAGTGGCAGATCGGTACCGGCGCGCACGGCGAGGTGCGGCGATGGTTGTTCTGGAAGGGCTGGGACAAGCCAATGGCCTGGTAAAACGGCTGCATCGTTGCTGCCTGTACGGGCCCCACCGTGCGCAAGCCCAACATCACCCCTGTGTAGGAGCGGGCTTGCCCGCGAAGAGGCCCGTACAGGCAACCGATCAATCAGCCCTGTAGCGTGGCCATGTCGATCACGAACCGGTACTTCACATCACCGGCAATCATCCGCTCATAGGCCTGGTTGATGTTGCGGATATCCAGCATCTCGATATCGCAACGGATGTCGTGCTCGGCGCAGAAGTTCAGCACTTCCTGAGTCTCGGCAATCCCCCCGATCAACGACCCCGCCAGCACCCGGCGCTTCATCACCAGGTTGGCCGCATGCAATGCCGGGTCGATCGGTTCGATCAGGCCGACCAGGATGTGCACACCGTCGAACTTCAGCGTTTCCAGGTACGGGTTGAGGTCGTGCTGCACCGGAATGGTGTCGAGCAGGAAATCGAAACGGCCGGCAGCGGCGCGCATCTGCTCGGCATCGGTGGAGACGATCACATGGTCGGCCCCCTGGCGGCGCGCTTCCTCGGCCTTGGCCTGAGAGCGCGTGAACAGGGTCACCTCCGCCCCCAGGGCCTTGGCCAGTTTGATGCCCATGTGGCCCAGGCCGCCCATGCCGAGGATGCCGATCTTGTGGCCGGGGCCAACGCCGTGGTGCTTGAGCGGCGAATAGGTGGTGATGCCGGCACACAGAATAGGTGCAGCGCTGGGCAGGTCCATGCCGGCCGGTATGCGCACCACGAAGTGCTCGCTGACCACGATGCTGCTGGAGTACCCCCCCATGGTGTTGCTGCCGTCGACCCGGTCCGGGGTGGCGTAGGTCATGGTCGGGCCTTCCAGGCAGTATTGCTCCAGGTCCTTGGCGCAGGCTTCACAGGTACGGCACGAGTCGACCATGCAGCCAACGCCCACAAGGTCACCGACGTTGTACGCGGTGACCTTGTCGCCCACCGCGGTGACCCGGCCGATGATCTCGTGGCCCGGCATCAGCGGGTACACGGCAATGCCCCATTCGTTGCGCGCCTGGTGGATGTCGGAGTGGCACACGCCGCAGTACAGGATGTCGATGGCGACGTCATCCGAGCGCGGGCTGCGGCGTTGGAACGTCATGGGGGCCAGGGGGCTGGTGGGGGTTTGAGCGGCATAACCGATGGCGGTATACATGCAGGGCCTCGCAGTGAAGTGAAACGATTCAGGCGACGCATTTTGCGCGTCGTTCGCCGCCTCGCCCACGGCTGATTCTCCGGCATGCATGCCTGATTCTACGAAGATGCCAAGCCATGGCTGGCGCCACGCCCTCAATCTGCGATGATCAAGCTGTCTGATTCTCTGCCCCTGGTCCACCATGCAACTGACCCGTCACGTCGATGCCAATGCGCCGCTCTGCTCACTGATCCGCAGCCTCACCACGCGCCCGGGCTTCGTGCCCACGCACCTGCCCCAGGTGCAGGTGCTGAGCTGGGACCACTATGTGGCCAGCAGCCCGCAGATCTACGAACCAAGCCTGATGATCCTGGCCCAAGGCAGCAAGCTGGCACGCCTGGGGCCGCGTACCCTGGAGTACGGTGCAGGGCATTACCTGGTGCAGGCGTTGTCGGTGCCGTTCATGTGTGAAACCTTTGCCACCCGCGAGGCGCCGCTGTTGGGCGTGGCGGTGGGCATCGACCGTGGCGTGCTGGGCGAGTTGGTGCAGAGCATGGGCCTGGCACCGGACGCTGAAGTGCAGGCGCAAACCCCACAATCGATGACGTCGGCGGCACTGGATGCGCCCATGCGCGAAAGCGTGGAGCGCCTGCTGCGCTGCCTGCACGACCCGCTGGACGCCAAGGTGCTGGGCCCGGCGCGGGTACGCGAAGTGCTGTACACCGCCCTGCGCGGCCCCCAGGCCGGTGTGCTGCGGGCACTGGTGGAGCAACAGGGGCACTTCGCCCGCATCGGCGCCGCCCTCGCCCATCTGCGCGAGCACTACAGCGAGCCACTGAGCGTGGAGGCACTGGCTACGCGTGCCAACATGAGCGTTTCCACCTTCCACGAACATTTCAAGCGCTGCACCGATATGGCGCCGATGCAGTACCTGAAGCGTTTGCGGCTACTCAAGGCGCAGCAGATGCTGATTGGCGAAGGCCTGGGCGTAGCACAGGCTGCGCACCGGGTGGGCTATCAGAGCACCTCGCAGTTCAGCCGCGAGTACAAGCGTCAGTTCGAACGTAGCCCGGGGGATGAACTGCCTTACCAGAGCCTGCCGGTGTAATCGCCTGACCTGAACGGCCCCTGCAGGTCAGTCCGCCAGCGGCCACTGCGCCAATGGCCAGTAAGCCCCCTTGTGCGACTCGTAGAGCGTGAAGTGTCGCGTGGTGAGGTAAAACGCCGGCGCGCTGCTGGCCTCGGGCGGCTGCCCGCGGTAACCCCTGGACAGCGTCAGGTGCGGTCGATACTCCCGCTTGGCCGCTTCCACCCCCAACGGCAGCAACGCCTGCTGCAAACCGTACACCAGTTGCAACAGGGCCGGTGGTACCTGCTGCGCCTCCAGCACCAGGGCGCTGGCCCGTTGCCACACCTGCAAACGGTCGAGCAACAGCCGCGGCGCCGAGGCTGGCAGCGCCAGTTGGTCGACCGCCGCGCAAATCGCAGGCACCTGCGCGGCGTCTACATCACCGAGGAACAGCAGCGTGACATGGAAGTTGGCTGCCGGCACCGGTTTGCCGCTGCGCAGGTTCAGCCCTCGCCGCCACTGGGCCAGGTCACGGCGCTGGGCGTCGCTGACCGGCAAGGCGAAGAACAGCCGCTTGAACGGGCTACCACTGGGGCGTATATCCTGAACCATACTAACTCCCTGACATGAAACGTTTGCGCAAGACTGTAGGGTATTACACCAATGTCGCCCCACAGTTTCGTAACAATCAGTACAAACTACCCCCATGATTGTTTATGCTGGCGGGCTCATGCCCTGGCGCATGGCCATTCTTCGACCAGTAAACGTCCATGAAAATTGCTCTCGTACTTATCTTCGTCCTCTCGATCGCCTATGTTCACCTGCGCGGTCGGGTTCGCCACAAGCTGACTCGCCAACTGGGCGACCACTCCAGCTTCCTGGCCCCGATCAACAGTTTCCTGTACCTGTTCTCCAAACACCCGGCCAAGCCTTACCTGCCGGTCGAGGCCTTTCCAGAACTGAAACCGCTGCAGGACCACTGGCAGGAGATCCGTGAGGAAGGCCGCCAGTTGCTGCACGTAGGCGAAATCAAGAAGTCCGAGAATTACGATGACGTCGGTTTCAACTCGTTCTTCAAGACTGGCTGGAAGCGCTTTTACCTGAAGTGGTATGGCGAAAGCCACCCGTCCGCGATGGCCCTTTGCCCACGCACGACCGAGCTGCTGCAAGGCATCGGCACGGTCAAGGCCGCCATGTTCGCCACCCTGCCACCGGGTGCCAAGCTGGTGCGCCACCGTGACCCGTATGCCGGCTCGTACCGCTACCACCTGGGCCTGGACACCCCGAATGACGATGGCTGCTACATCGATGTGGACGGCGAGAAGTACGCGTGGCGCGATGGTGAGGCGGTGATCTTCGACGAAACCTACATCCACTATGCGGCCAACACCACCGAGCACAACCGCATCATCCTGTTCTGCGACGTCGAACGCCCGCTCAAATACCGCTGGGCAACCGCGTTCAACCGCTGGTTCAGCCGCAACGTGATGGCCGCTGCCGCTGCGCCCAACGATGCCAGCGACAAAACCGGCGGTATCAACCGCCTGTTCACCCGCATCTACAAGATCCGCGAGCGTGGCAAGGCGCTGAAAAAGCGCAACCGCATGCGCTACTACCTGGAAAAATGGGCAGTGGTCGCGGCGTTGGTGCTGGTGTTCATCTACATCTGAAGGCTCAACGCAGGCCACTGTACGACTGGCCTGCGTTTACCCACCAAAGTACCGCCTCGCACGTGCCACGCTTCGACTAGCCTGAAAGCTCCACTCGCAACCACCCCAAGGTGAAGACGATGAGCATGATGGACTGGGACGCCTACCGTAAGCAGTTGATGGCCGGCATCGGCGATCTCAAGCAACTCTCACCCGACACCGTAGCCGGCTACATGACCGCCAGCGGTGCAGGCGCCAAGACCAACCACCTGGATGCCAAGACCCGCGAGCTGATCTCCTTGGCTGTGGCTGTGACCACCCGCTGCGACGGCTGTATCGCCGTGCATTCGCAGCAGGCCGTCAAAGCGGGTGCCAGCCGCGAGGAAATTGCCGAGGCCCTCGGCGTGGCCGTGGCCATGAACGCCGGTGCCGCGCTGGTGTACTCGGCCCGTGCAATGGATGCGGTGGGCAAGGCCAACGGTTGAGCACAAACGGCGTCGTCGCCCTTGCGCGACGACGCCGCGCCACCCAGACTGAGCGGCTCACCCCGCGCAGGAACCCGCATGATCCACATTCGCCCCATGACGCCGGACGATTTCGATCGTTTCTGGCCCACCTTCCAGGCCATTGTCCAAGCCCGTGAAACCTACGCTTTCGACCCGGCCCTGAGCTTCGAACAGGCCCGCCAGCTGTGGCTGGAGCTGCCCTTGCACACGCTGCTGGCTGAAGAAGATGGCGAGCTACTGGGTTCGTATTACCTCAAGCCCAATGCTGCCGGGCCTGGTGCGCATGTGGGCAATTGCGGCTACATGGTCTGCGAACAGGCGCGCGGCCGGGGCGTGGCGCGCTTGATGTGCGAGCACTCGCAAAAGCTGGCGCGCCAGGAAGGCTTTCTGGCTTTGCAGTTCAACTCGGTGGTAGCCAGCAACGCAGTGGCCGTGGCGCTATGGCACAAACTGGGCTTTGAAACAGTCGGCCGTTTGCCCAAGGCCTATCGTCATGCCCGCCTGGGGTTGGTGGACTGCCTGGTGATGTACAAGTGGCTGGCGGATGAGCCGGTGGTGGAAAAGCCCCCCCTGCTGATCGGGCGCAAGAACATCGAGGCACGGGTATCGCGCCGCCGCGGACGCTAGCGATTTCAGGCAAGCCTGCCTTCACACCAAGCTCGTCAAGCTGGGGCCTGGTGTTCAAGCCACATTTGGTCTCGGCGCCGCAAAAACGCACAACTTGTTGTTTTTTCTCAGCATTCACAGCACACCAACATTTGACGCCCCAGCATTTCAGTGGTCAGATGCGCGCCAGTTTCAGGTGCCCTGCGCCGCCGCGCGCAGGGTGAAACGGGAAACCGGTGCGTCGTGTTGCCCACGACAAGTCCGGTGCTGCCCCCGCAACGGTAAGCGAGCGAATCCTTCGAGATACCACTGTGCTCAAGCATGGGAAGGTGAAGGTTTCATGCCCCTCGCAAGCCCGGAGACCGGCCTGGAGCTTCATTTGGCAACCCGCGGTGGGCGGGCGCAGGCCGGAATCCGTGCGCGCGCCTGCCTGCATGGTTCGCCTTTGCGTGTTTTCCACCGGGATCCATTCATTCCTGCAGCAGTGGAACGACATGTCCCGTATGTTCAAGCTTCACCCCTTGGCGGCCTGCCTGGCCGTCGCCCTGCCGGCGTTGGCTGATGAGCGCGAGCCGCAGCCTCTGGCCCTGCCTTCCACGGCCATCACCGACACCCTCGACAGCCGCGCCATCGACCTGGCCACGCCGACCCAGGCCGGCTCGCGCCTTGGCCTCAGCGCCCTGGAAACACCGGCCAGCACCAGCAGTATCAGCGAACGGCAGATTCAGCAGCGCAACAACCTCACGGTGCAGGATGCAGTGACCCGCTCGCCGGGCATTACCTTCGTCGGCTCACCGGGGGACGGCGGTACAGGCCTGTCTGCCCGCGGCTTTGCCGGCCACAGCTCGGTGATGACCCTGTTCGACGGCGCGCGCCTGTACACCGGTGCCGGCACCCAGACCTTCCCGGTCGACCCGTGGATGGTCGAACGCATCGAGGTGATTCGCGGTCCCGCCTCGGTACTGCATGGCGAAGGCGCCACCGGCGCGGTGATCAACGTGATCCCGAAAAAACCTTTTGCCGGCGAAGTGCGCAACCACCTGCGCCTGGGTTACGGCTCGTGGGACCGCCAGCAGCTCGGCCTGGACAGCGGCGGTAGCCTCAGCGAGCGCCTGAGCTACCGCCTGACGCTGAACCAGCAGGCCGGCAATGGCTGGGTCGACCGCACCGCTTCACGTAGCCTGGCCCTGAGTGCCGCACTGCGTTTCGATGCCAGTGACGACCTCAGCTTCACGCTGGCCCATGATCGCGGCGATGCACAACCTGCCAACTACTACGGCACCCCGCTGATCGACGGCCACTACCGCAGCAGCCTGCGCAAAAAGAACTACAACGTACAGAACGACGTGCAGCAGTACGTTGATGAATGGACCCGGCTGACAACCGACTGGGCGCTGAACGACCAGATCAGCGCCAGCAACCAGCTGTACTACATCAAAAGCCGCCGTCACTGGCGCAACGCCGAGGACTACAGCTGGGACAGCGGGCGTCAGCAGCTGCTGCGCGGCAGCTACCTGGAGATCAAGCACAACCAGGAACAGTTCGGTGACCGCCAGACCTTCACCTTCGACCACACCCTGTTCGGCCTGGCCAGCAAGACCGTGCTCGGTGCCGAGTACAACAAGGTGCGCTTCAACGTCGACAGCAATTCACCCTACAACGATGTCGGCGGCGACTACGTCGACCCGTGGCAGCCACAGCCCGGCGGGTTCCATAGCGCCTCGCCGTTGCGGCCGCAAACGCTCTCGACCACCCATACCTTTGCCCTGTTTGCCGAAAACCGCCTGCAATTGAGCGATCGCCTGTCGTTGGTTACCGGCGTGCGTCGCGACCAGAACCACATCGACCGCAATAACTTGACCAACGACAGCCGCAGCGATCGTAGCCTGCAAGGTGGCAACTGGCGTGTCGGGCTGGTGTTTGCACTCAACGACGACCTGTCGTTGTACGGCCAGTACTCAACCAGCGAGGACGGGGTCAACAACCTCATCAGCCTCAGCCCCGCACAGATGCACTATGACCTGACCGAGGCGAAGCAGACCGAGGCCGGCATCAAGCAGCGCTTTTGGGAGGGGCGTGGCGAATGGACGCTTGCCGCCTACCACATCGTCAAGAAAAAACTGCTGGTCGACGACCCGATCACGCACGAGAAGCAACAAGCCGGGCAGCAGACCTCCGATGGCCTGGAAGCGACGCTGGAGCTGGCCCTGGCCCATCAGTGGCAGGTGTCGGCCAATGCATCGCTGGTACGCGCCAAGTACGACGACTTCGACGAAATGGTCGGCGGCCTGCCACAGGACCGCGCAGGCAACCGGCCAGCCAACGTGCCACGCCGTACCGCCAACCTTTGGTTGAGCAAAGGCTTCGGCCAGCAGGTAGAGGCCGGCTTGGGGGCGCGTTATGTGGATGAGCGTTATGCCGATACCGCCAATACCCAAAGCGCCCCCGGCTACACCGTGGTCGATGCCAACATCGCCTGGCAGGTGTTGCCGGATGTGAAGTTGGGGTTGCAGTTGAACAACCTGTTCGATCGCGAGTATGTGCAGTCGGCGTTCAGCGGGCAGCAGTGGTTGATGGGGATGCCGCGGTCGTACTTCGCGACGGTGGATTACAGCTTCTGACCTGAATACCTCTTCACGGCACGGATAGCACAAAAACCGCTACCAACCCGTCACCGGCTAGTTATAAGATAACGTTTTATATGACATTCATTACTATTAGCGTTCACCCATGACAAGCGCAATCGCCACGCCCACTCTGATCACCCAGCGGCTGCAGAGCATCGACGCCCTGCGTGGCCTGGTGATCCTGTTCATGCTCCTGGACCATGTCCGCGAGACTTTCCTCCTGCACCGCCAGGTCAGCGACCCCATGGCCATCGACACCACGGAACCGGTGCTGTTCTTCAGCCGCACCCTCGCCCACCTGTGTGCGCCTGTGTTCGTCCTGCTGACCGGCCTATCGGCCTGGCTGTATGGCGAGAAGCATCAGGGCCGTGGCGACGTCTCGGCTTTCCTGTTCAAACGCGGGCTGTTCCTGGTGTTGCTGGAGTTCACCCTGGTCAACTTCGCCTGGACCTTCCAGTTGCCCCCCAGCGTGATCTACCTGCAAGTGATCTGGGCCATCGGCGTCAGCATGATCGCCCTGTCGCTGCTGGTGTGGCTGCCACGCGCCGCCCTGCTCGCCCTGGGCGCCATCATCGTCGCCGGCCACAACCTGCTCGACGGCGTGCACTTCGGCGTAGAGTCAGCCCTGCATGTGCCGTGGGCAATCCTGCATGATCGTGGCTGGCTGGCGTTTTCCGAGAACCTGCACCTGCGCACGTCGTACCCGGTGCTGCCGTGGATCGGCGTCATCGCCCTGGGCTACGGCCTGGGGCCCTGGTTCGGTCGCGGCAGCGATGCCGGACAACGCCAGCAACACCTGCTGGTGGCCGGTTTGCTCGCGCTGCTTGGCTTTATCCTGCTGCGCATGTTCAACGGTTACGGTGAGGCACCGTGGAGCGGTTACCCAACCTTCACGCAAACCCTGATGAGCTTCTTCAACATCACCAAATACCCACCGTCGCTTCTGTTCCTGACCCTGACCCTGGGCTGCGGCCTGTTGTTGTTGCGCACGTTCGAACGGGCCGGCCAGGCGCGCTGGATCACTGCACTGGCAGTGTTCGGTGCGGCACCGATGTTCTTCTATCTGCTGCACCTGTATGTGCTGAAGCTGCTGTACCTGGCCTGTGTGGCGCTGTTCGGGCTCAACCATGGCGACTACTTCGGTTTCGACGGTATTGCAGCGGTGTGGCTGGGCGCGGTGCTGCTGGCGGTTTCGCTGTACCTGCCAGTGCGCGGGTTCGCCCGTCTGAAGCAGCGTCGCCGCGACATCCGTTGGCTGAAGTACTTCTGAAAAGCGTTTTCACCTGGCGACGCGATGGTCTACCATGCGGGCCGCCGGTTTCCACCATGGAACTAACAGGGAATCCCAGGCCTGCCAATACAGGCCAATCGGAACTGCCCCCGCAACTGTAGGTGCCGAGCCTGCTCCATCGATGCCACTGGGCCTACCGCCCGGGAAGGCGGGAGCCGGGCCGTGACGCACCAGTCAGGAGACCTGCCGGCCTTCATTCACCAACCGGCGGGGTGTCCGGGATTGGCCATCCGTGTTGCCCCAGCCACCCGCTGGGGCTTGGCGATGCCTGTCCGTGCGTTCCTCACCAGAACTGTCCGATAGGAGATCGCCCAGCATGCTGCCCCGTTTCGCCACCCTGCTCGCGGGCCTAGGCCTCACCGGCCTGGCCCAGGCCGCTGCCACCCACTACCCGCTGACGGTCGACAACTGCGGCAAGCCGCAGACTTTTGCCCAGGCACCGCAGCGCGCCGTCACCATCGGCCAGGCCGGAACCGAGCTGCTCTATGCCTTGGGGCTGGGTGACAAGCTGGCGGGCACGTCGCTGTGGTTCAACAACGTATTGCCGGAATACCAGGCGGTGAACGCCAAGGTGCCGCGCCTGGCCGACAACGACCCCAGCTTCGAGGCGGTGGTCGGCAAGCGCCCGCAGCTGGTCGCGGTGCAGTTCGAATGGATGGTCGGTGCCCAGGGCGTGGTCGCCACCCGCGAGCAGTTCGATGAACTGAAGATCCCCACCTACGTGCTGCCATCGGACTGCGAGGGCAAGGACAACCTAGTCGGTGCAGACGGCACCCGCCTGCAAGCGTTCCAGGTAGACAGCATCTACAAGAGCGTCAGCCAACTGGCCGAGATCTTCGACGTTCAGGACCGCGGCGCAGCACTGAACGCCGAGTTGCAAGGGCGCCTCGACAGCGCCAGGGCACAACTGGCCGGCAAGGACCTGTCGGCAACTTCGGCGCTGTTCTGGTTCTCCAGCGCCGACCTGGACATCGACCCCTATGTGGCCGGCCGCCAGGGTGTCGCCGACTTCATGTTGCGCACCCTCGGTGTGCGCAACGTGGTCGAGTCCAGCGAAGAATGGCCAAGCGTTGGCTGGGAAACCCTGGCCAAGGCCAATCCGACCTGGCTGATCATCGCACGCATGGACCGCCGCCGTTTCCCCGCCGACGACTACCAGAAAAAGCTCGAATTCCTGCGCAGTGATCCAGTAACCCGCAACATGGACGCGGTAAAGCACGACCGCATCATTATCCTCGACGCCGACGCCATGCAGGCCGGCATCCGCCTGTTCCGGGGCGTGCAGACGCTCTCCACGGCCTTCGCCAGCGGTAAAGCAGCCCCGTGATGATCCGCCTGTTACCCTGCATCGCGGTTGCCTTGGGCGCCCTGTTGGCCGCCCTGCTGGCCGGCACCGCCATCGGCGAAACCAACCTGTCGCCCAGCGTGGTCGGCCAGGTGCTGGCCAACCACCTGTGGCAAGCTGCCTACCCGGTGGACCCGATCGACGCCGGCATCGTCTGGAACTACCGCCTGACCCGCACCCTGGTCGCAGCCGCTTGTGGCGCCGGGCTGGCCACCTGCGGTGTCATCCTGCAGGCGATGTTGCGCAACCCACTGGCCGAGCCCTACTTGCTGGGGCTGTCTGCCGGTGCCTCGACCGGCGCGGTACTCGTCGGCCTGCTGGGCCTGGGTAGCCTGGCATTAAGCATGTCCGCAGGGGCTTTCATCGGTGCCGTGGCCGCATTCGCCTTGGTACTGGTGCTGGCCCGCGCGGCCGGCCCCAGCAGCAACAATGCCCAAGTGATCCTTGCCGGTATCGCCGGCTCGCAACTGTTCAATGCACTGACCGCCTTCCTGATCACCAAGTCGGCCACCGCCGAGCAGGCGCGCGGTATCCTGTTCTGGCTGCTGGGCAACCTGAGCGGCGTGCGCTGGCCTTCGGTGTGGCTGGCTGTGCCGGTGGCGATTTTCGGCTTGCTGGTGTGCCTGTGGCATCGCCGTGCGCTGGATGCCTTCACCTTCGGCGCCGATTCGGCCGCCTCGCTGGGCATCCCGGTGCGGCGCACCCAGTTGCTGCTGATCAGTTGTGCAGCGCTGGTGACGGCTGTGATGGTGTCCATTGTCGGCGCCATCGGTTTTGTCGGGCTGGTTATACCCCATGCCCTGCGCCTTCTGCTCGGCCCCGGGCACAGCCGTCTGTTGCCCGCCAGCGCACTGGGCGGTGCACTGTTCCTGATTGCGGCAGATATTCTTTCGCGCACACTGATCACCGGCCAGGTGATCCCGGTGGGCGTGGTTACGGCGCTGATCGGTGCCCCGGTATTCGCGCTGATTCTGGTCAGCCGTCGGGGGCGACCATGACAGCCATGACAACTGTTCGCATCCCCCCGCTGGCCTGCCATGGGCTGGGGCTGCAACTGGCCGGCAATACCGTGCTCAGCGATATCGACCTCAGCGTTGTCGCCGGTGAAACCCTGGGCATCGTCGGCCCTAACGGCTCGGGCAAATCCTCGCTACTGAAGTTGCTGGCAGGGCTGCGCAAACCGGCCTGCGGCAGCGTGCAGCTCATGGGTGAGCCACTGGCACAGATGCCCCGCCGCCGTGTTGCCCAAGCGCTGGCGCTGGTCGAGCAACAGGCCGACACCCTCGATGCGATCAGTGTGTTCGACGCGGTTGCCTTGGGCCGCACGCCGTGGCTCTCGGCCCTGGCACCGTTCTCCCGGCAAGACTGCGCCATCGTCGAGCAAGCCCTGGCCGACCTCGACGCCCTGCACCTGCGCACGCGCCTGTGGGGGTCGCTGTCCGGTGGCGAGCGCCAGCGTGTACACATCGCCCGCGCGCTGGCCCAACGGCCGCAGGTGCTGCTGCTGGACGAGCCGACCAACCACCTGGACATCCAGCATCAGCTGAGCCTGCTGCAACAAGTGCAGGCGCTGCCGGTTACCACCTTGGTAGCGCTGCATGACCTCAACCAGGCACTGACCTGCGACCGTGTCGCGGTCATCGACAAGGGCCGCCTGGTCGCCCTTGGCAAACCCTTCGAAGTGCTTACCGCCAAGCGCCTGCTGAGCACCTTCGGCGTCCACGCCCACTACCTCACCGACCCTTTCGACGGCGCGCGCATCCTGCGCTTTCGCGCCCCCTGAACCAGGTAGCCCTGCCCATGCTGTTGCGCCCTGTCGCCCTGCTGCTCGCCAGCACCCTGCATGCCCCGACCGCACTGGCCGAAGTGCATGAAGTGAAAATGCTCAACCGTGGCAGCGACGGTGCCATGGTCTACGAGCCCGACCACTTGCGCATTGCACCCGGCGACAGCGTTCGCTTCCTGCCGACCCAGAACGGGCATAATGCCGCCAGCGTGGCGGGCCTGCTACCCACCGGGGCCGAGCCGTTCAAGAGCAGGCTGAACCAGCCGTTCGAGCACACCTTCAGCGTGCCGGGCGTGTACGGTATCCAATGCATTCCGCACGTGGCCATGGGCATGGTCATGGTGATCCAGGTCGGTGACGCGCCTGCCGCCGAATTGCCGACCAGCTTGCCGGCGCGGGCCAAAGCCCGCTTTGCCGCACAGTTGCAAAAGCTCGAAGCTGGGCAATGAGCCAGCTATTCGGGTCGCTCACGCCCTGGCCGGCGTCGCCCACTTGCAAAGCAATGGCTTTACCGAGGATGGCAACTGGAAGCTTCTCAACCGCAACGTGTTCGATCCAGTGACGCGCGGCGTGATCTTCATCGCCAACAGGCACGTTCCCAGCGGTCAGCGTAATCGCAACTGCATGTGCGTGGTCTGCCACACCGGGTCTTGCTCCACATCCACCAACGTAAACCCTTGCCGCTCCCAGAACGCGATGGCACCCGGCAGAAACGGATGAGTATGCAAGTAAAGGCAGTCGAAGCCGGCTTGCATCGCCCGTTCGCGCAAGGCGCCAAACAAGGCAGCCGCCAGCCCATGCCTGCGGTAGGCCGGCAACACGAACAGCCGCACCACCTCGACTACCCGCTCAGCGCGGTAATCAAGCTGGGCAAAGCGATGGTCATAGGGCAAGTAACCTATCACCGCGACCAGCCGCCCACCCTCACGGGCTTCCAGAAAACAGCCCGCGCCGTCCAGGTAAGTGTCAGCGAACTGCGCCAGGTCACGCGGCAAGGGTGCATTGGCGAGCATCGGAAAAAGCGCGCGGCGGGCACTGTCGACAAACGCCAGCACTTCGGCAATGGCGTCACGCGCCACGGGTTGCAAGGTCCAGTTCGGCATTGGGCGGTTGCCAGTGTGGTTGGGAGCGTACGGTTCTACCGCAGCGTGCCGCTCAAGGCAAATCACAGGGCTCGTCGCGGCAAGGCGGACATCGGTATAATCGGCAGCCTTCACTGCCCGACCAGGCCATACCATGCCTCGCCTCCCGAAGTTGCTGTTACCCCTGTTGCTGGCTGCTGCACTCACCGCCTGCGACCAGAAGCCCTCCCGTGAAGAACAGATCCTCGCCCAGCTGCCGCTGCAGGACGCCTACACGCACAACATCGAGCGCATGTCCGCGCTGCTGGGCCGCACTCACCCGCAGTTGTCGCAAGCGACCATCCAGGACGTACTGCGCAAGCACCTCACCGTCGAGGACCAACGCCGGGACCTGTTCCGCCTGTACAGCGAAAAGAACTTCAGCGACGCCGAGTTCGCAACCATCGTCGCCGCCACCCAGGACCCCGCCAAAGCTCGCGCCCTGGAAGACACCGAAGCCGGCAAACGCTTGAGCGAAAAACTCACCGCCCTGATGCGCGAAACCGCCCGCGATGTGAACGTGCAGGCCTTGGTCGAGCAGCGCATGCAACAGGTGGAAGATGAGCTTGATGCGCTGGACAAGGCAGGCTCTTGAGCGCTGCCCGCCAAGGTAACTTCCGTTCAGCAGCCCTTTACGATCACAGAGGTCAGGATTGCCACATACCAAGCACGGATTGCGCCTGGATCTACGTACACTCATTCTGGTGCTCTGCGCCCTGACCGCAGTGGTCATGCTGTGCGCCAGCTATTTCGCCAGCTATCGGGTGCAGCGCCAGCTACTGATCGACAATGCCCTGGAAGCCAATCGGGTGTATGCGAGAAAGCTGGCCAGCATTACCGACACCTTCATTGGCAACGCCTTGCAGCAACTGATGTTCAGCGCCGGCGTACAAAGCCGGCAGTTGAGCGACACCGCAGCGCTGCAGGTGGAAACCGACCGCGTACTGGGCCAGAGCATGGCCTTCAACTCCACCTTCGTGATCGATGCCAACGGTGTACTGCTGGCGGTATCCCCCGCCCCGCTACGCCACCTGCTCGGCACCCACGTGCAGTCGCCCGGTGCTCAGGAAGCCCTGCACGAACGCCGTCCACTGGTTTCCACACCCTATCTGTCGGCGGCCGACAACCTGATGGTGGTGCTGTCGCAACCCATTTTCGACGACAACGGCCGCTACCTGGGGTATGTGGGTGGCAGCCTGTACCTGCGTGAACACAACATCCTCAACAGCCTGCTGGGTGAGCATTTCTACAAGAACGGTTCGTACCTGTATGTGGTCGACCGCAAACGACGCCTGCTGTACCACCCCAATAGCGAACGGGTAGGCACGGTGGTGGAGGGCAATGCGCTGGTCGACCAGCTGGGGAGACTGGACAGCGGTACCCGGCAGCTGACCAATAGCCTGGGCGTGGAAATGCTCGCCGGCTTCGCCACTGTGCCCAGCGCCGGCTGGGGCGTTGTAGCGCAGCAGCCATTGGCGCAGACGGTGACGCCGCTGAACCATCTGGTGCTGAACGTGGTCGCCAGTTCGGCGCCCTTGGCGCTGGTTGGCAGCCTGCTGCTGTGGTGGCTGGCCCGCACCATCGCCCGGCCGCTGTGGAAACTGGCCGCAAGTGCCCGCACGATGGACCGCGCCGGTACCGCCGAACATTTGCATCATGTGCGGGCCTGGTACTTTGAGGCGGCAGAGCTCAAACGCGCGTTACTGTTCGGCCTGAACTTGCTGCAAGAGCGCATCGGCCGGCTCAATCGGGACGCCCAGACCGACCCGCTGACCGGCCTGGGCAACCGCCGCAGCCTGGAATTCAGCCTGTCGTTACTGGAAGCTGAAAACCGGGAGTTTGCAGTCATTGCGCTGGATATCGACCATTTCAAACGGGTAAATGACAGCCATGGACACGAAGTGGGCGACCAGGTGCTGCGCCACCTGGCGGAGCTCATGCGCCGTTGTTGCCGCGAGGGCGACCTGTTGTGTCGGACCGGCGGCGAGGAGTTCCTGATATTGCTGCCTGGGGCCCCCCTGAACGTGGCGGCCGCGGTGGCTGAACGGTTGCGTGTGACCGTACAGGATATGCCGGTGGAACCGGTGGGGGCAGTGACAATTTCGCTGGGGGTGACGCACTGGGATGGCGAGACGCACGGCGAGCCCATGAACGCATTGGGCGAGGCTGACCGGGCGCTTTACCAGGCCAAGCAAGAGGGGCGCAACCGGGTCGCTTTTGCCTGAACGCCTTGTGTTGTAACCATGGCGGCGGGCTTGCCCGTGAAAATGCCGATACAGGCAACGATGAATCGGTGGCTTGTAACAATTCCTGTCATAAAACTGCAGCGTTTCAGTCATAGGATTGACCTCGACCTGACATTTTCACTTCATGGATGAGCGTCTCATGCGTCGTGTGGTTTTCAATCAGAAAGGTGGCGTCGGCAAATCCAGCATTGCCTGCAACCTCGCCGCAGCCAGTGCCGCCGAGGGCTACCGGACCTTGCTGGTCGACCTCGACCCACAGGCCAATGCCACCTTCTACCTGACCGGGCTGGCCAACGACACCATTCCTGCCGGCATCGCCGACTTCTTCCGCCAGACCTTGTCGCCGGTTACTGCCGCCGGCAAGAAGCACCGCGTGGCAATCACCGAAACCCGCTACAGCAACCTGCACCTGGTCACCGCCAGCCCTGACCTCAGCGACCTGCAAAGCAAGCTGGAGAGCAAGTTCAAGATCAACAAGCTGCGCAAGTTGCTGGTGGCGCTGGGCGAGGACTACGAGCGGATCTACATCGACACCCCGCCCGCACTGAACTTCTACACCTTCAGCGCGCTGGTGGCGGCCGAGCGTCTGTTGATTCCGTTCGACTGCGACAGTTTCTCGCGCCAGGCCCTGCACTGTGTCATGGCCGAAGTCGAAGAACTGCGCCAGGACCACAACCCCGCGCTGCAGGTGGAAGGTGTGGTGGTCAATCAGTTCGCCGGCCGCACCGCACTGCACCAGACCCTGGTCGATCAACTGCGCAGCGAAGGCCTGCCGGTGCTGCCGGTGTACCTGAGCAGTTCGATCAAGATGCGTGAATCGCACCATGCCTCGGTGCCATTGGTGCATTTGGCGCCACGGCATAAACTGGCCCTGGAATTTGTCGATTTGCTGGATGTGCTTGAGCGTGCGGCCTGACAGGCCTTTTGAGCCACTCCGGCTGTAACCTGCTGCATCGGTTGAATCAGGTATACCGAGGTCGCCCTCGACAAAGCGCCTTGCAGCGCCCGGCTATCTACTGGCAAGCACAATAACGATGGCGCGGCCCTACCGCGCCACTTTCATCATGGCTGCCAAAGGAAACCGGAGAGCTCCCGCATGTCCGCACATCATGAGGTATCCCCCGCCACCCTGCGCAGGGTGATAGCCGCTTCGGCCATCGGCAACTTCGTCGAATGGTTCGACTTCGCCGTGTACGGCTTTCTCGCCACGCTGATCGCCAGCCAGTTCTTTGCCAGCGAAGACGCCAGCGTGGCCTTGCTCAAAACCTTCGCGGTGTTCGCCGTGGCCTTCGCCCTGCGCCCCTTGGGCGGCATCGTCTTCGGTGCCTTGGGCGACCGACTGGGTCGCAAGCGCATCCTGTCGCTGACCATCCTGCTGATGGCCGGCTCCACCACGTTGATCGGCCTGCTGCCGACCTACGCCAGCATCGGCCTGGCAGCCCCGGCGCTGCTGACCCTGGCCCGCTGCCTGCAGGGGTTTTCTGCCGGTGGCGAATATGCCGGGGCCTGCGCCTACCTGATGGAGCACGCGCCTGACGACAAGCGCGCCTTTTATGGCAGCTTCGTACCTGTGTCGACCTTTTCCGCCTTTGCCTGCGCAGCGGTGATCGCTTATGGCCTGGAGGCCAGCCTGTCGACCGAGGCGATGAATGCCTGGGGCTGGCGCATTCCGTTCCTGATTGCCGCACCGCTGGGCCTGGTCGGCCTGTACCTGCGCTGGCGCATGGAGGAAACCCCGGCGTTCCGCGAAGCCGTCGCCCAGGGCAAGGAGCACGAGCACTCACCGCTGAAGGAAACCCTGCGCCACCATGGCCGGGTCATTCGCAACCTGGGGGCGTTCATTTCGCTGACCGCGTTGTCGTTCTACATGTTCACCACCTACTTCGCCACCTACCTGCAACTGGTCGGCAACCTGACCCGTGCGCAGTCACTGCTGGTGACCACCGTGGCCCTGCTGTTCGCCGCCGTCGGCTGCCCGCTGGCCGGTGCATTTTCGGACCGGGTGGGGCGGCGCAAGACCATCGGTTTTACCTGCCTGTGGATGATGCTTAGCGTGTTCCCGGCGTACTGGCTGGCCAGCTCTGGCTCGATGTCGGGTGCGTTGCTGGGGGTGATCCTGCTAGCGGTGGGGGCACTGTGCAGTGGTGTGGTTACCGCGGCATTGCTGTCTGAAAGCTTCCCTACCCGTACCCGCTACACCGCTTCGGCGATTACCTACAACGTGGCCTACACGCTATTTGGCGGTACTGCGCCGCTGGTAGCAACCTGGCTCATCGGCCAAACCGGCAGCAGCCTGGCACCGGCGTTCTACCTGGTGGTGATTGCGCTGGTGGCGTTGGTAGGCGGCTTGGCGTTGCCGGAAACTTCGCGGATTTCTTTGCATGAGGACATGAGCATGGACGGTGTGCGGGCCGGAACCCGAAACACCGTCTGAAATTTCCGGGGCTGCCTTGCAGCCCCAACTGCTCAGCCTTCCTGCTGCTCTTCCCGCCGATACGCCCACTGATACAACGCCGGCAACACCAGCAACGTCAGCGCTGTAGAGGACAAGATCCCGCCAATCACCACCGTTGCCAGTGGCCGTTGCACCTCCGCACCGGTCCCGGTGGCCAAGGCCATCGGAATGAACCCCAGCGAGGCCACCAGCGCCGTCATCAGTACCGGCCGCAATCGGGTCAGCGCACCCTCCTCGACCGCCGCCCGCAGCGTGCGCCCTTCCTCGCGCAGCCCGCGGATAAAGGCAATCATCACCAGCCCGTTCAGCACTGCCACTCCCGACAGTGCAATGAACCCGACCCCGGCAGAGATGGACAGCGGAATATCACGCGCCCACAGCGCCAGCACCCCGCCGGTCAGGGCAAAGGGGATGCCGGTGAACACCAGCAGGCCATCCCTGAGGTTGTTGAACATCATCAGCAACAGCGCCATGACCAGCAGCAAGGCCACCGGCACCACCACCTGCAAGCGCTCGGCCGCCGACTGCAACTGCTCGAACTGGCCTCCCCAACGCGTCCAGTACCCCGGTGGCACCTGCACCTGGCCGATCAGGGTCTGCTCGGCCTCTTGCACAAACGAGCCCAGGTCACGTCCACGCACATTGGCACTGACCACCACCACGCGCTTGCCATCCTCGCGGCTCACCTGATTCGGGCCCAGTTGCAGGTTCAACGTGGCTACCTGCGACAGCGGGATGAAACCGATTTGCCCGGCCCCCTCAGCAGCACTGGCCGGTACGGGAATCAGCAGGCTGGCCAACCCGTCGACATCGGTACGCAAGGTCTCCGACAGGCGCACGACCATGTCGAAACGGCGGTCGCCCTCATACAGCGTACCGGCGGTGCGGCCACCCACGGCAATGGCGATGGCATCCTGCACATCACCCACATTCAGGCCATGACGGGCGGCCTTGTCACGGTCGATGTCGATGGTCAGTACCGGCAGGCCCGTGGTCTGCTCCACTTTCACCTCGGACGCGCCTGGCACCCCTTGCAGACTGGTGGCGATCTGCGCGGCAGTGCGGTTGAGCACCTCCATATCGTCACCGAACAGCTTCACCGCCACATCACTGCGCACCCCGGAAATCAGCTCGTTGAAGCGCAACTGAATGGGCTGCGACAGCTCGTAGTTGCTGCCCGGCACACTGGCAGCAGCGCGTTGCACCTGGGCGATCAGTTCATCCCGTGGCTTGCCAGGGTCAACCCATTGTTCGCGTGGGCGCAGCATCACGTAGGCATCGGAAATGTTCGGCGGCATCGGGTCGGAGGCAATCTCGGCAGTACCGGTGCGGGCAAACACCCGCTCCACCTCGGGCACCTGGGCCATGATCGCCTGCTCCAGGCGCTGCTGCATGTCCACCGACTGCGACAGGCTGGTGCCCGGCACACGCAGGGCCTGCAGGGCGAAGTCGCCCTCGCTGAGGCTGGGGATGAACTCGCTGCCCATGCGGCTGGCCATCACGCCGGACAGCAGCACCAGGGCAGCGGCAGCAGCAAACGCCAGTTTGCGCCGGCCCAGCACCCAGGCCAGCACTGGGGCATAGCGCTGACGTGCCGTACGCATCACCAGGCCTTCCTCCTCCTTGACCTTGCCGGTGACGAACAGGGCAATGGCCGCCGGTACGAACGTGACCGAGAGGATCATCGCACCCAACAGGGCCATGACCACGGTGAAGGCCATGGGGTGGAACATCTTGCCCTCGACCCCGGTCAAGGCAAAGATCGGCAGGTACACCACCATGATGATCAACTGCCCATAGATCAGCGGCCGGCGTGCTTCGCGGGCGGCGGCAAACACCTCATGGAACCGTTCGGTGCGGGTCAGCATGCGACCGTGGCGCTGCTGGGCATGGGCCAGGCGACGGATGGCGTTTTCCACGATCACCACGGCGCCGTCGACGATGATGCCGAAGTCCAGCGCGCCCAGGCTCATCAGGTTGGCACTGACTTTGTTGCTGAACATGCCGGTAAAGGTGAATAGCATCGACAGCGGGATAACCATGGCCGTGATCAGCGCAGCACGGATGTTGCCGAGGAACAGGAACAGCACGGCAATCACCAGGATTGCACCTTCGATCAGGTTCTTCTTCACCGTGGCGATGGCTTTCTCCACCAGGTGGGTGCGGTCGTACACCGTGACTGCAACCACGCCCTTGGGCAGGTTGCGATTGATCTCGACCAGTTTTGCAGCGACCGCCTGCGACACCGTACGGCTGTTCTCGCCAATCAGCATGAACACCGTGCCCAACACAACTTCCCGACCGTTTTCGGTGGCAGCCCCCGAGCGCAGCTCTTCGCCAAGGCCAACCTGGGCGACATGGCTGACGCGGATCGGCGTGCCGTCGACGCTGGAAATAACGATGTTGGCGATGTCTTCGGCCGAGGCCACCTGGCCGGGTGCGCGAATCAGCAACTGCTCGCCATTGCGCTCGATATAGCCAGCGCCAATGTTGGCGTTATTGCGTTCCAGCGCTGCAATCAGGTCGTTGAGGGTGAGCTTGTAGGCCGCCAGGCGCTTGGGCTCTGGTGCAATCAGGTATTGTTTGGCATGGCCACCGATGCTGTTGACCTCGGCCACACCCGGCACATTGCGAAGCTGCGGCTTGATGATCCAGTCCTGAATCACTCGCAGGTCGGTTGGGGTGTACGGTGTGCCGTCTTCCTTGAGCGCCCCCTCCTGGGCTTCCACCGTCCACAGGAAAATTTCCCCCAACCCGGTGGAGATCGGCCCCATGCTCGCCTCGATGCCCTCAGGCAATTGCTCGCGGGCCACCTGCAGGCGCTCGTTGACCAGTTGGCGGGCGAAGAAGATATCGGTGTCATCATCGAAAATGACCGTGACTTGCGACAGGCCAGAGCGCGACAGCGAGCGGGTCTGCTTGAGCCCTGGCAGGCCGGCCATGGCGGTTTCGATGGCAAAGGTGATGCGCTGCTCGGTCTCCAGCGGCGAATAGCCGGGGGCGGCGGTGTTGATCTGCACCTGGACGTTAGTGATGTCCGGCACAGCATCGATCGGCAGTTTCTGGTAGCTGTGGATACCCACCGCGGCCATCAGGACCACGGCCAGCATCACCACCAGGCGCTGCTCGATGGCAAATTGAATCAGGCGTTCGAACATGCAGGTGTCCCCGTGATCAGTGGCTGTGCTCGGCCGAGCCCTTGCCCAGTTCCGACTTGAGGACAAAGCTGCCGGCGGCCGCAACCTGAGTACCGGCGGCCAGGCCGCTGGTGATTTCCACCTGGCCAGCATCGCGACGGCCAGTCTTCACCGGGCGCGCCTCGAAGCCTTCCGCAGTGCGGGCGAACACCACGGTCTGCGCCTCCCAGGTTTGCAGGGCGCTTTCCGGCACCGCCACGGCGGCATCGAAGCGGTCGACGCTGACCGCCACATTGACGAACAGCCCGGGGCGCCAGGCGCCATTGGGGTTGGCCAGTGTGGCGCGCACAGTGGCGGCGCGGTTCTGCTCGCCGAGCAGGCTGCCGACGTAATTGACCTTGCCCTGGACCTGGGCGCCCAGGTCCGGCGCACTGACCGTGACATCGCGGCCGGTTACCACCTTGTCCAGGTCACGAGGGGCCACGGCGAAGGTCGCCCACACCCGGCTCAGGTCGGACAGGGTGAACGCGTTGCTGGTCGCGTCGACCACCTCCCCCACGGTCAGGTGCTTTTCCACGACGACCGCATCGAAGGGTGCGCGCAGTTCATAGCGGTTGCCGGCACCGGCCGGGCCCACCGCCGCGACCTTCTGCCGAGCGTTGGCCAGAGCGATCTCGGCCTCCTGCAGGGCCTGGCGCGCCTGCAGGTAATCCTGCTCGGCGCTGATTCGCTCCTGCCACAGCTGTTGCTCCCGCTGAAAGGTCAATCGCGCCAGTTCCAGACGACGCTGGGCGGCCTGCTGTTCGCTGCGCAGGTCGGAGATCTGCTGGCTGGCAATCACCGCCAGTACCTGGCCGCGCCTGACCGCCTGGCCCAGCTCGGCTTGCACCGCTTCGACCACACCCGGCACGCGGGGTACCACATGTGCGGTGCGGTCCTCGTCAAAGCGGATCTCACCCGGGAAGCTAATGGCGGTGCCCAACTCACGGGGGCCAGCGGCAGCCAGTTGCACGCCAGCCGTTTCGATCTGGGCGATAGACAGGTGCAACTGGCCTTCTTCTTCGCCATGCCCCTCCTCTGCATGGCCTTCGGCGGCCTGCTCTGCAGCGTGGCCGTGGCTGTCTTGACCATGGTCGTCATGGGGGGCTTGAGCCTTGGACGCCTGGCCGAGGGTACCGGTCCAGGCCAGGCCAGCGAGGCCAAGCGCCGCAATGGCGGTGGCCAGAAGGGCTAGCTTGCGTGGGTTAGTCATGGTTGCTCCTGCTATCGGGTTTGTTGCTCAGGCCATCGAGATCGCCGTAGATCCGCTCCACGTGTGCGCGGGCATCGGTCGCCGAGGCCAGCGCCTGGAGGTACAGCCCGCGCGCCTCGATCAGCGTGCGCTGGGCGTCGAGTACATCGAGGAACGCGAACTTGCCCATTTCAAAACCGCGGGTGGCGGTGTCCACGGCCTGCTGCGCAGCCGGCAGGATGGTGCGGTCATAGGCTTCAACGTCCTGCATCGCCGTCTCCCACTGGCTGATGGCGCTACGGGTTTCACTGCGCAGACGCAGCTCCACGGCATTGCGCAGGTCGCGCGCCTGGTCGGCACGGCGCGCAGCCGCCAGGACATTGCCCCGGTTGCGGTCGAACAGCGGCAACGGCATGGACAGGCCAACCACGTTCACCCGCTCCCGGTCTTCGCGGCTGTACTGGCTGCCAAGGCTGACGGTGAGGTTGGGGATACGCTGGGCTTTCTCCGAACCCAGGGACGCATCGCCGCGCTCGACCTGGGCAGCGGCCAGGCGCCATTCGACGGTCTGTTCGACCTGTTCAAGCAAGGTGTCGGCACCCGGCGCGATGCCTGGCGAAAGGTTGGCCGCCTGTAACCGGTCGAAGCTTGCCAGCGGGCTGCCCATCAGCCGGGCCAAGGCCTGGTAGGCCACGCTGCGCTGGGTTTTCGCGCGGCGCACTTCGGTCTGGGCCTGGGCCAGTTGCACCTGGGCACGGGTGGCCTCCACCGGTGATGACTGGCCTGCCGTAACCCGCCCTTGCACCACCCGCAGGCCGCGTTCAGTCAATACCTGCGACTGCTGCGCCAGCTCCAGCGCGGTCTGCGCACGCACGCCAGCGTGGAAAGCCTGCACCACATCGGCCCGCAGGGCGTTGCGCTGGCGCTCCAGGTCGAGCTGGGCAATGGCCTGGCCGGCCCCCGCCACGGCGAGACGCGCGCCGCGTTTCCCGCCCAGTTCCAGCGGCTGGCTGAGGGTGACGGTGGTGGTGCTGGTGTCGCGACGGGTGTCCTCGACCTCCCAGGCCAGCTCCGGGTTGGGGATCAACCCGGCCTGGCGCCGTTCGCCATCGGCAATGCCAATTTCACGGCCGGCTGCAGCCAGCTCCGGGTTCTGGGCGAAAGCGGCGGTAAGCGCCTGGGGCAGGCTCAGCGCCTGGCTGGCCTGGGCGCCGGTGGCACTGGCCAGCAACAGACAGAGCAAGGCGATCTTGCGGGGGATGGGCACGACACAGGTCCTCTCGGCGAAGCATTGGCGAGGGACTGTAGAAAGGGCCGGTTATCGGGGCGGTGGCGGCAAGATTACAATTTTGTAATGACGCACTGCGGGCCTTTGCAGGCGCAGCCTTGTGCTGCTGGGCACAGGACGGTGAACGCCCAAGAAGTTCGATAATCGCCCACTTTCCCGGTGCGACGATCTTGTCCAATTGACGGAACTAACCAGTCAGTACAAAACTACGTGCATTCAACAACAACAAAGCGATGCCCGTCATGAAGCCCCTTATTCTCGTGCTCAACGGCCCCAACCTGAACATGCTGGGCACCCGCGAGCCTGCCCAGTACGGCCACGAAACCCTCGCTGACCTGGCTCAGGGATGTGCCGACACTGCCCACGCCCACGGCCTGGAAATCGAGTTTCGCCAAACCAACCACGAAGGCGAACTGATCGACTGGATCCACGCCGCCCGTGGCCGCTGCGCCGGCATCGTGATCAACCCCGGCGCCTGGACGCACACCTCGGTCGCCATCCGCGATGCCCTGGTGGCCAGCGAACTGCCGGTGATCGAGGTGCACCTGTCCAACGTGCACAAACGCGAGCCGTTCCGTCACTTGTCGTTCGTATCGTCCATCGCCGTCGGTGTCATCTGCGGCCTGGGCAGCCACGGCTACCGCATGGCGCTGAGCCACTTCGCCGAGTTGTTGCAGGAGCGTGCGGCATGAGCCAGCAAGCCATCCTCGCCGGCCTGATCGGCCGCGGCATCCAACTGTCACGTACGCCGGCCCTGCACGAACACGAAGGCGACGCCCAGGCCCTGCGCTATCTGTACCGGCTGATCGACGCCGACCAGCTGCAACTGGACGACAGCGCCCTGCCCGGCCTGCTCGAAGCCGCGCAACATACCGGTTTCACCGGGCTGAACATTACCTACCCGTTCAAGCAGGCTATCCTGCCGTTGCTCGACGAACTCTCCGACGAGGCCCGTGGTATCGGCGCAGTAAACACCGTGGTGCTCAAGGACGGCAAGCGCGTCGGCCACAACACAGACTGCCTGGGCTTTGCCGAAGGCTTGCGCCGTGGCCTGCCCGGTGTGGCACGGCGCCAGGTGGTGCAGATGGGTGCCGGTGGCGCTGGCTCGGCCGTGGCCCACGCCCTGCTGGGTGAAGGGGTAGAGCGGCTGGTGCTGTTCGAAGTGGACGCAGCCCGTGCGCAGGCGCTGGTGGATAACCTGAACGGCCATTTCGGCGCAGGGCGCGCCGTGCTTGGCACCGACTTGGCCACAGCCCTGGCCGAGGCGGACGGGCTGGTCAACACCACGCCAGTGGGCATGGCCAAGCTACCGGGCACGCCACTGCCGGTGGAGTTGCTGCATCCCCGCCTGTGGGTGGCCGAGATTATCTACTTCCCGCTGGAGACCGAACTGCTGCGCGCAGCCCGGGCACTGGGCTGCCGCACGCTGGATGGCAGCAACATGGCGGTGTTCCAGGCGGTGAAGGCATTCGAGCTGTTCAGCGGGCGGCAGGCGGATGCGGCGCGGATGCAGGCGCACTTTGCCAGTTTCACCTGATAGAAAAGTGTTGGCTTCTTCGCGGGCACGCCCGCTCCCACAGGTACTGCGCAAACGTTACTGATTGCACGCTCCCTGTGGGAGCGGGCATGCCCGCGAAGAGGCCGGTACAGGAGATTCACTCTTTTTCATCCAGCAAAGCCTGTATCACCTGTTCCTGCCCGCCATAATCCCCCTCGCCAAAGTGCACATGGCGCACCTGCCCCTTGCGGTCGACAAAGTAATGCGCCGGCCAGAACTGGTTGCCCCAGGCATTCCACACCTTGTAGTCGTTATCTACCGCCACCGGATACCCGATACCCAACCGGGCAACCTTGCTCCGCAAAGTGCCGACATCATGCTCGTAGTCGTACTCGGGTGTGTGCACTCCTACCACCACCAGCCCTTGATCGGCATAGCGCCGCGCCCACTCATTCACATGCGGCAGGCTGCGCCGGCAGTTGATGCAGTCCCAGGTCCAGAAGTCCACCAGCACCACCTTGCCCTTGAGCCCCGGAGCATCCAGAGGCGCCGAATTCAACCACTGGCTGGCGCCGGACAGCGACGGCATGGCGCCGTAGCTGTCGCGGGCCTTCAGGTGCCCAGCCAATCCAAGCCCCATCAGCGCCAGCGCAAAACCGCCAGCCTTGAGCATCCGGCGGCGATCAGTTGTCATGGCAACCGCCCGTGGCGTAGGTGCGGTACTGCACGCTCTGCCGCTGGCCATGGGAGTCAAGGTAGTCCATTCGGGTATTCACCAGGCCACACGCGTTGCTCTGATCATCCTGCACCGACAGCACTTTCTTCACATCCAGAGGCTCACCGTAGCGGTACTGCATGACCCCGCCATCCTGCATCGGGGCAGTGGCGGCCTGGGCAGCGATAGCGCCGAAGCTGAGCACGGCGAACAGGCTGGCGCTGGCGATAGTCTTGACGTTCATGGCATCTCTCCTGGTAACTCTTGGGGTTGGGGAGTGTTGCTCCCCGGTCGAGAGCCATTTCACGCCTGCCAGGTATCGCGCATGTGTCGCCCAACGTTGTGATGTGCTTCCTGCTGTATCCCTGCCCGTGCCAGATACACTGCAATACAAACTCCCGCAGGCAAGGGCGAACGCGCTCGGTACACTGCGCCCAACCCCCTTTGCACAGGAACCCAGCGCATGGAACACGTCGATCACATCCTGATCGTCGACGACGACCGCGAGATCCGCGAACTGGTCGGCAATTACCTGAAGAAGAACGGCCTGCGCACCAGCATCGTTGCCGACGGCCGGCAGATGCGCGCCTTTCTCGAAGCCAACAGCGTCGACCTGATCGTGCTCGACATCATGATGCCCGGCGACGACGGTCTGCTGCTGTGCCGCGAGCTGCGCGCCGGCAAGCACCGCAACACGCCGGTGTTGATGCTGACCGCCCGCAATGACGAAACCGACCGCATCATCGGCCTGGAAATGGGCGCCGACGATTACCTGACCAAACCGTTCTCGGCCCGCGAACTGCTCGCCCGCATCAACGCCGTGCTGCGCCGCACACGCATGCTGCCACCCAACCTGACCATCAGTGAAAGCAGCCGCCTGCTGGGTTTCGGTCAATGGCGCCTGGACACCACCGCGCGCCACCTGCTCGACAGCGAAGGCACCCTGGTGGCCCTGAGCGGCGCCGAATACCGCCTGCTGCGGGTGTTCCTCGACCACCCGCAGCGGGTGCTCAGCCGCGAACAGTTGCTTAACCTGACCCAGGGCCGCGAAGCCGACATCTTCGACCGCTCCATCGACTTGCTGGTCAGCCGCCTGCGCCAGCGCCTGGGTGACGATGCCCGCGAGCCTAGCTGCATCAAGACCGTGCGCAGCGAGGGCTACGTGTTCTCGCTGCCGGTGCAACTGCTCGAGTCCCCCTCATGAAATGGCCACGCACCCTGGCCTCGCGCCTGGCACTGATCTTCTTCACCGGCCTGGTGTTGGCCTATGGTCTGTCGTTTGGCCTGCAGGCCTATGAGCGCTATATCAGCAGCCGCTCGATGATGCTCAGCAACCTCGAGCAGGACGTGGCGACCTCGGTTGCCATCCTTGACCGCCTGCCCGCAGCCGAGCGTGCCGCCTGGCTGCCGCGCCTGGAACGGCGCACCTATCGCTATCGCCTCGACCAAGGCCTGGCCGGCGAAGCGATGCCGAGCAGTGACCCACCGATGGCCGCCGCGTCGATCGTCAAGGCCATTGGCAGCGACTACCGCCTGACCTTTCTGGAAATCCCTGGGCCCAATGCGCATTTCCAGGCACACCTGAACCTGGCCGACGGCGCGCCCCTGACCATCGACGTAACGCCAACACCAGTCCCGGTAGCCCGTTGGTTGCCCGTGGTGCTGCTGATTCAGCTCGCTGTGCTGTTGCTGTGCACTTGGCTGGCCGTACGCCTGGCCATCGGCCCGCTAACCCGTCTGGCCCAGGCAGTGGACAACCTCGACCCGGACCAGCCCGGTGTGCAACTGGATGAAAGCGGCCCGCGCGAAGTGCGCTACGCTGCCGTGGCCTTCAACGCCCTGCAGGCACGCATTGCTGCCCACCTCAAGGAACGCATGCAGTTGCTGGCGGCCATTTCCCACGACCTGCAAACACCGATCACTCGCATGAAGTTGCGGGTCGAAGTGATGGATGAGGGGGTCGAAAGGGACAAGTTCTGGAACGACCTGGATGAAATGGAACACTTGGTGCGCGAAGGCGTGGCTTATGCCCGCAGCATGGACAGCAGCACCGAAGCGACATGCCGGGTCAACCTTGATGCCTTTCTCGACAGCCTGGTATTCGACTACCAGGACAGCGGCGCCCAGGTCGAACGCCACGGCAACAGCGGTACCCTGCTGGAAACCCGCCCGCATGCGCTGCGTCGGGTACTGGTGAACCTGGTCGACAACGCCCTGAAGTTTGCAGGTGCTGCCGAGCTGCAAGTGTCCCGCGAGGGCAGTACCACCATCATCCGCGTGCTCGACAACGGGCCAGGGATACCCGGTGACGAGCTGGATGAAGTGCTCAAGCCGTTCTACCGGGTGGAAGGCTCACGCAATCGCAGCACGGGTGGCACCGGCCTGGGACTGGCCATTGCCCACCAGCTGATCCAGGCCATGGGGGGGCGGCTGACATTGAGCAACCGCGAACAGGGCGGATTGTGCGCGCAGATCGAACTCACCTGAAGTGCATCTGCGATCGTTGGCAGGAACGGCCTTGGATCTCGATCGGGCCGCTCCTGTAAAAAGCGAGGTCGCCTCTACAAACAGATACACAACTGCATCCCCCTGACACACTGCAGATACCCCGCCTCGAGACACTCCCGGTCACACAACCACACCCCGGGAGACCCTCATGAAAGCCTTCACCTTGCCCTCCGGCTGGAAGCTGTTCGCCACCCTTGCCGGCCTGACCCTGGCGATGAGCGCCGTGGTCCTGGCCAGCCAACCTGACCCGGACGGCTTACGCAGTGCCATTCGTGCCACCGCACGCAGCTCGTTCGCACTGTTCTTGCTGGCGTTCCTGGCCTCGTCGCTGGTGACCTTGCTGCCTGGCACCTCAAGCCGCCGCATCCTTCAGGAGCGACGCTACCTGGGGTTGGCATTCGCGTTCTCCCACACCGTGCATGGCGTGCTGATTTATCGCTACGCCCAGCAATTCCCCGAACTGTTCTGGGCAGGCCGCACGCTCACGTCCAGCCTGCCCGGTACGGTCGGCTACCTGTTCTTGCTGCTGCTCACCGCCACCTCGTTCAAGGCCCCCATGCGGCTGTTGGGCGGTCGTGCCTGGCAAGCGCTGCACAGCAGCGGCATGTGGGCACTGGCTGGAGTGTTCTGCCTGTCGTTCTACAAACGCATCCCCATGGGGGGCTGGTACCCGCTGGCGTTCGCCCTGATGTTCAGCGCCATCGCCGTCAAGCTCACCGCCAAAGTGGCCCGTAAACAACGCCGCAGCACCCGCGCCCTTGCCTGAAGAGAGCACCGCACATGACGACCTTGACCCGTACCCTGACCACCGTTGATCGCATCGGCAGCTGGAGCGCCGACTTGCCATTACGGGTATTTCTGGCCTGGGAGTTTTTCGAATCCGGCCTGGAGAAATTCAACGGCAGCAACTGGTTCGCCGACCTGCAGTCCAGCTTCCCGTTCCCCTTCAACCTGCTGCCCGCAGAGCTGAACTGGCAGCTGTCGATGTGGGCCGAGTTGGTACTGCCGTTGCTGCTGTTGCTGGGCTTGGGTACCCGGCTGGCATCATTGGGTTTGATGGTGGTGACCGTTGTAGCGATAGCGGCAGTGCACTGGCCGGCGCACTGGTCGGGCCTGGCGGAGCTGGCCCAAGGCTATGCCATTACCGACCAGGGCTTCGGCAATTACAAGTTGCCGCTGATCTACCTGATAGCGTTGCTGCCACTGCTACTCAAGGGCGCCGGGCGCCTTAGCCTCGATCATTGGCTTGGCACGCGGTTCGGCAGATGAGGACCGGGGGCTGCTGCGCAGCCCCCAATGCCTTCAAACGGTTCCGACAATGACACCCTGCTCGCGCAATGCCTGCAACAATGCCAACCCTTGCTGCACATCCCCGCCCAATGCCTGCAGCCGCTCTCTTCCAGTCCCCTGCTCCACCAGCAACCGGTACGCCATAGGGGCCAACCGGGCAAAGCGCACCTGCAACCGGGCATCGCGATAAACCAGCAGCAAGGTTGGCGACGCCGGGGTAGCCGTTGGCTGGTAGTCCACGCCAATGCTGTCCACCGGCCAACGATAGGCCAACACGCGCGCCACACAAGACAACAACGGCTGCCCATCCAGCAGGTCACCATCAGGGTCATGCGCCGGGTCCTCGGCGTCGCTCAGGTACAGCTGCGCCTCGACCCACTCATAATGCGCCAGTTCCAACTGCCAAGGGGTGTCCAGCGCCACACCTTGCAAGTAGTCGACGAAGGTTTCGGCAATTTCGGTAAACAATGGCGTCTGGCAACGGTAACTGGCGTAGAAATCACCTACTCGCGCATGCCAGCGCTGCTCGCCCAACGCCTGGCGCATGACCGGGAAGCTGCCAGCCAGCAAGCCTTCGATGGCGCCATAGAACAATTCGCGGTAAACCCTCAGGCGGCGGGCCTCGACGCCGGGCGGCGGGGCATGGCGCTGCGGGTCGCGCAAGTGACGGGCGAAGGCATACAGCTGCGCACGCAAGGTCTCATTCATCTGCTTGCCCTCCGGCAGCGCATTGCACAGCACGCATACGCGCCGTCTCGGCCAACAGTTCGGCCAAGGGTGGGTAGTTGAAATCACGCTCCAGCACCGTCGGCCGTACGCCGAAGCGCGCACAAGCGGTGGCGTACAGCGTCCAGACATCTTCCTTCACGGCGGCCCCGTGGGTATCCACTTTGAGGTCCGGCGCTTCATCGTAATGCCCGGCAACGTGCATCCCGGCCACGCGCGCCTGGGGCAGGCCTGCAAGGAATTGCCGGGCGTCGTAACCATGGTTGCAGGCGTTGACATAGACGTTGTTGACGTCCAGCAGCAGGTCACAATCGGCTTCATCAAGCACCGCCCGGATGAAGTCGAGTTCGCTCATCGCCTGATACGGCGCGGCATAGTAGCTGATGTTCTCCACGGCAATGCGCCGCTCCAGCTGCTCCTGAGCCTGGCGTATGCGCGCAGCCACATGGCGTACGGCTTCATCGGTGAACGGGATGGGCATCAGGTCGTACAGGTGCCCGTCATCACTGCAGTAGCTCAGGTGCTCGCTGTACAGTCGCACCTGGTATCGGTCAAGAAACTGCCGGGTCTGCTCGAGAAAATGGCGGTCCAGCGGCGCGCTGCCACCCAGCGATAAAGACAACCCATGACAGGTGACAGGAAAGCGCTCCGCCAGCTGGGCCATGCCCTTGCCGTAGGCGCCGCCCACGGCAATCCAGTTTTCCGGCGCACACTCGAGAAAGTCCACTGCACCCGCCTCCATGGCCAGCAGTTCCGGCAACAGGCCGCGACGCAGGCCTAGCCCGATGTTCAACATTGCAGGAAACATAAAAGCTCTCCAACAGGCACAACGCCCCACCTGGCCAGCAGGAGGAGCGTTGTGGCGTTTCATGGGGTAGAAAGTCAGGGCTTGCCGGTCAGGTGGCTGAACAAGCCATCAGGCATGGCCTTGCCATTGGCCTGATAAATCGCCTTGAGGTGATCCGCCGCTTCCTGCTCGGAGATGAAACCGTCATGGTTGCGGTCGATCGTGTCGAAATCACGGGCACGGTCCTTGGCCACCGACAGAAACTCATCGCGCGAGACCTTGCCATCGTGATTGCTGTCGGTTTTGGCGAACGAGGCGTCGCCACACTTGCCTTCACCACACTTGCCCTCAGCCCCGGCCTTGGCGCCGGCGCCGCATTTACCCTCACCGCACTTGCCTTCGCTTTGGGAAGCCTTGCCGCTGCCGCCGCACTTGCCTTCACCGCACTTGCCCTCGCCGGCCACTTTGGCCGAAGCCAGCTGGTAACCTTGGGCCAGCGGCTCGACGGCGAACGCACTGCTGCTCAATGCCATGCTGCCGATCAGGGCGGCGCCGAGCAGGCCGAGGGTGTTTTTTGCTTGAGTCATGATGCAGCTCCACTGGGGTTGGATAGTGGAGCCATTAGGCCGTTGCGGTTTGTCGGGGATGTATCGTGTCAGGCGTGCTTTTGTATGGCAGTAGGTCTGCTGCACAGGCAGATACAGTGCGATACACGACACCCGGCAACTGGCCCCAAGGTGCCTTGGGGCCATGAGGTGTGATCAGTCTTCCAGCGGTTTGGGCGGGGCTGCGGGCTTGGCCGGCTTGCTGTCCTTGGCCTTGCCTTGCGGGGTCGCCGCTACGGGCTCGGGCGCCGCCAGTGCCTTTTCACTGGCAGGCAGTTCATCGACCGCCTTGAAGATCACCTGCGGGTCGATGACCTCGCCGCTGTCGTCGTCCTTGAGCATGTGCCGCTCACCGTCCTTGCCCACCAGAATCACCTTGGTACCCTTGCTCGCACCCAGCTTCAGTTCCCGAATCAGGGCCATTGTGGTCTGCTGCTCGAGGTTCTTGTCCTCTCGCTTGCCCATCATGTTGGCGACGCTGTACAGGACAAGGTTGCGCTCCTTGAACGCAGCCTGAGTGGCCGGGTCCTCGAGCGCCTTGTTCAACCCTCGCAACGTCGGGTCGGCACTGCTGGGAGCGATAACCACCAATGGTCTGGCCTTGCCCAGTTCCTTGGCTAGAGGCGCATCACTGTCTGCGGCAAACAGGGGGCCGGCAACAGCAAGCAAGGTTGCGAGGGTCAGTGACCGGACAAGCATGCGTATCTCCTTATTGTCTCGATATACCAATGACTACAGATCACGGAGAAAAATCCGACAGGGAGCCTAAACCACTTCGTTCCAGAGCGGGGTGTGCAAAAGTAACTGTCGATTTCCGAGCCACCTGAAGCCAAGACTACGGCGCTGGTAGAACTACTGTCAGCTTGATTGAGCATAGCCCAAAGCCGCTGTGGCAGGGCCAGGCGAGCCCTTGCCCTGAACGCATGTCAACGCACATCGATCGATGGCCCCTCGGGTCCCACTTCCATCGCTTGAATCGTCAGATCCAGCATCAGCCCTCTGCGTGCAGCGCGCTGCGCATCACGAATGGCATCCGCCTGGTCGATCCTGGCCCCTTCGCTCAGCGCTTCGTCGTCAAGCACCCTTTCGAGTTGCCTTCTGAACGGCAGGTCGACCGCAGCGAATCGTTCAGGATGAGAACGCTCCAGGTGCGCCTGCCAGAATTCACGGTCAACCATGGAGCGGGCAATCTCTTCCGGCGTTTCCGCATCCCGCACCGCAGCCTCTGCTTCTGCCAGGTCCGCATCCAGAACGCCTGAGATCGCCAGGAAGCTCATTTCTCCCACCTGCAGTGGCAAGTCGAGACGCTCCCTCAGCCCGACCCTGAAAGCCAACCCCACCTCGCTTCCTTCCAGCGTCCTGCCATGCTGTAGCGCCCATCGGGTAGCGAACCTGTCGACTGCATCCTGGCGCCATAAACGTCTGCCCAGGTCTAGCAAGGCTTGTTCGCTTTCTCCCTGAGCCGCGTGCTCAACCTGCCAAACCAGCAAATTCAGTTCAAGGTTGCTCAAGCACCAGGTTGCACCGTCCTGGCACCCCCACTCATCATTGGCCACTGACAGCAAGTTCTGCCGCAACGCTGGCGTAATGGCCATCGCTTGCAATACCGCCATGACCCGATTGCCCAGTGCACGCGCGTTGACACGAAAGTCTTCGGACAACAACAACTGGCGAAGCACCCGGAAGAAACGCTCGGCGTCCTGCCCTGAATCCAGCGAGTCCCAGGCAGCAAGCATCAAGCCGCGATGCTCCGGGGCCACGGCATCCCCCCATACTTCACGCGCGTGCTGCAGCCGCAGAAGCACTTGCTCCTCGTCGAGGGCCGGATCGACGCTACTCAACGAAGCCTGCAAGCGTAACGTCTGGGCCTCGCCCAAGGGGTTCGCACTCAAGCGGAACCGCCGCCGCTGCCACACGGGCAACTGGTAGAAACCCTCTGGAATGTGCCTGATCCGGTTATCCCGCAAGTCAACGGATACCAACTGAGCGTTGTCGAACACGCCCAGTGGAAACTGCGAGATCTGTGTGTCGCGCAAGTTCAGCCAACGCAATTCAGCCAAACCCGCCAACGTGAACCTGCTCCCCAGGGGGTTGTGGGACAGATCGAGAGACTGCAGGTTCGTGCAACTGGCCAGCGTGGCGGTTTGTGCAATGTTCAGGACGATCCGGTTGTTGGTCAGGCTCAGATGCCGCAGCTGCGCTATCTGCAGCAACGGCTGCGGAAGGCGCGTCAACAGGTTCCCACCCAGATCGAGGGTTTGCAGGTTAGGGAAGGCCAGCAGCAGGCTGCTGGGCACCTCCAGAAGGTCAAGGTGCAGCAGCGACAGGCTGGTCACACCTCTGAAGCAGACCTGTGCGGGTATGTTGGGCAAGCCGCTCGATCTGAAATTGCAGAACATGACGTGGAGGTTTTCCTGTGCATTGATCTGCAGCTCCCCCACGCCCACCGACCGCCGCCAGCAATTGAACAACGTCTGGCGTAAAGCCTCTCGATCTTCCCTGACGTCACCCTGCCCTCGTGCCACCCAGGTATTCAGTGTGGCGCGAAGCACCGCGAACTCATTGCGAAGGTCAGCCAGTACGTGTTCAATCTGATGCCCTGAACGCCTGGCGTCATCGGCGAAGGTCTCGACCTGCTCATCACTCAACCACGGAAAGAGATCGCGCAGCGTTGCCCTCAGGGCACTGCCCCTTGATGCAAAACCACTTACTCCGCCACCACCCAACGGGTAGCCAATACGTCCATCGGCCAAGCGCATGGGCCCTCGGACAGCACCTGGGCGTACCGCGCCAAGCAAACGACTGATCTCATCACGATGGCGTGCCGCTTCGCGCGCCAGCATCACCCTGAGGTTGTGCGCGAATGGATCGCCGATCCCCATCGCCTGCCGTTGCCCTTCGGTATAGGCTGGCGCCATGACGTCAAACAACTCACCTGCCTCACCCAGCGCCGTGCCCTGGCCGCCATGCAGTTGAAACCTACCGTTAACGTGCACCAGATCGAACGCCCGCGGCCCTTGCTCGGTCTTCGCCAGTATCGGCCCGCCCAGGCAGCCTTCGTACAGGCGCCAGCGCACACCTTGTTCGCCTCCGGGTAGATACCGCAGCATGCCCAAGGCCACCCGTGCCAGGTCTGCATGCTGCGGCGTATCAAGGTACAACGCTTCAAATACGCGAGCCTGGCGGGTAGCCAGCACACTGCCCCTTGCCGCCTCGGCCAGCCCCAGTGCAACCCTTCCGCTGGACAGCAGCCGCATGCGATCCACGCTGCTGGCGGCCTGTACCAGTGCTTGCGCAGTGCGCGCGCTCAGCCCCGGGAAGACCCGGCGCAGCACTGCGCTGCCAGGGGTGTCGCTGGGCTGCAAGGCTTCGAAAAGGTGCTGCAGCAGTGTTCGGCGCTGCGTCCATGCCAACGCTGCCAATGCCCGATCTGTCAGGCCACTCGCGCCTGGCAGGCGCCGAGCGTGATCGAGCACTGTTGTATCTTCTACCGGCTCGCCACTGCGCAAACGGCCAATCATGCTGCGGATGCGTTGATCAAGCCTGACCCGCGCCACGCTGTCGATCATCCCGGGGCTCGGTGCCTGGGCGTGTACATGCAGGCCACGCAGGTCGTCGCCATCAAGGCCGTGGAACAGCAGAACCTGATCGATCTGTTCGTCATTCAGCCCATTGAAGGGTTCGCCCAAACGCCGGAACATGCGGTATTTGTCGGTCCACCGAGCCGGTTGCTCGCTCCACAACCGCCAGGCACCTGCGCCATTGTGGCGCAGCAACGGTCCATGACCGTCGACCGGATACAACTGCCATTGATCATCACCCGCCTCTGTCACGCGATAGTGATGCCCGTCCATTTCGATCCAGGCAAGCCCGTCCTGACGCCGAATACCCAAGGCGTCCGGGCTTGAGGCGGCAACGGGTGCCTGGCTTTGAAACGGGGTCACGTCTTGTTGCCAGAGTTTCTCAGTGCCGTCCTCCAGCCGAGCCGGCACCATGGCATCGACCTTCGCAGAGCGTGCCCAAACCCGTCGAGCCACACCCACCCCGGCTACCGTGGTCGCCAGCAGGGCAAGGTCTGTCGCCACATGGGTCAAATGGTCGAGCGCCTCCTGGCGATCGCCTTCCTGCCAGGCCTCGACGCCATGGTAGACCTCACCCAGCAGTTCAAAGGCCGTCACGGCCAGCAGCGCCAGGCCAACCCCAGGCACAAAGAAGCTGGCCAGGTTGAGCAGCGCCCACCCTTCGGCTGCAAGGCGCAGGTCATGCTGGCGCTGAACCTCACGATCCAGCCTGGCCACAGGGACCGCGATCATCGCCGCATCGTCCTTGATCTGGTGGATACGTGCCCGTGCCAGGCTGATGAACAACGGCTGCGGGTAAGCCTGCAAGCGCGGTTCGAGATCGCGAAAGGCCCAGCTCGGCAGGTCATCGAAGCGCTCCGCGACCTGGGCGAAAAAAGCCTGGCTGTCACGCCGCAGCACGAAGCGGCTGAAGAAACGTTGATAGGCCTTCTCTCGCAAGCGGCGGCCCAGTTCGCGGTTCAGTTTGTCGATGCTCTCGAACGCGCGCCAGGGCGAATAAGGGTCCCCAGGCACGTAAAGCAACACCCGACGCGTCGTGTTGAACAAAACGCCCTGCTCAACCACAACGAACACAGTCACCTGCTCAATCTGGCAGCCCAGCAACTTCAGTTGCCTGGCCAGCACAAGGTCGCCCGCCAAGCGCGGCAGCTCCCCCTTCTCGCACACAGCCACCATCAAATGGAGCTCGCTGGCATCCAGCGCTCCCTCCTGCCTGGCTTTGTAGGCGTCCACAAGCATGGTGTAGCGCGTGGCATCGACAAGCTGTGATACCAGGCGTTCGGCACTGCCAGCGGGCGTGAGAATGGCATCCAGATGACGTTGATAGCGCTCACCCAGGTCCAGCTCACGACACAGTCCGGCAAACGCGATGCTCGTAGGGGGTTTGACCGTACCGTGGCGTGGAAGCAGCAATCGGTTACCGCGCGGCTGGCCATCTTCCTGTGCCTGCGCGGTCGTGAAGTTGCGCAATGCCACTTCGAGCAGCGGCTTTTCTTCATAGACCACGGCCGTCAGGTGCGCGCCCACCGGCTGACTGTTGATCACAGCTTCCCGGCGGCCTTCCAGAAACCTGAGCGAGTAAGGGTTATGGCCAAGCCCATAACGCTCGTCGAGGGCCTTCCCCAGGGCTGATGCGACGAAACGGTCGATGCCCTCGATACCTCGCAGCACCGTGTTCACTTGCTCACAGCAGCGAAGGCTGTTTGCCAATGCCCTGCCGATCTCAGGCAGTTGCTCAGCGGGTGCATGACGCAACCAGAGTGGCAGGCGCCTGCCGATGATGCCGTCCTGGAAGGCATCGATGGCGGCCTGCGCATCTGACGGCAAAGTGGTGTCCATAGCGGGGGCCTCTTCATGAAAAGAGGCCAGACTAAGTTGCCTGCTCCCCGCCAGGCGCTATATAGCTAATGCCTGCGTTCAGACAACCGCCAACCCGCTAGCGGAGCGGACGCTGCACCGTGTTCCGGTCCAGCGCCTCCAGCGTCAACTGCAGCAACACCGCATGCTCGCGTTGCTGATTGCGGATCTGCAGCCGCGCGATTTCCTCGTCCCGATTCCCCAGCGCCATCAGCCGTTCCAGCTCAGCGTGCATGGATTGGGGCACTTGCAAGCGAACCGCGGAGGCCTTGCGCAAGTAATCCTGCCAGAACCACTGGCGTGACAGGTAATCAGCAATGCCCTCCCGAGTCTGTCGCGCCAGGATCCTTTCACGGGCCAGGAGAAGGTCCTGATTACTCAAGGCAGGGATCCCTGCATAAAGCATTTCATCGGGTTGGGCAGGCAAGTCCAGAGACTTGCGCAAGCCGATTCGATAGGCCAAGGCGAATTCGATCGATTCAGCACCCGCCCCCACCCGATAAGCATGTTCAGCGGCAATTTGCTCAAGCACCGCCAACCGCCACATCCGGGCACCGAGCTTCAGCAAGGCCCGTTCAGGCCGGGCAGATCCGCTGTGCCTCGTGCGCCATATCATCACTCGCAGTTCCAGGTCGGCGAAACGCGCGGTGGCGTTATCCTGGCAACCGGTCGCCGCTGCGTGCTCGAACAGCTCTTGCCTGAGGGCATCATGCTCAGACATCGCCTGGAGCATGTCGAACACACGGGCCGCCAACGCGGATGCCGTCGATGAGAAACTGAAGGCGCCGGATTCTGTCAGCATCGACAGGGTATTGAAAAACTCTTCCGATTGCTCCTCGGCCTCCAGATGGGCCCACAGTGCCGCCATTTCATCTCGACGTTCGCCAGGCAACGCATCCAGAATGCGCAACCGGTAAGGCACGCGACTGGCCTCAAGCAAATGCCAGGTTGAAACCCCGTCATATGCTGCCCCCAGCGGATTGCCGGAAAGCTCGACCCTGCCCGAACGCCACAACTGCGACTGATGAAAACCCTCGGGCAGTTCAGAAATACGGTTGTCGCTGAGGTTCAGGGTGTGCAGTTCTGGCGCGTCCATCAGCCCGTAGGGGCACTCGGGTAACTGAGTGTTCGACAGGTAGAGGGCATTCAGCTCGATCATTGCCTGGACGGAAAATGCCCTGCGCAACGGGTTGTCCGAAAGGTTCAGGTACACCAGGGACCGGCAATCTGCCAAGACCAACGCCTGGCCTTGGTCGAGCGTGATCTGGTTACCAGACAAGTCGAGTACCTCCAGCCTCTGGACAAGCATCAGAGGCAATGGCAAACGCGTGAGTCGGCAGTTGGTGATTTCCAGGTTGCGCAAGTTGGGAAACGCCCGCAGAAACTCGTCCGGAACGTGCTCCACGCGCATGGCGCGCAAGGCCAGGATCGAGACGTGGGGAAAGCCCACTTGCGCGGGCAGGACCGGCAGCTGGCGCAAGCGGCTGATGGTCTGGGTCAGCATGAAGCGCCCGTCCTCCAGTGCTGCTTGCCCTTGCAATTCCGGCACAAGACAGCGCCAGCAGTTGATCAGCCCCTTTCTGAACTCACGCCGGGCGGCCAGTTCTGGTGACAGCAAGGCACTGCGTGCCCACTGGGTCAAGTGTCTCTTGAGCACCCCATATTGCTGCTCCAGCATAGATAACCTGGCCTGCGCGTCACCTGAGGCCAACCAGCGCCCGATCTGTTCGTCGGTAAAGGCCGGGTACAGGTCTCGCAACCGGGCCTGAAGCGCCCTTGGCCTGTTTCGCCCTGACGCCCCCCAGAGCCTGCCGCCCGCCATGGGGTAACCAATCCGGCCATCAGCCAGACGTTGCGGCGCGAGAAACGAGCCGCTCGGCTGTTCCAGCCTGAGCAGGTTCACCACGGTCTGGCGTTGGTCGAAAGCCACGTTGGCCAGCGCCTGGCGCAGCGCAGGCACAAAGGGCTGGCCTTGGCCGATGGCCGCTTGCGATGCGTCGTCATAGGCTGCGGCCAAGGTCTCGAACAACTCGCCCCTCTCACCGACAACCGTGTGCGTTCGGGCACGCAGGCGGAACAACCCATGACGATGAAGCAAGTCAAACGTCTGCGTCGATCCCTCGACCGTCAGTAACGGCTCGCTGGCATCACCGTCGTACAATCGCCACCCCGGCCCGCCAGCCCCCGGCACATGCACCAGCAGATTCAGGACCACACGCGCCAGGTCGAGGTTTTGCGGCGTATCGATGCACAGCGCCTCATACACACGCGCCATTCGGATTCGCGCAACCTGCAACCTTGCTGCCTCGGCCATCAGCAACGGCACACGCCCCGTCTCACGTAAAAGCTGCAGGTCATCCTCGCTGGCATCGCGCAGCACCTCATCCGCGGCCAAGCGGTGCAGGCTGGCAAAATTCTGCCGTAAGAGACGGCCCGTTTCCGTGTCGGGATTCTGCTCTTCGTACACCGCCTGTAGAAGTTCTCGTCGCCCGATCCAAGCCACATCGGCTAACGCTGCTCCGTCCTTGCCGACGGCTTGTGGAAGGCGCATGACCCGCTCCAGCAGTTGCGGGTCTGCAGTTACACCGCCCTCGCGCAGCTGGTTGACCAACGTACCAATCCTGCCAGCGAGCCGCACGCGCGTGACGGTATCGACCAACGCTGCCTCCGGCGGTCGGCCATACACATGCCAAGCTCGCAGATGCTGATCATCAAGGCCATGGATCGCCAGCGACCGGTCGATCTGCGCATCGTCAAGGTCGCTGAATGGCCCGCCCAGGCGGCGGAACAACTGGCGTGTGTCGCCCCACTCGGCGGGCTGCTCGCACCACAGCCGCCAGGCACCGGCCCCATTGTGACGCAGCGGCGGCGCATAGCCCTGATAAGGGAGCAATTGCCACTGTTCATCGTGGTCGTGCCAGGTCATCTCATACCAGTGCCCGTCCATGCTGATCCAGCGGCGCTCGCCCAGGCGGTGCATACCCTCCATGTCCGGCTCCGCCGTGTCTGGCGGGCTTTCGTAGCGATAGGGGCTGAGGTCTGCGTTCCACAGTTTTTCCTCACCGTTTTCCAGCTGCGCGGGTACCAGCTTGTCCACCACGCTCCAGGCGCGCCGGGCCGTGGCAACGACGGCAACAGTTGCCCCGACAGCCAGCAGCCCCTTGCCTACATTCAGCAGGTGCGCCAGTGCCGCATTGCGTTCGTTGTCCTGCCAGTCCCCTACAGCCTGGAACGTCTGCTCAAGCAGTTCCCAGGCCATCACCCCCAGCAACACCGCGCCGATGCCCGGAACGAAGAACCCTGCAACACCCAACAGGGTCCAGCCTTCAGCACGCAAACGGCGGGCGTGTTCGGCCTGGACCTCGCGATCAAGCAAGGCCACGGGCGGGGCGATGACCGCAGCATCGTCCTTGATCCGCGCAATCCAGTCGTCAGCAAGGTGTTCGAACAGTGGCAGGCGATAGGCAAAGGTCTGCTCATCAAGGTCCCGGGTTGCCCAGCCGGGCACGTCATCGAGGCGCTCACTGACGGCCGAGAAGAATCGCTGGCTATCGCGTCGGCGCACGAAGCGGTTGAAGAAACGCCGGTAGTCATCTTCGCGCAGGCGTTTGCCAAGCACCCGGCGGGCGTAATCTTCCAGGTCGCCGCGCACGCTCCAGGGGCCGCGCGGGTCACCCGGCACATAGACCAGCACGCGCTTGCTGGTGTTGAACAACACGCCCGCGTCGATCACGTCCAGCACGACGATCTCCTGCAAGCGGCAGCCGAACAACGCCAACTGTCGCACGCGAACCGATGCGCCTTCGAGCTTGCCGAGCGTGTCCTTGGTGCACAGCGCCACCACCCACTGCAGTTCGTCTGCGCTCAATACGCCCTGCGCCCTGGCTTGCAGGGCATCCACCAGCATGCTGTAGCGTTGCCGGCGTGTCAGCAATCCCCTGACTTGGGGCTGGAGTACCGAATCCAGATGCGCCTGGTATTTCTGCCCAAGATCCAGCGCTCGACACAGCCTGGCGAAGCCCGTTGCAGACAGTTCACGACGCTCTGCGCCGCGCACGCTCACCAGACAATTGCCCTGTGGCTGGTCGCGCTGCTGTTCCGCGGTGAAATTGCTCAAAGCGGCTTCGAGCAGAGGAATGTCGTAGTAGTCGCTACCGACAACCGGAAGCCGACTGGTTACATAATGGATCGTGTGTGAGGGAAAGGTGTACCACTGGCGAAAGTACAGGCGATCGACGTCAAGGTCGCCGTGGGCACCGAGCGCCTGCTGCAGCAAGGGCTGGGTAAATGCATTCAGGTTGCGTAGCCGCGCCAGCGCTGACGACAAGCCTGCGCGGCAGGCCAGCAGTTCAGGCAGCGCCTCGCTCAGCAGGGTGAATTCGGCCATGCTCAGCCGCTTCATCCAGGCCGGCAGCCGCTGTGCGATGTAGTGATCCTGGCATGCTTGTGCCATGGCAAGGGTATCGACCACAGCCGATGGTTGACTGCTATTGTTCTGCATCTCTGCCTCCGCGACGACATGGAGGACCGAGTCTGAAGACTGTTGCGTCATGCTGACGCCTAGCTATCTACCACCCGTTCAGAACAGCAGTAACTGATGGTCGGTAAGGCGCGTGAAATCATCGCCGACAAAGGGCAGGATGGCGTCGGCCACCGGCAAAAGCTGACGGCTGATGTAGTGATCGTAGTCGATCGGTGCCTGCAGGTTTTCCAGCGGTTCAGGCCCGGCGGTGGTGATCACATAGCTGATCCAGCCCCCTCGCTGATACTGCAGAGGGCGCTGCAGACGCTTGTTGTAGTCGTCGGCAAGGCGTGCGGCACGCACATGCGGCGGCACGTTGCGCTGGTAATCGGCCAGCGGGCGACGCAGGCGCTTGCGATAAACCAGCAGTTCGTCCTGCTCGCCCGCCAACGTGCGCCGCACATACTCGCGCACGTAATCACGGTAGGGCTCGCTGCGGAACACACGGCCGTAGAGTTCCTGCTGGAACTGCCGGGCCAGCGGTGACCAGTCGGTGCGCACCGATTCCAGCCCCTTGTAAACCATTTCTTCAGCACCGTCGGGCCGCTGCACCAGGCCGGCATAGCGCTTCTTGCTGCCTTCGTCGGTACCGCGGATGGTGGGCATCAGAAAGCGCCGGTAATGCACCTCGAACTGCAACTCGAGGGCGCTCTGCAGGTTCATGGTCTCGTGCAGATGGGCTTGCCACCATTGGTTGACCTTTGCCACCAGCTCGCGGCCTATGCGCGCCGCGTCTGCCTCGGCATGGGCGCCCTTGAGCCAGACGAAGGTGGAGTCGGTGTCCCCGTAGATCACATCGTAGCCGCACGCCTCGATCAGGGACCTGGTCTGGCGCATGATCTGGTGGCCGCGCATGGTGATCGACGACGCCAGGCGCGGGTCGAAGAAACGGCAACCGCTGGAGCCAAGCACTCCGTAGAAGGCATTCATGATGATCTTCAAGGCCTGTGACAGCGGCGCATTTCCCTCGCGCTTGGCCGCTTCCCTGCCCTGCCACACCCGTTCGACGATGGCTGGCAGGCAGTGCTGTGTGCGTGAAAAACGCCCACCGCGAAAGCCCTCGACCGAATGTGCGTCGTCAGGCTGACGCAGGCCTTCGATCAGCCCTACCGGGTCGATCAGAAAGGTACGAATGATCGACGGGTACAGGCTCTTGTAGTCCAGCACCAGCACCGAGTCGTAAAGCCCTGGCCGCGAATCCATGACGAAGCCGCCGGGGCTGGCTTCGTCTGGGCGGCTGCCAAGGCTGGGCGCGACGAAGCCAAGGCGGTGCATCTGTGGAATGTACAAGTGACAGAACGCGGCTACCGAACCACCGCTGCGGTCCACGGCCAACCCCGTCACCGACGCACGTTCGAGCAGGAAGTCGAGCAGCCGGGTATGGGCGAAAATGCGCGTGACCAGTTCGCAGTCCTTCAGGTTGTAGCGCGCCAGGGCCGGTTTGTCTTCGGCGAAGCGGCGATTGATTTCGTCCATGCGTTGGTACGGCGTGTCGATGGCCTTGCCTTCACCCAGCAGGGTCTGGGCAACGTTCTCCAGGCTGAACGAGGGAAAACTCCAGGTAGCCGAACGCAGCGCCTCGATGCCATCGATCAGCAGCCGCCCCGGCGCATCGGCGAAGACATGGCCGCCACCGGCATGGCTGCGTAGGGTCATGACCGCACCGTTGCGCCCCAGGGCCAGTGGCACCTGCAACGACTTGGCGTGCTCATGCAGCAGCCGCAGGTCGAACTGCACCAGGTTCCAGCCAATGATCGCGTCCGGGTCATGCCTGGCCATCCACTGGTTGAGCCGGGTAATCAAGGCGGCGCGATCGGCGCAATACTCCAGGTCGAAGTCAAGCCCGCTGGCATCGCCGTTGGCCGGGCCGAGCATGTACACCTGGCGCTGGCCACAGCCCTCCAGCGCGATGCTGTACAGCTCACCACGCTCGCTGGTCTCGATATCCAGCGACACCAGGCGCAGCGCCGGGCGATAGCCTGGCAGCGGCCTGAGCTGGGCTTCCCGGTAAACGCCCTGCGCATCCGGCTGGCCAGTGAACTGCACCGGCGCCGTGATGAAGCGCTCCATGAGGTAACGCTCCGGCGGCCGGATATCGGCCTCGAACACGTCGATACCGGCCGTACGCAGACGCTGCTCCAGTTGCATCAATTGGCGATGCTGGCGGGTATAGAGGCCGAGCATCGGGCGATGCTCGAAGTCCTTCAGACGCAGTGGCTTGAGCTGGGTCCCGGTTTCGTTGGCCAGCAGCACACGGGCATGCTCGGCCTGCGCCTGAGGAATGAAAGCCACCGACTCCTGCGCCGCCAGCCGCAACAGCCGCGGCCCGGCATCGGTGGCCAGCCAGAACTCCACGCAGGTGCCTTCCGGCGTATCGTGCCAGTGCCGGGTCAGGACAAAACCCTGCTGCAACTCCACTGCGTCGACCTCTGGATTGTCTGTAGATGGCGTTATTCTACCTGTGTCGTGCCTGGCATGAGTGTTTTAGCGCCTCCCCGCCACAAAACCGCTCCTGCGCCCGGCCACGGCCAGCAGCCAGGCCAAGGCGATCAACATCAGCACCACCCCGCCAAACCACTCCACGCCAGCCCCAGCCAGCAGCAAGCCGCCAATGATCCCGCCCAGGGCAATGGCGCAGTTCCACACCGTCACCAGCATCGACTGCGCTACGTCACCACCCGGGCCTGCGGCGTCGGCGCACGCTGTCTGCAGCAGGGTCGGGGCACCACCATAGGTCATTCCCCACAAGGCGATGCTCAAGTACACAAGCCACGACGATGCCTGCCCCAATGCCAGCGTGGCCAAGGCAAAACCGGCCAGACTCAGCAACACCAGCTTGCGCAGGTGCCGGTCGACCAGCAGCCCTACCAGGCCGATCCCGGCCAGCGCCGACAGACCAAACACCATCAGCACAGGGCCAATGTCCGCAGCCATGCCGGCTGCCGCCAGCAACGGCACGATATAGGTGTAGAGAATGTTATGGCCAAGGATCCAGGTGAGGATCACCAGCAATACGATCAACACCCCTGGCGTGCGCAATACCTGCATGGCCGCCGGGCGCTTGCCGGCAGCCTGCCCCGGGTAGTCCGGTACGGATCGCAACACCCACACCACCAGCAGCGACGCCACCAGCGTGACGACCACGAACGTCGCACGCCAGCCCAACCCCGCCCCCAGCCAGGTCGCAATCGGCAAGCCGAGCGACAAGGCAATCGGCTGCCCGAGCATGGCCAGGGCCATGGCCCGGCCCTGCAACGGCACCGGCACCATGCGCCGGGCATGGCCAGCGATCAGGCCCCATGCCAGGCCGGCCGCAGCCCCCGTGAAAAAGCGCAGCACCAGGGTCAGCGTGTTGGAGTTCGACAAGGCCGTCAGCCCGTTGAACAGCACGAAGCCGATGATCGCCAGCAACAGCGCCCGGCGCCGATACCAGCCTTGGGTCAACGTCACCAACGGGATGGCGGTCAGTAACGAGCCCAAGGCATACGCCGTGACCCATTGCCCAGCCATGGCCTGGCTGATGTGCATACCATCGGCAATCTGGTCGAGCAGACCCGCAGGCAGGGTTTCGCTGAGAATGGCGATGAAACCGGTCATGGCCAGCGCCAGCAGCCCGCCAACGGGCAGACGTTCGTTGCTGGCGGCCAGCAACGGTGGGGAAGATGTCTGGGACATTGCAAACGCCTTGAGTGGGAAACGAGGCGGACAGTCTGCAAGACCAGGCCATTGCGGAAAAAGACGGTTACAATGCCGCTAACCCAGGACATCAGCGTCCGTAATCAGGAGTGGGACATGGACAGCCTCAGCGGCTTCGTGGTCTTCAATCGGGTGGCCGAAACACGCAGCTTCGTTGCCGCCAGCCAGTCACTGGGGATCAGTGCCTCGGCAGTGGGCAAGCGCGTGGCGCGCCTGGAAAGCCGCCTGGGCGTGCGCCTGTTCCACCGCAGCACGCGCAGCATCACCCTCACCGCCGAGGGCACGATGTTCCTCGAACGCAGCCGGCGCATCCTTGCCGAAATCGAAGCTACCGAGCAGGAGCTGTCGCAGGCCAGCGAAACCCCACGCGGGCGCCTGCGGGTGAGCATGCCGCAGGTGACCAGACTGGTAATGCCGGCACTTGCCGAGTTCATGGCCCTGTACCCACAGGTTGAACTGGACCTGGACTTCTCCGACCGCATGGTGGATATCGTCGGCGAAGGCTTCGATGTGGTGATGCGCGGCGGGCAGCCGGCGGACTCTCGGCTCAGCGCCAAATTCCTGGGGCACTTTCAGCACCGTCTGGTAGCCTCGCCCGAGTACCTGCGCGAACGTGGCACACCCTTGCACCCACGCGACCTGGCGGCGCATACCTGCCTGCATTATCGCTTCCCCAGCAACGGCAAGCTGGAAACCTGGCCGCTGCGCCAGGAGCACCCCGAGCAAACCTATGACATCCCCATCTCGATGGTCTGCAACCACGTCGAAACACGCGTCTGCTTTGCCTTGAACCACCGCGGCATTACCTGTCTGCCGGACTTCAACGTGGGTCGTGAACTGGGCAATGGCTCACTGGTCAGTGTCCTCGACGACTTCATGGAACGGCGCGGCAGCTTCTACCTGCTGTGGCCGTCCGGGCGGCAGATGCCGCCAAAGTTGCGGGTATTCATCGATTTCATGCTCGATCGGGTGTTCAACCGTACAGGTAGTTGATGTCCTTGTAGGCCAGCGGCGGTACCTGGCCGAGCAGGAAGTCACGCAGCTTGTGCATCTGCCGCGCTTTTGGGCTGGCCTTGAGCCAGGTCATGTAGTAACCGTCGCCGGTGGCCACGGCATGCTTGAAAGGCGTGACCAGGCGCCCGGCGGCCAGGTCGGTGCTGGCCAGTACCAGATCGACCACTGAAATACCCAAGCCTTGCTGGGCGGCCGATATGCCCTGGTCGAGGGTATCGAACACCTGCCCCTGGTCGATGCTGATGTCCAGCGCATCCATTCGCGCCAGCCAACGCCGCCAGTCACGCCGGTCGGGTGACGGGTGCAGGAACTCGCATCGGGGCAGGTCGGACAGTTGCGGCTGCACCTGCGACATGTAATCCGGATGACATACCGGGATCAGCCATTCATCGAACAGCTTGAAGCTCTCGATATCGGCGGAAAAACGCCCGCTGGCCAGGAGAATGGCGCAGTCGTAAGGCTCGGAATAGAAGTCCACGCTATCGATATCCATCCACACACTGGATAGCTGCACGCTGCAGTTGTCCTCGACCTTCTTGAACGCATCCAGCGCCCGCAGCAGCCAGCGCACCGTAAGCGTGGACGGCGCCTTCAGGCGCAGGCCGTAGCGATCCTGACGCAGCAGTGCGCAGGCATTTTCGATGATCTTGAAGCCCACCTTCAGCTCTTGCGCCAGCAGGCGGCCGTGCTCGGTCAGGCTCAGCTTGGGGCCCCGACGTTCGAACAGGTCGCAGCCGAACAGGGCTTCGAGGGTCTTGATGTGGTGGCTGACGGCGCCCTGAGTCAGGGCCAGCTCTTCAGCCGCACGGGTGAATGAGCCATAGCGAGAGGCCACCTCGAAGGCACGCAACGCGTGCAAGGCCTGAATCCGTTCCGACATGGCGGCGTCCCGAGCATGAGTAAGACTAATAGTAGGTCATAGTTCCACGCGTTTTACAACGACAGGAGCGTCTCGGAAAATGCAGGTAAATAACAAACATAACCAAGATCCTGCCTGCATGTGACTGGAACGTTCACTTAAATCAACGCCTGGGGAAATCATGTTTACGGGATATGGAAATTGCTATCGCCTGGATGCGCTGGAGCTCGCCGCTGAACATGGTTACAACATGCAACACTGGACGTTCAAAACCATAGAACACTTTCGCAGTATTCTCGCCAACCCCGAATTCCCCTGCCTGTTCGGCCGCAAGGCGGTAAACGGCGAAACCTGCCACATTCTCTTCGCCCGCGCCGAGCAACTGGCCGATGATATCGCACAGGGCCTGGCCAATTATGTGCGCACCGTCGCACCGATCGCCCCCAAGCAGCGCATCGGCAGCCCTTTGGTGGTGTTTCTCGAAACCGCAGCCGGCAGCAGCCTGGCCGAGCAGCAGGCCCTGGCCTGGAAGGTACTGCGCGGCGTGCACGCACGCGACCCACACCCTTGGCCTCAGAGCATCCCGACCGATCCCGACGATACCGGCTGGTCGTTCTGCTATGCCGGCATGCCACTGTTCATCAATATGAACTTCCCCGGCCACCAGCAGATGAAAAGCCGCAATCTGGGGCAGCACATCACCTTCGTCATCAACCCGCGGGAGAACTTCGACGAAGTGGCCAACGCCAACACCGAGAGTGGCAAGCGCATTCGCGAGCGCATTCGCGAACGCGTGCATCACTACAACGACGGCGTTGTGCCCGACACCCTTGGCTTTTTCGGCGATACCGACAACTACGAGTGGAAGCAGTATCAACTGCAGGAGACAGGCTCGCTCAACCCGTCACGCTGCCCGTTCCACGCCCATGCCGCACACCAGGCGACACCCGACATACTGATCGAGAACTGACCGTGAATACCGCACTCACCGCCACCTACGCCCTCACCGTGCTGCTACTGATCGCCACTCCCGGCCCGGTGGTGGCACTGATCGTCAACACTGCGGCCGCCTCCGGCTCGCGCAAGGCCATGTTCACCGCCGTCGGCACCAACTGGGCATCACTGGTGCTGATCGGCGCGGCAGCCTGGATCATCCTCACCAGCGCCGCCATCGACAAGGCATGGCTCAGCACCATGAGCCTGCTGGGCTGCCTGTTCATCGGCTACATTGCCATCGGCACGCTGAGGGACGCCCTGCAGGCACCCGCGTCAGACGCGACGAGCGAGGCCCCCAAGGCTGGGCGCGGCGGGCTGATGCAAGGCTTCATGGTGGGCATTTCCAACCCGAAAGACATCATTTTCTTCATCGCTTTCTTCCCGCAGTTCATCCAGATCACCGAATCGTTCGGCAAGAGCATGGTGGTGCTGTCGCTACTGTGGGTGGCCATCGATTTCGCCGTGCTCAGCCTGTACATCTTCGCCATCGGCAAGATCGCTTCGCAGCGCAGCAACCGCCTCATCAGCCTGGCCTCGGGCGTCGCCCTGCTGCTGATCGCCGGCGGCGGCCTGCTGTACAACCTCAAGGAACTGGCGGCCTGAACCTGCTGCTAAGCACCCGGCATCAGCGAAGGAGAGACCATGACCACGACTGACACGCGCCCGTCTCCTTCGCCGCTGCAGCAGGACTACCAGCGTTTTCTCCTGCTGGGCAGTCGCCGTGCACCCTATACCCTGCATGTGCACGAAACCGGCTACCGCTCCGGCACCATCAACACCGATGCCCTTGGCTTGCGTTACAGCCATTGCGCCGGCAAGCGCTTTTCAGCGGCCGAGCACGGTGGTGCGTCGCGCATCAACCTGCTGGTCGGCGGCTCCACAGCCCTGGGCATCGGCGCCAGCTCCGACGAACACACCGTGGCCTCGCACCTGTCGATGCTCACGGGCGAAGTGTGGCTGAGCCTGGCCGGCTGCGGGCTCAATGCCAGCCAGGAATTGATGATGTTCCTGACCCACCAGCACCGCCTTGGCCAGCTCGGCCATGTGGTGGTGCTCAGCGGCCTCAACAGCCTGGCCCACGAAGCCCTGCGCGAGGTCCTCGCGGGGACCAACGACCCGCAGCACGCCAAGGCCTACCAGGCCTTTCTCAACAGTTTCAGCGAAGGCCTGCAGCCCTGCGCACCACCCCGTCGGCAGTCGCTGTGGCGGCGCATCGGCCAGGCGCTGGCCCCTCCCGTGGTCGCAGCTCCGGTCAGTTGGCCACTGTCGCCCCCGGAAAAACGACTGGCCCGTGCCGCCGACAACATCGGCCGTACCTTGCGCCAATGGGACCGCCTCCTGGCAGACAGCCACGCCACGCTCACCTTCATCCTGCAACCCTTGCTGCCCTGGTGCCGGGATACTCTGCCCGCCGGCGAGCAAGCCATGCTGACCGCGCTGCAGCAACAACCGGCGAACTTCGACCGGCTGCTGGAGGGCGCATTCGACAGACAGTTGCATTCGGCATTTTTCCGCCGCATCAAAAGCCAGGCCGACCCGGTGCCCTGCTACGACATGAACTGCATGCTCGACAGCTCGCCAGTGTTCAGCGCCGACCTGTTCATCGACCGCCTGCACCTGAACGATCTGGGCAACAATGCCTTGGCCAAGGTGATCACCGCCAAGCTTGGGCTGGCCCAGGAAAAACATGCGCAGCGCAAGGTCACGCCGATCAAGCTCGTCTGACAGTTGCCGGGTGGTCTTTCGGCAACCCCCCTTGGGTGGCTAGAATACGTCGTCGTTACGATTTGCCCGAGGCGCACGCTTGACCGCCATGAACACCGAAGCCGTCCTTCCGTACCTGGCCATCCATGGGGTTTGCCTGTGAGCCTTGTGCGGCGCCTGCCCCCGCTATTGGCTGCGCTGATGCCGCTGGCCGCACAAGCGCTGGAGGTACGCATCGACCCTCATGCCGACTTGCTCTACCGGCAGGCCTTGCCGCTGCTGGAGCAGGCCGATGACCAGAGCGACGCTGCCAGCACGCTGCGCACAGCAGTGGGGCGTGACCCTGAGCTTAGCCGCCAGGGCCAGGCCATGGCTCACACCTTGCCGACAGCGGTTGCCCTGCTGAAAAAATCGGTAGCGCTTGGCCACCCGGTCGCACAGTACCGCCTGGCGTTGTACTACATGACGTACCTGCCCGCCGCGCAAATCCCGGAGGCCGCCTGCCCGTTGCTCGAAGCCAGCCTCAAACAGGGGTTTGCCGCGCCGGCGCCAGCCATCGCCACCTGGTGCCGGCCCTACAACGTCAGCAGCGAGTACCGTACAGCGCTGGAGGCCATCCCCAGCATGGCCACCGTGTACGCCCCCTACTACCCGCAACCGGCCACACGCCTGGCCTGCAACCGCAGCCGGCCACAAGGCCTGGAAATGTTGTGGGGGCGTCAGCGCGACTACCAGGCCGAGGTGTACCGCCTGCTTGGCGACCTCGACCCACAGCACCGCACGAGCCTGCTGCAGAAAGCCGTAGACATCAATGGCTGCGCAACGGCGCACCAGCTGCTGACCAGCCGCCCATAACCCAGGCTCATTCGGGGCCGCTTTGCGGCCCTGTTGTCAGGTGGCCACTGAGGTTGGGGCGAACACACGTCGGTCAGCAAGATCGTTCAAGCCATCCCCTGCACCGTCTGTCATGCTGGCCTGCCACGTAGCCGTAATGCAGCCATCATGCCCCACATCGCCCGCCAAGCCTTTCTTCACGGCGCCATTGCTATTATCCCGTTGTCCCTGGCCGTTGCCCCTTGGGGCCTGCTGGCCGGCTCCATGGCCATTGAGGCCAACCTCAGTGCCTGGCAAGGGCAAGGGCTGTCAGCCATCGTCTTCGCCGGTGCCGCGCAGTTGGTGGCCATTGGCATGCTCAAAGGGGGTGCCAACCTGGCATCTATCCTGCTCACCACCCTGCTGCTGACCTCGCAGCACCTACTGTATGGCCTGTCGATGCGCCCAGTGCTGTCCAGCCAGCCTTTGCGCTGGCGGCTCGGCCTGGGCTTTCTGCTGACCGACGAATTCTTCGCCCTGACCAGCCAGTACGACCAGCAGCAATTCAACCGCTGGTATGCCCTGGGGGTGGGCCTTACCTTCTACATCGCCTGGAACCTGTTCACCCTGGCCGGCATACTGCTGGGCCAGAACATTCCACACCTGGACCAATTCGGCCTTGATTTCTCCATTGTCGCCACTTTCGTCGCCCTGATCGCGCCGCTGGTGCGCAACCTGGCCACCGTAGTGTGCGTAGCCGTGTCGCTGTTCTGTTCGGTGCTGTTCAGCTACTGGCACTGGGAAACCGCCCTGGTGGTCGCAGGCCTGCTGGGCATGAGCGCCGGGTTCATCTGCCAGAAATTTGCCGGAGCCCGCGCATGACCTGGATCCTGATTTTCGCCATGGGTGCCATCGTGTTCCTCAACCGCTACGCGTTCCTGGAGCCACGCCTGCCCTTGCGCCTGAGCTCGAATGCCCGGCAGTTTCTCGGCTTTGCCGTGCCAGGCATGCTCACCGCCATCTGCGGCCCGATCATCTTCATGGCTGACCACCAGCTCAACCTGAGCCTGCTCAACCCCTACCTGCTGGGCTCCCTTGTGGCCATCGCCCTGGTGCTGTTGACCCGCAGCGTATTGCTGAGCATGCTGGTGAGCATGTTGATCTTCTTCCTTCTGCGCAGCTGGCTGGCATGAGCATGCCCTTGCCCGAGCAGACACACCTCTGGCAGGCGCCAGCCCTTGGCGACGTCGAGATGCTGCACGCTCGCTACTATCAGCAGCGCTTTGCCCCGCATGTGCACGAGGGCTATGTATTCACCGTGATCGAGTCGGGCGCCCAGCGCTTCTGGCACCGCGGCAGCGAGCACCTGGCACCGGTCGGCAGCATGGTGCTGATCAACCCCGACGAACTGCATACCGGCGCTACGGCCCATGAAGCCGGCTGGCGTTATCGCGGCTTCTATCCCGAGCACGAGCGGGTGACCGGTGTGCTCGACGAACTGGAACTGGGCCGCCACGGCATGCCCAGCTTCAAGGACAGCGTGATCCATGACCCGGCCCTGGCCATCGCCTTCAGCCAGCTGCATCAGTTGTCCGAAGCCAGCGCCAGCGCCTTGCAGCAGCAGACGGCCTGGCGCCAGGCGGTGCTGGCCCTGGTCCAGCGGCACGGGCAGTGCGCCGAGCCTTCGGCCCCTGGCCACGAACCCCTGGCCGTAGCCCGCGCCCGCGAACTGCTGGAAAGCCAACTGGCCGACCCGCCCTCACTGGAAACGCTGGCGGCAGCAGTCAACCTGTCGCCGTTCCACTTCGCCCGGGTGTTCCGCCAGGCCACCGGACTGCCACCCCATGCCTGGCTGAAGCAACGCCGCCTGGCCCGCGCCCGCGAAATGCTGAAGCACGGCCTGGCCGCTTCGCAAGTGGCGTTCGACCTCGGCTTTGCTGACCAGAGCCATTTGAGCCGGCAGTTCAAGCAAGCCTATGGGGTGACCCCGGGGGCGTATCGGCAAGCCTGCGTTCACTCTGCCCTACGCGCGTGAAAGGGCGGCAGCGCCCTCTCGAGCATGCAGACCCGCCAGCAGCTACCAGATTGTGCAGTTGAGCACTTCAACAGGCACTTTCAGATCCCGAGCCTTGAATCCCTCGCACGGAACGAGCATCAACTTTAAACATGCTGTTTATAAGTAACGAGTTGTGACTGAGCCGCGGGAGCAGCCACTGGCAGCTGCCGCAGCGCGCCTTGTAAAGGTCGCAAGGGCCTGGCCAACCCTCTGCTACACTGACAAGGCTGAACGGAGGATCCTGCCATGTCCGAAAGAGAGCTCACCACCCTTCTGTCGCTGATGACCCAGCGCCAGGCCTGTCTGAGCAGTGCCTGCAAGGAGATTGCCGACTGGATCGACCGGCAGGGCGATGTGCCCGCCGCCGGCAAGATCCGCGCTAGCCTGAAGGCACTGGAGGCCGATGAGGCCCAGGTTCGAAAGACCCTGACGTCGCTGACCCTCGACAGACCGCTGCCGCGCTTTCGTAGCTGAAAGGCACAGTTGAAAAAGAAAAGGGCCGCTGAACGCGGCCCTTTGATCTGTCAGTGGTTCATGTGCATGTGATCATGCCCACCACCCGCTTCGGCGTTGAGCGCACGCACTTGTGCCTGAACTTCCAGGGTTTCCTTGGCGCCCTTGGCATCCTCGATGGTCAGGGTCAGTGGCACTTTCTCCCCTTCCTTCACCTGATTGTGCAGGCCCATCAGCATGACATGCAGGCCATTCGGGTCCAGGGTCACTGCCTTGCCGGCTGGCAACTCGACAGCCTTGACCTCACGCATGCCCATCACGTCACCGTTCATGGTCATCTCGTGCACCTGCACGGTCTTGGCCACGGGCGAAGCCACGCCCACCAGCTTGCTGTCGCTGCTGGCAGTCAGGACCATGAAAGCACCGGTAGACTGCTGGTGCGGCACGCTGGCACGCACCCAGGCATCACTCACGGTGGTCTGGGCCAGGGCCGGCAGCGCCAGCCCCATCAGTACCAGGGCAGTCAAACCGCGTTTGATCGGTTGCATCGACATTCAGCAGATCTCCATCAGGGTGACCAGATCTTCGGCGCATTCCTTGGCGTTCAAGGAATGGCCCAGGCTCAGGCGCAGGGTGCCACGTGTATCGTAGACGTAGCTGGTGGACGAGTGAGAAATGGTGTAGGTGTCTCCGGCCGGAACCTTCTCGTAGAACACCTTGAACTCCTTGGCCACAGCGGCAATTTCCTCGGGGGTGCCGGTCAGCGCGGTGAACGTCGGGTCGAAGGCCTTGAGGTAGGCATCGAGCACCTCGGGCGTGTCGCGCTCCGGGTCCAGGGTGATGAACACCACCTGGAACAGGTCGCGGTCGCGGCCCCTCAGCAGCTTGCGAATCTGCGCCGCACGCGCCAGCGTGGTCGGGCAGACGGCCGGGCACTGGGTGAAGCCGAAGAAGACCATCGGCATGCTGCCGTAGAAGCTCGACAGGGTGCGCACGTTACCTTGCGGGTCTTTGAGGCTGAACTTGCGCCCGAGGATTTCGTTGCTCATGTTCTTGCCGTACTTGAACTCGAGCCCCCGGGCCGGGCTGCAGCCTGCCAGCAGGCCAAGCCCGAGAACGCCCATGCCGGCGACAACCGCACGCCGGGTCAAAAGATCATTCATGAAACCATCCTTTACAGGGAAGGTGCCGGCCCTCGGGACGGGCCGGTCGAAAAACCGGGGCATTCTGGCATGACACCCAGAGGGGTTCTACCCGACCAACGCGGGGATGGCCTGCAGCCCTTTGAATACGGGCTGCGGCCTGTTGTCGCAGGGGTTGAAACCGTAACACTTTGTTGCTAAGGGAGCCGCCTTCAACTCAGTAGTAGGCGTTTTCTTTCTGGCTGTGGTCAGTCACGTCGCGCACGCCCTTCAGCTCCGGAATACGCTCGAGCAGGGTGCGCTCGATACCTTCCTTCAGGGTGACATCGGCCTGACCGCAACCCTGGCAGCCCCCACCGAACTGCAGCACGGCAATGCCGTCATCGACCACGTCCACCAGGCTCACCTGGCCACCATGGCTGGCCAGGCCGGGGTTGATCTCGGTCTGCAGGTAGTAGTTGATACGCTCGTTGATCGGGCTGTCTTCGTTGACCATCGGCACCTTGGCGTTTGGCGCCTTGATGGTCAGCTGGCCGCCCATGCGGTCGGTGGCGTAGTCGACCAGCGCGTCTTCCAGGAACGGCACGCTGACTGCATCCAGGTACGCGGTGAAGCTTTTCAGACCCACGGCGGTGTCGTCAGGCTTCTCTTCGCCCGGCTTGCAGTAGGCGATGCACGTTTCGGCGTACTGGGTGCCCGGCTGGGTGATGAAAATGCGAATGCCGATGCCGGGCGTATTCTGCTTGGAGAGCAGATCGGCCAGGTAGTCATGGGCGGCGTCGGTAATGGTTATAGCGCTCATGTAGGTTCCTCACAGACTTGCGGCCAAGTGTACGCCAACCCGGCCTTTGAACAAAGTCCTAGCAATTGACTCGGGAAAGCGCATATTCCGGGGCCGGCCCCCGTTGCGCCGTCAGCCAGGCCTGCATTCGCCGGTACAGGCCACGCTCCAGCCACTGGTAGCTGAACCACGACATTAGTCCAATGGACGGCACGCACAGGGCAAATGTCAGGAACGGGTTCAGCTGCAGCCGCTGGGTGGCGAACCAACCGGCATACAGCACCAGCACATGAATCAGGTACACCGAGTACGAACAGTCGCCAAGGGCCTTGAGCAGCCGATTGCCCTGGAACAGCGGCTCCATGGCCACGAAGGCCAGGACGATCATCGCGCTCGGCACCCCCCAGTACAGCAAGCGCTGGGACGCGTCCAGATAGTAGATCGCCAGGCCCGCCATCCCCAACAACGCCAGCGGCAACACCCTGCCCTGCCGGATCAGTCCGCGGCGATACAGTACGCCCACACCGATGCCCAGCAGAAACTCGTAGATGATGTCGTTGTTGTAGAAGCGGCTGACCACGCCCATGCGCCCCAGCCCCTCACTGACCAGCAACAGTGCGGCAGTCACCAACAGCAGGTGATGCCGTTGGCGTACCAGGAAGGCCAGGCCGAACAGCAGGTAGAAGAACATCTCGAAGTTCAGCGTCCAGCCCACGTTCAGGGTTGGGTACAGGCCATAACCACCGGGGTTTTCCGCCGGAATGAACAGCAGCGACAGGAACAGGTGCGGCCAGGCAAACGCCTGATGTGGCATCCATTGGCTGAATGCCAGCAGCAACATGGCCATCAGGGCGGTGTAGAACCAGTAGGCCGGGACGATGCGCAGCGCCCGATTGAGCAGGAACTGGCGCGGTTCGATGGCTTTGTCGCGGGTCGACAGGTAGATGACCAGCCCGCTGATGACGAAGAAGATGTCGACACCTACGGCGCCGCGGTCTGCAAGCAGTTGGCCGATGGGGCCGGTGGCGTGGAAGTCGAAGAAGATCTGCATGAAATGGTGGCAGACCACCACCCAGGCGGCGAACGCCCGCAGTGCCTGAAGCGAATACAGCATGGAATACCCTGCGCTAGGCGGTGCATTGAGGCCCGTATCGAGTGCAGAGGCCAGCGCCAGCCTTGAGAGCAGCGCCGTACCTGTTGTAGGAGCGGGTTCACCCGCGAAGGGCTGCAAAGCAGCCCCCTTTGCAATCGATCAAGACCACCCACCCGTTCCGACCGCAAGGTACTCGGAAAAGTCAGCCAACCCGATCAGAGGTTCTCGTAGCGGTTCATGTCCAGCACGCCCGCCTCGACCGGTTCGGTCTCCTTGATATAGCTGTTCAGGTCGTGGAAGTAGTGCCAGAACGCCGGGTGACTGCGGCGCACACCCCAGCGCATGACAATGCGCTCGAACTTCGCCGCGTCATCTTTTGCATACTCCATGTCCTCGACGAACTCCGGCACATCCGTGGTCGGGATGTTGAAGATGAAGTTCGGGTAGCTGGTGAGCACCCCCGGGTACAGGGTCAGGGTATCCAGCCCCGGCTGGTAGCGGTAAGCCTCACCCAGCAGGAACGCCACGTTGCTGTGCGCGCGGTTGCGCAGCAGGCTGTACACCTGACGCTGGCCGTCCTGCCCTTCGATACGCAGCATGGTCGCCTCGGGCAACTGGTTGATCACCTTCAGCCCGGCCGCCGGGCGCGACACCAGCCGGCTGAGCGACTGCTCGGCATTGCGGAACTCTTCGCTGATCTGCGGCCGTGAGCAGAACGCGCCCTGGCAGCGATTGATCGGGTCCGGCGCGGCATTCAGGCTGCCGGTGCGCTGCAGCAGCTTCAGGCCAAAGTCGCGTTTGGGGTTGCGCGGGTCGAGCTTGATGCCACTCGGGGTGTCGGTGTCGATGTCTTCATAATCCATCCACATTTTCACCTTGCCACTGTTCTGGTACCAGTCACCAAGGATCGCCTTGCGCTGGTCGGCCGGCATCAGGCGCAGGAAGTTGACCTCGGCACCATTGCGGATCAGGTCGAAGTACAGGCGCGTCTGCAACTGGTGCGAAACGTTGCCATACACATCGAAGTTGACCGCCAACTGGTAATACGTGCGCTCGAACAACGGGTAGTCGAACAGCCACACGGTCAGCGGCACATCACCCACCAGGCCCTTGGTCACCGATGCGCTGTCGAAGTGGCGGAAGATGCTCAGCAGCGCATTGTCGTTACCGGCCCACAGCGTCGACCATCTCGGTGCCGGCATTTCGGCATAGGCTTCACGGCGCAGTTTCTCGTAGTCGTTGCGCTTGTCCCGATAGGCGTGCCACAGGCTCAGTACACTGCCCACGTCATCGATCTGGCCAGGCATGGCCAGCAACGGCGTGGCCTCGCCCCGGTACTCGGCATCGGTGATGTAGCGATCGAAGGCCGGCTCCTGGAACAGCGCCCAGAAGTTGTCGCGGATCACGTCAGTGGCAATCTGCCCGCGGCACACCGGGCCACGGATGAAGGTGCGCACGAAGTACTCGGCGTTATCCAGCATGAACTGGTAACGCGCCACTGCCGGGATCGCTTCGAAGGTTTCAAACGGGTTGGACCGGTGGCGCGGGCCGTAACCCGGAAGCGCGGTGGCATGCCAATCGCCGGCGTAGAACAGCTGCTTCACGCGCTTGAGTTTCTGCGGCCCCATCGGGTAGGTGATGTGCGTCTTGTGCACGATCACACCCTGCACCGAGATCAACCGGTAGTAGAAGTCCGTGCCCGGTGGGTCGTTGGGGCGGCGGGTGGCAATGATATCGACCGGCTTGCCACTTGGCGTGCGCGAGCGCACCCACTGGAAGAAGTGGCCCTGCTCGCCGCCAACGAAGTAGATGTGCGCCAGGAACAGGTGCTCGTACAGCCAGCGACCCACCAGCGCCTCGGTGGAACCCGGGCGGTTGAACAGTTCTTCCCACTCTGCGATTTGCCTGGCTTCGGCCGCGCTCGGCTGGATCGGCTGGTACTCCACCGGCGCACCGGCCGCCAGCCAGCGGCGCATGGTGGTGTATTCGTCGTCGGTCAGCCCGGTCACCGCCAGCGGCATGCCCTCCTTGGGATGTGCACCGGCATAGGCGTCGAACTCATAGGGCAACGGGCACATATTGTTGCGGCTCAGGCCCAGGACGATCTCTTCGGGCAGCTTGGCGTTGGGCGTAAGCGGGGTCTTGTGGCCCAACTCCAGCATGCGCGCCATCAGCGCGGCCTGACCGCCCTGGTTGTCGAGCACCGAGTAGAAGCCTTTCTTGCGCCATTGCTCTTCGCTGTGTGCGTCGTAGAAAAGCCGCGTGGTGGGCACCGCCTTGCTCCGCTCGCCCTGGTACACCGGGACCTTGCTGGCCCCGCGTACAGCGCCTTCAGGGCTTTCCAGCTTCAGCTGGCAGGCGGCGTCGTTGCAGGCGTGGCAGGCCACGCACTTCTCGGTAAAGATCGGTTGAATGTCCCGGGTGTAGGAGATAGCCGGGCTCGACTGGGGGGCCTGCCCGAATGCCGCGCCGCTGATGAGCAGGGCAAAGGCGCCGGCAAGGATACGATGCACCATGTGCGGAAAGTCCTGGTTCTTGAAAGCCATCACGATTTGTTGCCTGGTCATCCTGGGTGCTTTGCGCTGTCAGCGCCCGCTCAACATGAGCAGTTTTCATGCAAATGGGCTACATGCCTAAAAACCGCGCAGCTTTGTTATGATTCGGCACCTTCTGATATTTGCCCGACCAGGTAGTTCCTATGTCCGACCGCAGCGCTCGTCTCCAAGCACTCCAGAACGCACTCAAAGAGCGCATCCTGATCCTCGACGGCGGCATGGGTACTATGATCCAAAGCTACCGTCTAGAGGAACACGACTATCGTGGCACGCGTTTTGCCGATTGGCCAAGCGATGTGAAGGGAAACAACGACCTTTTGCTGCTCAGCCGCCCGGACGTGATCGCCGCCATCGAGAAGGCCTACCTGGATGCCGGTGCCGATATTCTCGAAACCAACACCTTCAACGCCACGCAGATTTCCCAGGCCGACTACGGCATGGAGTCACTGGTTTACGAGCTGAACGTCGAAGGCGCGCGCATCGCTCGCCAGGTTGCCGATGCCAAGACCCTGGAGACGCCGGACAAGCCGCGCTTCGTCGCCGGCGTGCTCGGCCCCACCAGCCGGACCTGCTCGATTTCCCCGGACGTCAATGACCCAGGGTTCCGCAACGTCACCTTTGACGAGTTGGTAGAAAACTACATCGAGGCCACCCGCGGCCTGATCGAAGGCGGCGCCGACCTGATCCTGATCGAGACCATCTTCGACACCCTCAACGCCAAGGCGGCAATCTTCGCCGTGCAGCAAGTGTTCGAGGACGACAACGTCGAACTGCCGATCATGATCTCCGGCACCATCACCGACGCCTCCGGCCGTACCCTGTCGGGCCAGACTACCGAAGCGTTCTGGAACTCGGTGCGTCACGCCAAGCCGATTTCCGTGGGCCTGAACTGCGCCCTGGGCGCCAAGGACCTGCGCCCGTACCTGGAAGAGCTGGCGACCAAGGCCGATACCCATGTGTCCGCCCACCCCAATGCCGGCCTGCCGAATGCCTTCGGCGAGTACGACGAAACTCCGGCCGAGATGGCTGCGGTGGTCGAGGAATTCGCTGCCAGCGGCTTCCTCAACATCATTGGCGGCTGCTGCGGTACCACGCCGGGGCACATCCAGGCCATTGCCGAAGCCGTGGCCAAGTACAAGCCGCGCGAGATTCCGGAAATCGCCAAGGCCTGCCGCCTGTCGGGCCTGGAGCCGTTCACCATCGACCGCCAGTCGCTGTTCGTCAACGTCGGTGAGCGCACCAATATCACCGGTTCCGCCAAGTTCGCCCGGCTGATCCGCGAAGAGAACTATACCGAAGCCCTGGAAGTCGCCCTGCAACAGGTCGAGGCCGGCGCCCAGGTAATCGACATCAACATGGACGAAGGGATGCTCGACTCCCAGGCGGCCATGGTCCGGTTCCTCAACCTGATCGCGGGTGAACCGGACATCTCGCGTGTACCGATCATGATCGACTCGTCCAAGTGGGAAGTGATCGAAGCCGGTCTCAAGTGCATCCAGGGCAAGGGCATCGTCAACTCCATTTCCATGAAGGAAGGTGTCGAGCAGTTCAAGCACCACGCCCGCCTGTGCAAGCGCTATGGTGCTGCCGTGGTGGTCATGGCCTTCGACGAAGTCGGCCAGGCCGACACTGCAGCGCGCAAGAAGGAAATCTGCCAGCGCAGCTATGACATCCTGGTCAACGAAGTGGGCTTCCCGCCAGAAGACATCATCTTCGACCCGAACATCTTCGCCGTCGCCACCGGTATCGAAGAACACAACAACTACGCCGTCGACTTCATCGAAGCCTGTGCCTATATCCGCGACCACCTGCCCCACGCCCTGAGCTCGGGCGGTGTGTCCAACGTGTCGTTCTCGTTCCGTGGCAACAACCCGGTGCGTGAGGCGATCCACTCGGTGTTCCTGTATCACGCGATCCAGAACGGCCTGACCATGGGTATCGTCAACGCCGGTCAGCTGGAGATCTACGACGAGATCCCGGCCCAACTGCGTGAAAAGGTCGAGGATGTGGTGCTCAACCGCACCCCGCATGGCACCGATGCACTGCTGGCCATCGCCGACGACTACAAGGGCGGCGGCGCAACCAAGGAAGTGGAAAACGAAGAGTGGCGCTCGCTGCCGGTGGAGAAACGCCTGGAGCACGCGCTGGTAAAAGGCATTACCGCGTTCATCGTCGAAGACACCGAAGCATGCCGCCAGCAGTGCGCGCGCCCCATCGAAGTGATCGAAGGCCCGCTGATGAACGGCATGAACGTGGTCGGCGACCTGTTCGGTGCGGGCAAGATGTTCCTGCCGCAGGTGGTCAAGTCAGCCCGGGTGATGAAACAGGCCGTTGCTCACCTGATCCCGTTCATCGAAGCCGAGAAAGGCGACAAACCGGAAGCCAAGGGCAAGATCCTGATGGCCACGGTAAAAGGCGACGTGCACGACATCGGCAAGAACATTGTCGGCGTGGTGCTGGGCTGTAACGGATACGACATCGTCGACCTTGGCGTGATGGTGCCGGCGGAGAAGATCCTGCAGACGGCCCGCGAGCAGAAGTGCGACATCATCGGCCTGTCCGGCCTGATTACCCCGTCGCTGGACGAAATGGTCCACGTTGCCCGCGAAATGCAGCGCCAGGGCTTCGAACTGCCGCTGATGATCGGCGGCGCCACCACCTCCAAGGCGCACACGGCGGTCAAGATCGAGCCCAAGTACAGCAACGACGCGGTCATCTACGTCACCGACGCTTCGCGCGCGGTCGGCGTGGCCACCCAATTGCTGTCCAAAGAACTGAAGCCGGGCTTTGTCGAGAAGACCCGCCTGGAATATGTGGACGTGCGCGAGCGCACCGCCAACCGCAGCGCCCGTACCGAGCGCCTCAGCTACGCCCAGGCGATCGCCGCCAAGCCGCAGTACGACTGGGCCGGCTACCAGCCAACGGCGCCCTCCTTCACCGGCGTCAAGGTGCTGGAGGACATCGATTTGCGCACCCTGGCCGAGTACATCGACTGGACGCCGTTCTTCATCTCCTGGGACCTGGCCGGCAAGTTCCCGCGCATCCTCACCGACGAGGTGGTTGGCGAGGCCGCTACGGCGCTGTACAAGGATGCCCGCGAGATGCTCGACAAACTGATCGACGAGAAGCTGATCAGCGCCCGCGCGGTATTCGGCTTCTGGCCGGCCAACCAGGTGGACGATGACGACATCGAAGTCTACGGCGAAGACGGCCAGGCACTGGCCACCCTGCACCACCTGCGCCAGCAGACCATCAAGCCGGACGGCAAGCCCAACTGGTCGCTGGCCGACTTCGTCGCACCGAAAGACAGCGGCGTTACCGACTACGTAGGTGGTTTCATCACCACCGCCGGCATCGGTGCCGAGGAAGTAGCCAAGGCTTACCAGGACAAGGGCGACGACTACAGCTCGATCATGGTCAAGGCCCTGGCCGACCGCCTGGCCGAAGCCTGTGCCGAATGGCTGCACGAGCAGGTGCGTAAAGAGCACTGGGGCTATGCCCGCGACGAGCACCTGGACAACGAGGCGCTGATCAAGGAACAGTACAGCGGCATCCGCCCTGCTCCGGGCTACCCGGCCTGCCCCGACCACACCGAAAAGGAAACCCTGTTCCGCCTGCTCGATGGCACTGCCATCGGTGAAACCGGGCCGAGCGGGGTATACCTCACCGAGCACTTCGCGATGTTCCCGGCGGCGGCGGTCAGCGGCTGGTACTTCGCCCACCCGCAGGCGAAGTATTTTGCCGTCGGCAAGGTCGACAAGGACCAGATCGAACGTTACAGCGCGCGCAAAGGCCAGGACATCAGCGTGAGCGAGCGCTGGCTGGCGCCTAACCTGGGGTATGACAGCTAAACGACTGCGCTGGCTTCTTCGCGGGTATACCCGTGAAGAGGCCGGCACAGGCAACCTCGCAACCATTGCCTACACTGTCCCTGATTGCCTCTGATTTCCCCAGGAGCCACCATGGACGATTCCAGCCAGGGCAAACCCCCGACCTTCTGGCAGATGCTGCACAGCATCCTCGCTGCCGCCTTCGGCGTGCAAAGCGGCAAAAACCGCGCACGCGACTTCACCCACGGCAAGGCCAGCCACTTCATTGCGCTGGGGGCGCTGTTCACCCTGGTGTTCATTGCGGTATTGATCGGGCTGGTGCAGTTGGCCCTGCACCTGACCCGCTAACCTGTGCTGGCCTCTTCGCGGGTAAACCCGCTCCTACGACGGCCTGTGTCCAACCCCAGATGTGTGTCCACCACCAATCTGTGTAGGAGCGGGTTTACCCGCGAATACGGTGGCAGCAGCAACGATGAACGGCGGGTGGTAATTGGCCAGCAGGCCCGGCCCTTTCGCGGGTGAACCCGCTCCTACGGCGGCCTGTGTCCAACCCCCGATGTGTGTCCACCACCGATCTGTGTAGGAGCGGGTTTACCCGCGAATACGGTCGCGGCGGCAACGGTGAACGGCGGGTGGTAATTGGCCAGCAGGCCCGGCCCTTTCGCGGGTGAACCCGCTCCTACGGCGGCCTGTGTCCAACCCCCGATGTGTGTCCACCACCAATCTGTGTAGGAGCGGGTTTACCCGCGAATACGGTCACGGCGGCAACGGTGAACGGCGGGTGGTAATTGGCCAGCAGGGCCGGCCCTTTCGCGGGTAAACCCGCTCCTACGACGGCCTGCGCCCTATCACCAATGTGTGTCCACCACCAATCTGTGTAGGAGCGGGTTTACCCGCGAATACGGTGGCGGCGGCAACGGTGAACGGCGGGTGGAGATTGGCCAGCAGGGCCGGCCCTTTCGCGGGTAAACCCGCTCCTACGACGGCATGCGCCCTATCACCAATGTGTGTCCACCACCAATCTGTGTAATCGATGGACTCGCCCCCGCCGAGGCATCACAGTGCCACGGTGGTGTTCAAAGAAGCCAACGGCAGCGAGGGCGAGACCATGAAAAAGCATAGTTCGAAACACGATTCCCTGTCTTCC
>NZ_JBTRAR010000030.1:0-80139 GCF_054611535.1 Pseudomonas sp. VEM90 | reverse complement strand
TTGGCGTGGCCAACCCGCGCTTCGCCCGCTTTGACCAAGCAGAGAACGGAATCCGCGCCTTGGCCAAGCTGCTGCTCAACTATCGGGGCAAAGACGGCATGCCAGGCGTGGGCCGCCCTGGCATCGATACCCCACTGGAGTTCATCAGCCGCTGGGCGCCGGCCAGTGAGAACAACACCTTGGCCTATGCCCAGGCCATCGCGAAGCGCCTCGGCGTAGGCGTTCGTGATTCGATCGACATCTCCAAGCCGCAGGTGCTGCGTGAGGCTGTGGTGGGCATCATCGTCCACGAGAACGGCGGCAACCCCTACAAGGCTGAGGTGATCGACGAGGGCGTACGGCGGGCCCTGGCTTCATGAGCCCATGGGCCGGCGTCGCGGTAGGGCTGGTACTGCTGGTCTCGCATTTGGCGGCCTACGAGCACGGTCGCTCAGTCGAGCTTGCCCAAGCGGGCCAGGCGTCCGCGACGCGCGACAGTGGCGAGCGTCTCGCGGAAGTTATCGGAGAGCGGAGCGCTCGACAGGAAGAACAACGCCGCGCCAACGTGCGCGAGGAGGTGAGAGCAGATGCCTTGGAAGAACGAACGATTGCTGATGCTGGCGCTGCTGACGCCGATGCTGCTGGCCAGCGGCTGCGCAGTGAAGCCTCCCATCTCGCTGCCGCCGTCAGTTGCCCCGGCACGGATACCGCCGCTATCGCCAGAGGCGAGACAGCCACCCGCGCCGCCATGGTGCTCTCCGACCTGCTCGACCGGTCTGTCGCTACGAATCGAGAGCTGGCGCAAGCTTATGACCGCGCCCTCATTGCCGGCCAGCAGTGCGGGCGCGAGTACGATGCCCTGATCCGGCCTCGGTGATGGAACTGCCAGTGAATCAGAGCTACTTGAACCAGGATAGGAGATGAGTGGCGGCGGGCGCTGCAAGGGTGGCTACGGCTTTCGTTTTGATAACAAGCTCTTCGATCTTGGTCATAATGCCTACTGACTTACCCATGATCTCTTCCACTTTATCAAACTCTGCGCCAATCGATTCGCGATTGCGGATCAGCGATCCGGTAAATTGATCCATCGCCGCATGAAGCTTCGCTTCCCCGCCCAATCTGTACTCAAGAAGCGCCTTTCTGAGAGCTTCAAGATGAAGCGTGAACAGTTCTTTCAAACCGGAGCTGATGTCGGAGCCTAGGCATTCTTCCAGCAGTTCGTCCAAAGCCTGGATGAATTCCCGAACATTTTTCATGGCGCCAGGATGCTCGGATGAAAACTCTTGGGAGAGCATGTGATCTACAAAGCCGAGGGCGGTAATAGTGGCAGCATCCATATAGCGTCGATAATTCGACAGCTTTCCAGTCAAGGAATGGTTGTGAAGGAGCTGCTCAATACTGTCGAATGGGGCGAGATAAATTGAAGGATCGCCCTGAACGAAAGATTTTGTCGCCTGGCGAGCTTCATTCGTCAGCTCTATGGCTCGCATGATGCCTTGGACAATTTCCCCACTGTTGGTGGTCTTGCAATCAAAGCATACCGACCACACCTGGGTCATTGGCAGATCGTCAGATTGCTCAAGGATCTTCCGGATCAACTGCAAAAGCTCGCCCGCTGGATTGTTGGCTATATCCATCTCGCTACCTGCGCTCCGTTTCCCATGCTGTCATTAAGCTGGCATTCCCCAGCCAAAACGGCCCATTCAGACACAAAAAAGGCACTTGCGAGATTCGCTAAGTGCCTGATTTGTAAGGATTGTTTGGTGGAGCCGGGGGGATTTGAACCCCCGTCCGCCAGTACTCCGCTGTCGGTACTACATGCTTAGCCGTGTCTACTGATTTAATCCGCAGCCGCCCGACGGGCAGGGTGCTTTGGATGAGTTGTGTAAGTTTTAGTCACTTCGCCCACAACGTGCTACGCGACGATCCTGTTCTGTATGACAATCAGTTCGGGTTTACAGGCATCCCCTAGTGATTGCTGGAGCCGAAGCTACCAGAAGCAACGGGTCAAGAGGACTGCTTACGCAGCCAGCTTGTACTCCGCGCCGTAGTTTTCGTCATTGGCAACTATAAAAGTTGCAACAGTGGATTTACGAGTTCTGTTACCAACTCGGCATGCACCTAGAGTTTCGCTACCGGCGTCGAATCCTAATCGGCCCCACGCTAGCGTTACGCTACCGCACCTTACGGTACGTGAGACGGAGTATACGCCATTGCGCGGGCGACGTCGACAGCCGGTCCAGTCGCCCGCTTTGGGGCTTATGCGCCGCCGTTGCCGCTACTGCTGCCTTTCTCGGTTTTTTCCAGGCGCTCCAGCACTTTGCTAGTAATGGCGATGCACTCCTTGGTGTCGCCCGAGGCCTGGGCGGCCTTGGCTTTGTCGACGTGCTCGGTGATGGCCTTGTCCAGGCCCTCGGAGGTGGCGCCGGCGGTGGCCATGCTGTTGTCGATCTTTTGCAGGTTGGTGGTGCAGAGGTCATCGGCGGCGAACACCGGCGAAGCCAGCAGGGTGGCGGCCGCGAACAGGGCCGAAAGTGCGGTACCTTTCATGGGTGTCTCCTCTGGGGCCTCTGGAAGGTGGGCCTGTAAGGTGGACTGCGGGGGATTGGCGGGGGTTCAATCGGGATGGTGGCGGGCGATATTGAGGTGGGGATGGCACCGGCGTTGCCGGTGTTCGCGGGTGAACCCGCTCCTACGGGGGGGCTGTGTCTGGCGCCCGATGTGTGTCCACCACCGATCTGTGTAGGCGGCTGCGACGGTGGACGGCGGGAGGGGATTGGCCAGCAGGGCCGGCCCTTTCGCGGGTGAACCCGCTCCTACACAGATCCTACAGCGTTCCCCACCTATATCAACGCGTTAGAGGCTGCGTGGTCGGGTGACGCGGTCTACCAGGTAGACCAGGCCGTGGTAGTCGATGCCGCTGTGGCTCGACAGGCCTATCTCGCAGGTGCGGCTGGTGGAAATGCCTTCGCTGCAATACTGCACGGCGTCCTTCAGGCTGCGCAGCGAGTGGGCGTTCAACTCGGGGGTGGTAAAGCCTTTGTCACCGGCAAACCCGCAGCAATGAATACCTTCCGGGATCACCACCTGTTTGCTGCAACGCCGCGCCAGGTCGATCAAGGCCTGGCTTTCGCCCAGGTGCTGGGTGCTGCAGGTCACGTGCACGGCTACCGGTTCGTCCTGGGGGGTAAACTCCAGTCGGTCGAGCAGGTGGGTGCGGATGAAGCGCACGGGGTCGTACAGGTCCAGCCGGGTTTCGCCCAGGTCCTGCACCAGGCGCAGGGTGCAGGGGCTGGTGTCGCAATAGATCGGGTCGAGGCCACCGCGGCTGGCGTGCAGCAGGGCGGTGATCAGCTCCTGGCGTTTGTGTTCGGCCTGCTCGGGGTAGCCTTTGGAGGCGAACGGTTGGCCGCAGCACAGGCTGTCGGCGTTGTCGGGGAACACCACCTGGTAACCGGCCTTTTCCAGCAGGGCGCGGGTTTTGTCCAGCAGCGAGCTTTGCTCGCGGTCGGCATAGGCCGGGCCCATTACCCGGGAGACGCAGGCGGCCAGGTACACCACGCGGGGGCGGGCGTCGTTGCTGGTGGCGCCAAAAGCCGGCGGGCGCAGCGGTTGCGGCATGGCCGGGGTCCATTGGGGCAGGCGGCCTTTGCTGGCTTTGCTCAGCGAGGCGCTCAGGCGGCCCAGGCGCGGGGCGCCTAGCAATTTGCGTGCGGTGTTGGCGGCGGTCAGGGTCAGGCGTGCACCGCTTAGGGCGGTGTGGAAATGCTCGGCTAGCCAGTCGGCGGTTTTAGCGTGGTCGGCGGCCTGGCTGCGCAGTTTCTTCACCAGCTCGCCGGTGTTGATGCCGACCGGGCAGCGCTGGGCGCACAGGCCGGTAGCGGCGCAGGTGTCGATGCCCTGGTACTGGTAGCTTTGCATCAGTGCGCGGGTATCGATGCCGGCGCGCTGCTTGGCCTGGATGTCACGCCACATGACGATGCGCTGGCGCGGGCTGAGGGTCAGGCCCTTGGACGGGCACACCGGTTCGCAGAAGCCGCACTCGATGCACTTGTCGACGATTTCGTCGGCGGCAGGCAGCGGCTTGAGGTTTTTCAGGTGGATATCCGGGTCGTCGCTCAACACCACGTCGGGGTTGAGGATGCCGTTGGGGTCGAGCAGGCGCTTGAGCTTCCACATCAGCTGGTAGGCGTCGTGCCCCCACTCCAGCTCCACGAAAGGCGCCATGTTGCGCCCGGTGCCGTGCTCGGCCTTGAGCGAGCCGCCAAACTCCACCGCCACCAGTTGCGCCACGTCGTCCATGAACGCCTGGTATCGTGCGACTTCTTCGGCGCTGTTGAACCCCTGGGTAAAGACGAAGTGCAGGTTGCCTTCCAGCGCGTGGCCGAAAATGATCGCTTCGTCATAGTGATGCTTGTCGAACAGCTGGATCAGGCGGTTGACGCCTTCGGCCAGTTGCTCGACGGGGAAGGTCACGTCTTCGATGATGACCGTGGTGCCGGTCTGGCGCACGGCACCGACGGCGGGGAAGGTGTCCTTGCGGATTTTCCACAGCTGGTTGTACACGGCCGGGTCTTCGCTGAAGTCCACTTGCTGTTCCAGTGGGAAGTCGGCGATCGAGGCCATGATCTGCTGCAGTTGCTCGTGCAGCAGGCTCTGGCTGGCGGCGCGGGATTCGATCAGCAGGGCGCAGGCATTGTCCGACAGGCCTTTTACCCACAGCGGCATGCCTGGCATGTTCTGCACCGAGCGCAGGCTGCGGCGGTCGAGCAGTTCCACGGCAGAGACCGGCTGCTGCTTGAGCACGGGTACCGCGCGGCAGCAGCTTTCGACGCTGGGGAACACCAGCAGGGCGCTGGCCTTGTGCGGGTGGTCGGGCACGGTGTCGTACGTGACGGCGCTGATGAAGCCCAGGGTGCCTTCGGAGCCGACCAGCAGGTGCTGCAAAATGTCCAGCGGCTGGTCGTAGTCCACCAGTGCGTTCAGTGACAGGCCGGTGGTGTTCTTCAGCCGGTATTTGTGCCGGATGCGGTCGGCCAGCGCGGTGTTGGCGCGGGTTTCGCGGCCCAGGCGGGCCAGTGCTTCCAGCAGCTCGGCGTGGCTGCTTTCGAAGGCGGCGACGCTGGCCGGGTCTTCGCTGTCCAGGCGGGTGCCGTCGGCCAGCACCAGGCGCAGGCCCGCCAGGGTGTGGTAGGTGTTCTGCGCGGTGCCGCAGCACATGCCACTGGCGTTGTTGGCGACGATGCCGCCGATCTTGCAGGCGTTGATCGAGGCCGGGTCGGGGCCGATCTTGCGCCCGAAGGGGGCCAACCAGGCGTTGGCCTGGGCGCCGATCACGCCGGGTTGCAGGCGAATCTGCTCGCCCTGGCGTCGGATTTCGCGGCCGTTCCAGTTATCGCCGAGCACGATCAGCACCGAATCGCTGATGGCCTGGCCAGACAGGCTGGTGCCGGCAGCGCGGAAGGTGACCGGCACCCGCTCGCGCTGGGCCAGTTTGATCAGGCCGACCACTTCGTCCTCGGACTCGACGCGCACCACCAGCTTGGGGATCAAGCGGTAGAAGCTGGCGTCGGTGCCGAAGGCCAGGGTGGAGGTGGGGTCGTCGAAGCGGCGTTCGGCGGGGATCAGGCGCTCGGCATCACGCAGGAACGCGGCGGGCAGGCTCATGCAGTCTCCTCGCGGGGCTGTGGCGTCTGTGCGCTACATGCCCCGGGTCATTCAGGCGGTGGTTCTTGCAGGCGTTCAGGCGCCCAGTTCGCGTACCAGCGAGTCGCGGGTGATCTCGCTGATCGACTTGGCACCGGTCAGCACCATGGCCACGCGCATTTCCTTTTCGAACAGCTCGAGCAGGTTTTTCACGCCGGCCTGGCCATGCACGGCAAGGGCGTAGAGGAAGGCGCGGCCGATCAGTACGGTGTCGGCACCCAGGGCGATCATGCGCACCACGTCCAGGCCACTGCGAATGCCCGAGTCGGCCAGGATCTTCAGGTCGCCTTTGACCGCGTCGGCAATTGCCGGCAGGGCACGGGCGCTGGACAGCACGCCGTCGAGCTGGCGGCCGCCGTGGTTGGACACCACGATACCGTCGGCACCGAACTTGACCGCATCGCGAGCGTCATCGGCATCGAGAATGCCCTTGATGATCATCGGGCCGTCCCAGAACTCACGGATCCACTCCAGGTCTTTCCAGGAAATGGACGGGTCGAAGTTGTTGCCCAGCCAGCCGATGTAGTCGGCAAGGCCGGTGGGGTTGCCACGGTATTTGGAGATGTTGCCCAGGTCATGCGGGCGGCCCATCACGCCCACATCCCATGCCCACTCGGGGTGGGTCATGGCTTGCAGCACGCGGCGCAGCGGGCCGTTCCTGCCGCTCATGCCAGAGTGGGCGTCGCGGTAGCGGGCACCGGGTACGGGCATGTCCACGGTGAACACCAGGGTCTTCACGCCGGCGGCCTTGGCGCGCTCCAGGGCATTGCGCATGAAGCCGCGGTCCTTGAGCACATACAGCTGGAACCACATCGGCCGGTCGATGGCTGGCGCCACTTCTTCGATCGGGCACACCGACACGGTCGACATGGTGAACGGGATGCCATGGGCGGCGGCCGCGCGTGCGGCCTGCACTTCGCCACGGCGGGCGTACATGCCGGTGAGGCCGACCGGGGCCAGGGCCACCGGCATGCTCAGGGTTTCGTCGAACAGCTTGGTTTCCAGGCTGAGCTCGGACATGTTGTTCAACACGCGCTGGCGCAGGGCGATGCCGGCCAGGTCCGACACGTTGTGGCGCAGGGTGTGCTCGGCGTAGGCGCCGCCGTCAGCGTAGTGGAACAGGAAGGGGGGCAGCTTGCGTTGGGCCGCGGCGCGATAGTCGGTAGAGGCAGAAATGATCATGGATTCTCGCAGCGTTGCTTGTGGGTGTGCCGGGCGCGCGACGGCGCCCGGCCCCTTTCACTTTAGTGATGAACCAGCATGCCGGTCAGCCAGTAAGCCTGGACCAGGGTGATCAGGCCGACGATGGTGGCGAAGAACAGGCTGTGCTTGACGGTGAAGCGGAACAGGTCGGATTCCTTGCCGACCAGGCCGGTAGCGGCGCAGGCCACGGCGATCGATTGCGGCGAGATCATCTTGCCGGTTACGCCACCGCTGGTGTTGGCCGCCACCAGCAGGGTGTCGTTGACCCCGATCTGGTGCGCGGTGGTGGCCTGCAGCGAGCTGAACAGGGCGTTGGACGAGGTGTCCGAGCCGGTCAGGAACACGCCCAGCCAGCCGAGGAACGGCGAGAAGAACGGGAACGCGGCGCCGGTACCGGCCAGCACCAGGGCCATGGTCGAGGACATGCCCGAGTAGTTGGTGACGAAGGCGAAGGCCAACACCATGCCGATCGACAGAATCGGCCAGCGCAGTTCCCAGAAGGTTTCTTTGAAAGTGGTAAGACCAGTTTTGAAGTTGATCTTCAGCACTGCCATCGAGATCAGCGCCGAGAGGAAGATCGCGGTGCCGGTGGCGGAGATCGGGTCGAGCTTGAACACCGCTGGCATGGCGGTCGGCGCGGCAACGATCGGTGCGGTCTTGACCACCAGTTGGTCGAGGTGCGGGATGGCGAAGTTGAAGACGAAGTTGTACATCGCACCGCCCGGCGCGAAAGCCGCCTTGAACGGCTTCAGGGTCCAGATGGTGACCAGCACGGTGAGGATCAGGAACGGCGACCAGGCCTTGAAGATCTCGCCAAAGCTGTACGGGCTAGGCTGGCTGCCGCTTGGCTGCACAACGGCTGCGCCGACACTGCCTTTGGCCTCGCTGAACGCACGCTTGGGCTGCCAGACTTTAAGGAACAGGGTGAGGCAGATCAGGCTGGCCAGGGCCGAGGTGATGTCTGGCAGTTCCGGGCCGATGAAGTTCGAGGTGAAGTACTGGGTGACGGCAAAGCTCAGGCCGGCGACCAGGGCGGCAGGCCAGGTTTCCTTCACGCCACGCAGGCCGTCCATCATGAACACCAGCCAGAACGGCACGAACAGCGACAGCAGCGGCAGCTGGCGGCCGGTCATGGCGCCGATGTGGAAGGCGTCGATACCGGTGACCTGGCCGGCCACGATGATCGGGATGCCCAGGGCGCCGAAGGCCACTGGCGCGGTGTTGGCGATCAGGCACAGGCCGGCAGCGTACAGCGGGTTGAAGCCCAGGCCCACCAGCAGTGCGGCAGTGATGGCCACCGGTGCGCCAAAGCCCGCCGCACCTTCGAGGAAGGCGCCGAAGCAGAAGCCGATCAACAGCACTTGCAGGCGCTGGTCGTCGGTAATCGACAGCACCGAACTGCGGATCACTTCGAACTGGCCGCTCTTGACCGTGAGTTTGTACAGGAACACCGCGGCAACGATGATCCAGGCAATTGGCCAGAGGCCGTAGAGGAAGCCGTAACCCGCGGCGGCGAGGGCCATGTCGACAGGCATCTGGAAGGCGAAGATCGCCACCAGAATCGACAGCGCGAGGGTGATACTGCCCGCTACGTGGCCCTTGAGGCGGAACACGGCGAGGGCCAGGAAGAAGAACACGATAGGGATGACCGCCGCCAGTGCGGACAGGCCGAGACTACCAAGCGGGGTATAGAGTTGTTGCCAGGTTTGCATATGGGGTGGCCCCTAATTGTTGTTGGTCAGGCACTGGCATTGGATAATTGGTAAGACCAATTTACAATGGCTGGACGCTAGGTTAAAAGCGCTGTCGTGGGTGTGTCAATTTGTCCTGTGCAAAACTTTGGTCGTGTACCGATGAGCGGGCATCTGATGTGGTGGGAAAATCGCGGCTTGATGGGTGTTTGCGTGGCCTGGATCGGCGAGAATAGGCACCCCCTGACATTTGCCCGGGGGTTTGTGGAGAGCATGTGATGGTTTTTGATCAGGTACGCCAGCGGCGCCTGTCCGACGACATTGTCGATCGGCTGGAAGGGATGATTCTGGAAGGCACGCTGACCTCGGGGCAGCGGCTGCCGGCCGAGCGCGTCCTGGCCGAGCAGTTTGGTGTGTCCCGCCCGTCACTGCGTGAGGCGATCCAGAAGCTGGTGGCCAAGGGGCTGTTGGTCAGCCGTCAGGGCGGGGGCAATTTTGTGGCGGAGTCGTTGGGGTCCACCTTCAGCGACCCGTTGCTGCAGTTGCTCGAACACAGTGCCGAAGCGCAGCGTGACCTGCTCGAGTTCCGCCATACCCTGGAGGCGTCCTGTGCCTATTACGCTGCCCAGCGTGCCACCGAGCCGGACCGGGCGCGCTTGAAGGCGGCCTTCGATACGCTGCAGGACTGCTATGCCAGGTTCGACGAGGTAACCCGTGCGGAGGAGGGCGCGGCTGATGCGCGCTTCCACCTGGCGATCGCCGAGGCCAGCCATAACGCGGTGTTGCTGCACACCATCCGGGGGTTGTTCGACCTGCTCAAGCGCAACGTGGTGACCAACATCGGCGGCATGTACCAGCAGCGCACCGAAACCCGGGACATGCTGATCAGTCAGCACCGGGAGCTGTACCTGGCGATTGTCGAGGGCAGGGCGGAGGATGCGCGGGAGGTGTCCAGCCGGCACATTTTGTATGTGCAGGAGGTGCTGGAAGAGGCGCACGAAGAAGCGCAGCGGGTGGCGCGGGCGGAGCGGCGCAGCGGGCGCTGAGACTTTTATGGGCAGTACCTGCCTCTTCGCGGGCAAGCCCGCTCCCACAGGATAAGCGCCTGGCTTGAGTCTGGTGCCCTTCCTGTGGGAACGGGCGTGCCCGCGAAGAGGCCGCACACAGGATAAGCGCCTAGCTTGAGACTGGTGCCCTTCCTGTGGGAGCGGGCGTGCCCGCGAAGAGGCTGCACACAGGATAAGCGCCTGGCTTGAGTCTGGTGCCCTTCCTGTGGGAGCGGGCGTGCCCGCGAAGAGGCTGCACACAGGATAAGCGCCTGGCTTGAGTCTGGTGCCCTTTCTGTGGGAGCGGGCGTGCCCGCGAAGAGGCCGCACACAGGATAAGCGCCGGGCTTGAGTCTGGTGCCCTTCCTGTGGGAGCGGGCGTGCCCGCGAAGAGGCCGCACACAGGATAAGCGCCGGGCTTGAGACTGGTGCCCTTCCTGTGGGAGCGGGCGTGCCCGCGAAGAGGCCGCACACAGGATAAGCGCCGGGCTTGAGACTGGTGCCCTTCCTGTGGGAGCGGGCGTGCCCGCGAAGAGGCTGCTCCACAGGATAGGCGCCGGGTTTGAATCTGGTGCCCTTCCTGTGGGAGCGGGTTTACCCGCGAAGAGGCCGGAACAGGCTAAAGACCAATTAGTCTTCCTTGCCCTTGTTCCGCACAGCCCGCTGCAGCTCGCGGTTGGAGTCGCGCTCGCGCATGGTGTCGCGCTTGTCGAATTCCTTCTTACCCTTGCCCAGTGCGATTTCGCACTTGATCAGGTGCTTGCTCCAGTACAGCGCCAAAGCCACGCAGGTGTAGCCTTTTTGCGCCACAGCCGCTTCCACGCGCTCTAGCTCGCGCTTGTTCAGCAGCAGCTTGCGGGTGCGTGTAGGGTCGGCGATGACGTGGGTGCTGGCCGTGGTCAGCGGGGTGATGTGGCTGCCGAACAGCCAGGCCTCACCGTCCTTGAGCAGCACGTAGCTGTCAGTCAGGTGCGCCTTGCCGGCTCGCAGGCTTTTTACTTCCCAGCCGGACAGGACCAGCCCGGCCTCGAACTTGTGTTCGATGAAGTAATCGTGTCGCGCTTTCTTGTTTTGCGCGATGGTCCCGGTCGGATGTTTTTTTTGCTTAGCCATAGGGGCGGCATTATAGGCAAGTCCGCGCGTCGTCCGCTATGGGATTTCGGTGTGCTTGAGCCACTGGAATGAATACCGGACAATACAAACCCTGTCATACGCACAGAACCTGTTTTCGGCACGCTGCGAAGCGTCGCCACCCAGCCTTGGAAGTGACGCCTGGATGACTACCCATATTCAACGCTCCGCCCTGCTGCCATACCCCGCCCAGGCGCTTTACGATCTGGTCAACGATGTAGCCAGCTACCCTGAGTTTTTGCCGTGGTGCTCGGCCTCGACGGTGATCGAAACCAGCGATACACACATGCGTGCCAAGCTCGAAGTGGCCAAGGGTGGCATGAGCCAGCACTTCGTTACGCGTAACGTGCTGGTGCCGGGGCAGTCCATCGAGATGAATCTCGAAGAAGGGCCATTCACCCAGCTGCATGGTGTTTGGGTGTTCAAGCCACTGGGTGAAAAGGCCTGCAAGATCAGCCTGGACCTGTCCTTCGATTACGCCGGGCCGATTGTGCGTGCCACGTTGGGCCCGCTATTCAATCAGGCGGCCAACACGCTGGTCGATGCGTTCTGCCAGCGTGCCAAGCAACTGAATGCCTGACTGAACGGGCGGCAATAAAAAGCCCGGAACACGTCCGGGCTTTTTTGCACCTGCTTCCCGGCTACCGGGTTTCCAGCGGTGCGGGGGTCGGGACCGGGGTGGTCTCGATGGTGTCGATCTCGCGCTGGATGGCCTCTTCGGTCGAACCTGGCTTGGCCGGTTTTTCTTCAGGCTGCGCTGCCGGCTGCTCGGTCTGGCCTGGCTCGGTGGCCGGGCTGATGGTGGTGTCGCTGCTGCCACCGAGGATTTCCTGATCGCGGCTGACGCCTGGCATGAAGTCGCCAGACAGGCTGACCAGTTGATCGCTTTCGTTGAAAAATACACTCATGCGTTCTTGCTGGCGCTTACCGCCACCAGGCTGCAGGCTGTACAGGTAATCCCAGCGATTGGTGTTGAAGGTATCCTGAATCAGCGGGTTGCCCATGATAAACCTTACTTGCCGGCGGGTCATTCCCGGGCGTAATTGGTCTATCATGTCTTGCGTGACGACATTGCCCTGCTGGATGTCGATTTTGTAAACCCCGGGAAACGAGCAACCGGCGAGTGCGAGCAGTCCCACTAGGGTGAGGCTGGTTAGCAAGAGCTTGGTGTTTTGCATCGGTGGGCGACTTCCACTATCTTGGCTGGACAACGTAAACCCCGATCATACCCGTATTAAGAGAAGCTGCGAAGCAGCATCGGCGAGAAAGCTGACCATGGTTGAAAATAGCGAATTGCGCAAAGCCGGTCTCAAGGTGACCCTGCCTCGAGTCAAGATCCTTCAGATGCTCGACTCTACCGAGCAGCGTCACATGAGTGCAGAGGATGTCTACAAGGCGCTGATGGAGGCTGGCGAGGATGTAGGCCTGGCCACCGTCTATCGCGTGCTGACCCAGTTCGAGGCGGCGGGTCTGGTGGTTCGCCACAACTTCGACGGCGGTCATGCAGTGTTCGAGCTGGCCGACGGCGGTCACCACGACCACATGGTGAACGTGGATACCAGTGAAGTCATCGAATTCATGGATGCTGAAATCGAGAAGCGCCAGCGCGAAATCGTGGCCGAGCATGGCTTCGAGCTGGTGGACCACAATCTGGTCCTGTATGTGCGTAAGAAGAAGTAACGATTTTTCGTTATGGATGGCAAAGGCGACCTTCGGGTCGCCTTTGTGCTTTCTGGGATTGAACGATGTGTTGTCTGTGCCGGCCTCTTCGCGGGCGCGCCCGCTCCCACAGGTCCAACACCTCAGGTTTCAGATCCTGTGATCACCCTGTGGGAGCGGGCGTGCCCGCGAATCGTCCTGGAAAAGCAAGGCTCAGGCCTTGCCGCTCACCACCATCTTGCGCGCATGCGCCAAAGATTCCTTGGTCAGGTCGATCCCGCCGAGCATCCGCGCCACTTCTTCCACGCGCTCACGCTTGCCAAGGCTAGCCACGGCGGTGTGGGTGGTGTCGCTGTTGCGCACCTTGTGCACGAACAGATGGTGATGCCCCTGCGCCGCCACCTGCGGCAGGTGGGTCACGGTCAGTACCTGGCCGCGTTCGCCCAGGCGCCGCAGCAATTGGCCGACGATTTCTGCCGTTGGCCCGCCAATACCCACGTCGACTTCGTCGAACACCAGGGTAGGAATGCGCGAGGTCTGCGCCGTGATCACCTGGATCGCCAGGCTGATACGTGACAGTTCACCGCCCGACGCCACCTTCGCCAGGCCCTTGAGTGGCTGGCCAGGGTTGGCGCTGACCAGCAGTTCGATCTGCTCCAGGCCATGGGGTGACAGGTCTGTGCCTTCGTTGGGTGTCAGCTCTATGCAGAAGCGCCCGCCAGGCATGCCCAGGCGCTGGATTTCCTGCTCCACCGCACCCGCCAGCTGCTGCGCCGCTTGCTGGCGCAGGCCGCTGAGCTCACGGGCTTTCTCTTTATAGTGCTGGGCAAAGGCGGCAAGCTCTTCGCCCAGCCGCTCGATCGACTCGTCGCTGGCGTTAAGGCCTTCCAGCTCTTCCATCTGCTGCTGTTGCAGGTGGGGCAGTTCGGTGGGGTGCACCCGGTGTTTGCGCGCCAGGGTATAGATGGTGTCCAGGCGCTCTTCCAGGGCTTGCAGGCGCATCGGGTCGGCGTCGAAGTTGTCGAGGAAGCGGTTGAGCTCGCCCATGGCTTCTTCGACCTGGATCTGCGCGCTGGCAATCAGGTTGGCCGCTTCGCTCAGTGCCTTGGGCGAGTTGGTGGCGGCACCCAGGCGGTTGAGGCTGGAGGTGAGGGCGCTGAGCACATTGCCCGAATCGCTCTCGCTGCACTGGTCGATGACCTGGCGGCAGATGCCGAACAGGGCTTCGGCGCTGGTCAGGTTCTTGTGTTCCTGTTCCAGTTGCTCCAGTTCGTGCTCGCCCAGGCCGAGGTTGTCCAGTTCTTCCAGCTGGTAACTGAGCAACTGGTGGCGGGCGCGCTGCTCGTCGCCCGAGTTGGACAGGCGCTCCAGCTCCAGGCGGGTCTGGTTCCAGCGCTTGGCTGCAAGCTGTACCTGGCGGGCCAGGTCGACGGCACCGGCATACTCGTCAAGCAGGCGACGATGGGTGTCGGTCTTGAGCAGGGACTGGTGCTCGTGCTGGCTGTGGATATCGATCAGCAGTTCGCCCAGCGCCTTGAGGTCGCCGAGCGGGCAGGGCGTGCCGTTGATGTAGCCGCGGCTGCGGCCTTCGGCGGTGATCACCCGGCGCAAGATGCACAGGCCTTCGTTGTTCAGGTCGCGCTCGGCCAGCCAGGTATGCGCTTCGGGAATGTCCACCAGGTCGAAGGTGGCCAGGATGTCTGCCTTGTCGGTGCCGGGGCGCACCACGCCGCTGTCGGCACGGTCGCCCAAGGCCAGGCCGAGGGCGTCGAGCATGATCGATTTGCCGGCACCGGTCTCGCCGGTGATGACGGACATGCCACGGGCGATTTCGAGGTCGAGGTGCTCGACGATGGCGTAGTTGTGAATGGACAGGTGCACCAGCATGGGGGTGGCTCCCGAAAGTCAGGTCTGGTTATTTATACAGTACTTTTTTCAGGCCTGCCAATGCCCCTTCGCAGATTCTGTTGCAGCCTTGAAAACCACCTTGCCCCTTGAACCTGGTTTTTCCGGCCCCATATAGCCGTCATCCAAGGCGAGCCTGGCTCGCAGTCCACAAAATTGCGCAGGAGAGACCCCATGGCTGATGAGCAGCTGAACGAGAAAGACCTTAACGTGGAAGAAACCGGTGCAGGCAATGCAGCTGATACCCGTGTTCTGGAGCTCGAGGAACAGCTGGCCGCAGCCAAGGACCAGGCGCTGCGCGCCGTTGCCGACCTGCAGAACGTACGCCGTCGTGCCGAGCAGGACGTGGAAAAAGCCCACAAGTTCGCCCTGGAGAAGTTCTCCAGCGACTTGCTGCCGGTGATCGACAGCCTGGAGCTGGCCCTGGCTCACTCCAGTGCCGAGGATGAGCACGTCAAGCAGATCCGCGAAGGTGTCGAGCTGACCCTGAAGATGTTCCAGGACACGCTCAAGCGCTACAACCTTGAAGCGGTCGACCCGCACGGCCAGCCGTTCAACCCTGAGCACCACCAGGCCATGGCCATGCAGGAAAACGCCGAGGTCGAGCCAAACAGCGTGCTGAACGTGTTCCAGAAGGGTTACCTGCTGAACGGCCGCCTGCTGCGCCCCGCCATGGTGGTGGTCAGCAAGGCGCCGAGCGCGGCGCAACCCTCGATCAATGAAAAGGCTTGAAATCCTTCCGGGCATCCCCATCTAGGTGTCAAGCCTTCAAGTATTACCGCAGTTGGCCAAAGTAGTCGCTGCTACCAAATTCAAGTTTCGGGAGAGTTAACATGGGCAAAATCATCGGTATCGACCTGGGGACCACCAACTCGTGCGTCTCCATTCTGGAAAACGGTAACGTCAAAGTCATCGAAAACGCCGAAGGTGCGCGTACTACCCCTTCGATCGTGGCCTACGCCAACGATGGCGAAATCCTGGTTGGCCAGTCGGCCAAGCGCCAGGCCGTCACCAACCCACACAACACCCTGTTCGCAGTGAAGCGCCTGATTGGCCGCCGCTTCGAAGAAGATGTCGTGCAGAAAGACATCAAGCTGGTGCCGTACAAGATCGTCAAGGCGAACAACGGTGACGCCTGGGTCGAGGCTGCTGGCAAGGAAATGGCTCCGCCGCAGATCAGCGCCGAAGTCCTGAAGAAAATGAAGAAGACCGCCGAAGACTACCTCGGCGAGCCAGTCACCGAAGCGGTCATCACCGTTCCGGCCTACTTCAACGACAGCCAGCGTCAGGCGACCAAAGACGCCGGCCGCATCGCTGGCCTGGACGTAAAACGCATTATCAACGAGCCGACTGCCGCTGCGCTGGCCTACGGTATGGACAAGGCCAAGGGCGACCACACCGTCATCGTTTATGACCTGGGTGGTGGTACCTTCGACGTTTCGGTCATCGAAATCGCCGAAGTCGACGGTGAGCACCAGTTCGAAGTACTGGCTACCAACGGCGACACCTTCCTGGGTGGTGAAGACTTCGACATGCGCCTGATCGACTACCTTGTCGACGAGTTCAAGAAAGAGTCGGGCATGGACCTGAAGAACGATCCTCTGGCCCTGCAGCGCCTGAAAGAAGCCGCAGAAAAGGCCAAGATCGAGCTGTCGTCCGCTCAGTCGACCGACGTCAACCTGCCGTACATCACTGCAGATGCCACCGGTCCTAAGCACCTGAATGTGAAGATCTCCCGCGCCAAGCTGGAGTCGCTGGTCGAAGACCTGGTCAAACGTACCATCGAGCCTTGCCGCATCGCCCTGAAAGACGCCGGCATCGACGCCAGCAAGATCGACGACGTGATCCTGGTCGGCGGTCAGACCCGCATGCCGCTGGTGCAGAAAGAAGTGGCCGACTTCTTCGGTAAGGAAGCGCGCAAGGACGTGAACCCGGACGAAGCGGTTGCCATGGGTGCTGCCATCCAGGGTGCGGTACTGGCCGGTGACGTGAAAGACGTACTGCTGCTGGACGTCAGCCCGCTGACCCTGGGTATCGAAACCATGGGCGGCGTGATGACCGCGCTGATCGAGAAGAACACCACCATCCCGACCAAGAAGTCGCAGGTGTTCTCGACTGCCGACGACAACCAGAGCGCCGTGACCATTCACGTGCTGCAGGGTGAGCGTAAGCAGGCTGCGCAGAACAAGTCGCTGGGCAAGTTCGACCTGGCTGACATTCCGCCAGCACCGCGTGGCGTGCCGCAAATCGAAGTGACCTTCGACATCGACGCCAACGGCATTCTGCACGTAGGTGCGAAAGACAAGGCCACCGGCAAGACTCAGTCGATCGTGATCAAGGCCAACTCCGGCCTGTCGGACGAAGAAATCGAGCGCATGGTGCGTGACGCCGAGGCCAACGCCGAGGAAGACCGCAAGTTCGAAGAGCTGGCCGCTGCCCGTAACCAGGGTGACGCGCTGGTGCACTCGACCCGCAAGATGGTCGCTGACGCAGGTGACAAGGTTACCGCTGAAGAGAAAACCGCCATCGAGGCCGCCGTTGTTGCCCTGGAAGCCGCTGTCAAAGGCGACGACAAGGCTGCCATCGACGCCAAGGTTGAAGAGCTGTCCAAGGTCTCTGCCCCGGTTGCCCAGAAGATGTACGCCGAGCAGTCGGCTGAACAGCCTCAGGGTGGCGCGCAGCAGGCCGAGCCGGAAGCCAAGCACGATGACGTGGTTGACGCCGAGTTCGAAGAAGTGAAAGACAACAACAAGCAGTAATCCCTGCATGTTGTCGGCCAGTTCACCGTCGTTTGCCGGTGAGCTGGTAGGATGTCGCCGCGCGGGGGCTTGCTCCCGCGTTGGCGTATCTGGAATTCGAGAATTTTTACAGCATCTGTCAGTGGCTCTTATGGGTAGCGGGCGGGTGCTGATGGCGTGGCGCAGATGCCAGACGCCCAACAAGGTGCAAATGACCTATGTCCAAGCGTGATTATTATGAGGTCCTGGGTGTCGAGCGCGGCGCCACTGAAGCGGACCTCAAGAAGGCTTACCGCCGTTTGGCGATGAAGTATCACCCGGACCGCAATCCGGGCGATAAAGAATCGGAAGACAAGTTCAAGGAGGCCAACGAGGCCTACGAAGTGCTGTCGGACGCGAGCAAGCGTGCGGCCTTCGACCAGTATGGCCATGCGGGTGTCGACCCAAGCATGGGTGGCGGTGGTGCCGGCTTTGGTGGTGCCAACTTCTCCGACATCTTCGGTGATGTGTTCAGCGACTTCTTCGGTGGCGGCGGCCGCGGTGGTGGTCGAGGCGGTGCCCAGCGCGGCAGCGACCTGCGCTACACCCTGGAACTGAACCTGGAAGAAGCGGTGCGTGGCACTACGGTCAGCATCCGCGTGCCCACCCTGGTCAACTGCCAGCCTTGCGACGGTTCCGGTGCCAAGAAGGGCTCGACCCCGTCGACCTGCCCGACCTGCGGCGGCATCGGCCAGGTGCGCATGCAGCAAGGCTTCTTCTCGGTGCAGCAGACCTGCCCGCGCTGCCATGGCCAAGGCAAGATCATTACCGACCCGTGCACTTCGTGCCACGGTGAAGGGCGTGTCGAGGAATACAAGACGCTGTCGGTCAAGGTGCCGGCAGGTGTTGATACCGGCGACCGCATCCGTCTGTCGGGTGAGGGCGAGGCGGGTGCTCATGGTGGCCCGACTGGCGACCTGTACGTGGTGATCAGCGTGCGTGAGCACGAAATCTTCCAGCGTGATGGCAAGCACCTGTACTGTGAAGTACCGATCAGCTACACCGATGCTGCCCTGGGCGGCGAGCTGGAAGTGCCGACCCTGGATGGTCGTGTGAAGCTGAGGATTCCGGAAGGTACCCAGACCGGTAAGCAGTTCCGTCTGCGTGGCAAGGGTGTTGCCCCGGTGCGTGGCGGTGGCGCGGGCGACCTGCTGTGCCGTGTGGCCGTAGAAACCCCGGTCAACCTCAGCCGTCGCCAGCGCGAGTTGCTCGAAGAGCTGCGTGATTCGCTGGAAGGCGACAGTTCCCACTCGCCCAAGGCCAGCGGCTGGTTCGATGGTGTGAAGCGCTTCTTCGGCGATCTCTGACAAGGAACAGGTTATGCGACGTATTGCAGTGATGGGCGCGGCGGGGCGGATGGGTAAAACCCTCATCGAAGCCGTGCAACAAACCTCAGGTGCAGGGCTGACTGCGGCGATTGATCGCCCTGACAGCTCGTTGGTCGGGGCTGATGCCGGAGAGCTGGCGGCACTTGGCCGAATTGGCGTGCTGTTGTCCGACGACCTTGCCAAGGTTGCCGACGAGTTCGATGTGCTGATCGATTTCACTCACCCCTCGGTGACCCTGAAAAACCTGGCGTTCTGCCGCAAGCACGGCAAGGCGATGATCATCGGTACGACCGGTTTTACAGCCGAAGAGAAGCAGCTGTTGGCTGAGGCTGGCAAGGACATTCCAATCGTGTTCGCTGCCAACTTCAGCGTGGGCGTCAACCTTAGCCTGAAGCTGTTGGATATGGCAGCGCGGGTGCTGGGCGATGATGTCGATATCGAAATCATCGAGGCGCACCACCGGCACAAGGTCGATGCCCCGTCGGGTACTGCACTGCGCATGGGTGAAGTGGTTGCCAATGCGCTGGGCCGTGATCTGCAGGAAGTGGCCGTATATGGCCGTGAAGGGCAGACCGGCGCGCGAGATCGCAAAACCATCGGTTTCGCCACCGTGCGTGCCGGCGATGTGGTGGGCGATCACACTGTGTTGTTCGCTGCCGAAGGCGAGCGCCTGGAAATCACCCACAAGGCCTCCAGCCGCATGACCTTCGCCAAGGGTGCCGTGCGTGCGGCGCTGTGGCTGGATGGGCGCGAGCCGGGGCTGTACGACATGCAGGATGTGCTCGAGCTGCGTTAAGCCGTTCTGGCGGTGCTGGCTGCTTCGCGGGCTTGCCCGCTCCCACAGGTATTGCGCGGGTCTTGTGGCTTGTGGTGGGCCTGTGGGAGCGGGCGAGCCCGCGAAGAAGCCAATACAGATGTCAGTCTGTCGCATTGATGTGTTTTAGAGGCACATCCGCGGTAGACCGAAAACACACTTTTCTGTAAGCTACAGCTTTAGTGTGTCCACTAAAAGCGCGCAGCGAATTGAATTCAGCACATGAAAGCGGGGTGACGTGTCCATACGTCACTCCGCTTTTTTGCAACCTGCGATCGCCCTTTCATGCTTGATTTACGGGAGGTCTTCTTGACAAAGCCAGCCATACTCGCCCTTGCCGACGGCAGTATTTTCCGCGGTGAAGCCATCGGTGCCGACGGTCAGACCGTTGGTGAGGTGGTATTCAACACCGCTATGACCGGCTACCAGGAAATCCTTACAGACCCTTCCTACGCGCAGCAAATCGTTACCCTGACCTACCCGCACATCGGCAACACCGGTACTACCCCGGAAGACGCCGAGTCGAACCGCGTCTGGTCCGCTGGCCTGGTCATCCGTGACCTGCCGCTGCTGGCCAGCAACTGGCGCAACACCCAGTCGCTGCCTGAGTACCTCAAGGCCAACAACGTCGTTGCCATCGCCGGCATCGACACTCGTCGCCTGACCCGTATCCTGCGTGAAAAGGGCGCCCAGAACGGCTGCATTCTGGCGGGTGACAACATCAGCGAAGAAGCCGCCATCGCTGCTGCCCGCGGCTTCCCGGGCCTGAAGGGCATGGACCTGGCCAAGGTCGTCTCCACCAAGGAACGTTACGAGTGGCGCTCCAGTGTGTGGGAGCTGAAAACCGACAGCCACCCGACCATCGAGGCTGCCGACCTGCCGTACCACGTGGTTGCCTTCGACTACGGCGTCAAACTGAACATTCTGCGCATGCTGGTAGCCCGTGGCTGCCGCGTGACCGTGGTGCCAGCCCAGACCCCGGCCAGCGAAGTGCTGGCACTCAACCCGGACGGCGTGTTCCTGTCCAACGGCCCTGGTGACCCCGAGCCGTGCGACTACGCGATCCAGGCGATCAAGGAAATCCTCGAAACCGAGATTCCGGTATTCGGCATCTGCCTCGGCCACCAGCTGCTGGCCCTGGCCTCCGGTGCCAAGACCGTGAAAATGGGCCACGGCCACCACGGTGCCAACCACCCGGTCCAGGACCTGGATACCGGCGTGGTCATGATCACCAGCCAGAACCACGGCTTTGCCGTTGACGAAGCGACCCTGCCGGGTAACGTTCGCGCCATTCACAAGTCGCTGTTCGACGGCACCCTGCAGGGTATCGAGCGTACCGACAAGAGCGCGTTCAGCTTCCAGGGCCACCCTGAAGCGAGCCCAGGCCCGACCGACGTCGCGCCTCTGTTCGATCGTTTCACCGATGCCATGGCCAAGCGCCGCTGAGCATCCTGCTTCAAGGCCCCGGGCCGGCACCTGCCGTGCCCGGAAGCGCCTGACCCAGATTGTTCAAAGCGGCTTGCCGACTGACCCCGGATTTGAGTGACCACCATGCCAAAACGTACAGACATCAAAAGCATCCTGATTCTCGGCGCTGGCCCGATCGTGATCGGCCAGGCCTGCGAATTCGACTACTCCGGCGCCCAGGCCTGTAAAGCCCTGCGCGAGGAAGGTTTCCGCGTCATCCTGGTGAACTCCAACCCAGCCACCATCATGACCGACCCGGCCATGGCCGACGCCACCTACATCGAGCCGATCAAGTGGCAATCGGTCGCCAAGATCATCGAAAAAGAGCGCCCGGACGCCGTTTTGCCGACCATGGGTGGCCAGACCGCACTGAACTGCGCCCTGGACCTGGAGCGCCACGGCGTTCTGGAGAAGTTCGGCGTAGAGATGATCGGTGCCAACGCTGACACCATCGACAAGGCTGAAGACCGTTCGCGCTTCGACAAGGCGATGAAGGACATCGGCCTGGAGTGCCCGCGCTCCGGTATCGCCCACAGCATGGAAGAGGCCAATGCGGTCCTCGAGAAGCTTGGCTTCCCGTGCATCATTCGCCCATCGTTCACCATGGGCGGCACCGGTGGTGGTATCGCTTACAACCGTGAAGAGTTCGAGGAAATCTGCACCCGCGGTCTGGACCTGTCGCCGACCAAAGAGCTGCTGATCGACGAATCGCTGATCGGCTGGAAAGAGTACGAGATGGAAGTGGTCCGCGACAAAAAGGACAACTGCATCATCGTCTGCTCGATCGAGAACTTCGACCCGATGGGTGTGCACACCGGTGACTCGATCACTGTTGCTCCGGCACAGACCCTGACCGACAAGGAATACCAGATCATGCGCAACGCCTCGCTGGCGGTGCTGCGTGAAATCGGTGTGGAAACCGGTGGTTCCAACGTCCAGTTCGGCATTTGCCCGAACACCGGCCGCATGGTCGTCATCGAGATGAACCCGCGCGTATCGCGTTCGTCCGCCCTGGCTTCCAAGGCCACCGGCTTCCCGATCGCCAAGATCGCCGCCAAGCTGGCCATTGGTTACACCCTCGACGAGCTGCAGAACGACATCACTGGCGGTCGCACCCCGGCGTCCTTCGAGCCGTCGATCGACTACGTCGTCACCAAGCTGCCACGCTTCGCTTTCGAGAAATTCCCGAAAGCCGACGCCCGTCTGACCACCCAGATGAAATCCGTGGGTGAAGTCATGGCCATCGGCCGTACTTTCCAGGAATCCCTGCAGAAAGCCCTGCGCGGCCTGGAAGTCGGCGCCTGCGGCCTCGACCCGAAAGTCGACCTGGCCAGCCCGGAAGCCACCAGCATCCTCAAGCGCGAGCTGACCGTGCCGGGTGCCGAGCGTATCTGGTACGTGGCTGACGCCATGCGTTCGGGCATGACCTGCGAAGAAATCTTCAATCTGACCGGCATCGACATGTGGTTCCTGGTGCAGATGGAAGACCTGATCAAGGAAGAAGAGAAGGTCAAGACCCTGGCATTGTCGTCGATCGACAAGGACTACATGCTGCGCCTCAAGCGCAAGGGCTTCTCGGACCAGCGCCTGGCAGTGCTGTTGGGTATCACCGACAAGAACCTGCGCCGCCACCGTCACAAGCTGGAAGTGTTCCCGGTGTACAAGCGCGTCGACACCTGCGCCGCCGAGTTCGCCACCGATACCGCCTACCTGTACTCCACCTACGAGGAAGAGTGCGAGGCCAACCCGTCGACCCGCGACAAGATCATGATCCTGGGTGGCGGCCCTAACCGTATCGGCCAGGGTATCGAGTTCGACTACTGCTGCGTGCACGCAGCCCTGGCGCTGCGTGAAGACGGTTACGAGACCATCATGGTCAACTGCAACCCGGAAACCGTCTCCACCGACTACGACACGTCCGACCGCCTGTACTTCGAGCCGCTGACCCTGGAAGACGTGCTGGAAGTCTGCCGCGTCGAGAAGCCGAAGGGCGTGATCGTTCACTACGGCGGCCAGACCCCGCTGAAGCTGGCCCGCGCTCTGGAAGAAGCTGGCGTGCCGATCATCGGTACCAGCCCTGACGCCATCGACCGCGCCGAAGACCGTGAGCGCTTCCAGCAGATGGTTCAGCGCCTGAGCCTGCTGCAGCCGCCAAACGCTACCGTGCGCAGCGAGGAAGAAGCCATCCGTGCTGCGGGCAGCATCGGCTACCCGCTGGTCGTGCGTCCGTCCTACGTACTGGGCGGCCGTGCCATGGAGATCGTCTACGAGCTGGACGAGCTCAAGCGCTACCTGCGTGAAGCGGTACAAGTGTCGAACGACAGCCCGGTACTGCTCGACCACTTCCTCAACTGCGCCATCGAGATGGACGTGGATGCAGTGTGCGACGGCACCGACGTGGTCATCGGCGCAATCATGCAGCACATCGAACAGGCCGGTGTTCACTCCGGTGATTCGGCGTGCTCGCTGCCACCTTACTCGCTGAGCAAGGAAGTGCAGGACGAAGTCCGCATTCAGGTCAAGAAAATGGCCCTGGAGCTGGGCGTGGTCGGCCTGATGAACGTGCAGCTGGCCCTGCAGGGCGACAAGATCTACGTGATCGAAGTCAACCCGCGCGCTTCGCGGACCGTGCCATTCGTTTCCAAGTGCATCGGCACGTCCCTGGCGATGATCGCAGCCCGTGTCATGGCGGGTAAAACCCTGAAAGAGCTGGGCTTCACCCAGGAAATCATCCCGAATTTCTACAGCGTCAAGGAAGCCGTCTTCCCGTTCGCCAAGTTCCCAGGGGTTGACCCGATCCTCGGCCCTGAGATGAAATCGACCGGTGAAGTCATGGGTGTCGGTGACAGCTTCGGTGAAGCCTTCGCCAAGGCTCAGATGGGTGCAAGCGAAGTGCTGCCGACCGGTGGTACTGCGTTCATCAGCGTGCGTGACGACGACAAGCCACAAGTGGCTGGCGTTGCCCGCGACCTGATCGCCCTGGGCTTCGAAGTGGTTGCCACTGCAGGCACCGCCAAGGTTATCGAGGCGGCCGGCCTGAAAGTGCGCCGTGTGAACAAAGTGACCGAAGGTCGCCCACACGTGGTCGACATGATCAAGAACGACGAAGTGTCGCTGATCATCAACACCACCGAAGGTCGCCAGTCGATCGCCGACTCCTATTCGATTCGTCGCAATGCGTTGCAGCACAAGATTTACTGCACCACTACCATTGCGGCTGGTGAAGCCATCTGCGAAGCGCTGAAATTCGGTCCGGAAAAGACCGTTCGTCGCTTGCAAGATCTGCATGCAGGACTGAAAGCATGAGCATTACCAAATACCCGATGACCGTCCAGGGCGCTCGCGCCCTGGAAGAGGAACACCTGTTCCTGAGCAAGACCGAGCGCCCGCGCCTGAGTCAGGCCATTGGTGAGGCACGTGAGCTGGGTGACCTCAAGGAAAACGCTGAATACCATGCAGCCCGCGAGGAGCAGGGCATGGTTGAAGCGCGTATCCGCGATATCGAAGGCCGCCTGCAGAACTCGGTGGTGATCGACGTGACTACCATTGCCCACACCGGCAAGGTCATTTTCGGTACCACTGTAGACCTGGAAAACACCGAGACCGGTGATCAGGTGACCTACCAGATCGTTGGCGAGGACGAAGCCGACATCAAGAAGGGCAAGCTCTCGGCCAGTGCGCCAATCGCCCGTGCCATCATCGGCAAGGAAGAAGGTGATATTGTCGTCGTCAAGACGCCTAGCGGCACGGTCGAGTACGAGATTGTCGAAGTCAAGCACATCTGACCGGCGCCTGCGGGCGCCGTCCCTCGAGGGGATCCTCTGGCAACTGGCCCAGGTTTTCTGGGTCGGTGGCCTGTGGGTGTTCCATGTTGGGCTGGTGCCTGCGCTCAAGGTCAGTGGCCTGGCGCCGCTGCTGGTGCAGGATGTTGCCGGGCAGATCGACCGCTGGTTGATCGGCGTGGCGTTGCTTGGCTTGTTGACTCAGCTGGCAGTGCTGGCGAGGGTGGACGGCCTGGCGGCCTGGTGGCGGCAGTTCCGCGGCCAGATGCTGTTGCTCGGCTTCGGTGCCTGCGTGGGGTATTACACCTTGCGCTACGGTATTTCCGTGGGCGAGCGCTGGCAGATGTTCTGCTTCCTGGTGCTGGGTTTTTCCGGCATCGTGCTGGTGGCCCAGCCGGTACCGGTCAGGGCGCGTTCACCGCGCCACTGATCGGCGCTACCGTTACTTGTAACGGTGGATGTTGGACAGCTGCTTGTTCGGCTGTGGGTTCTTGCGGTAGATCAGGGCTTTCTTGCCGATGGTCTGCACCAGCTCGGCACGGCCGGCCTTGCACAGCTCGGCGATGGTTTCGGCGCGCTCCTCGCGGTCTTCCGAGCGAATCTCGACCTTGATCAGCTCATGGTCGACCAGCGCGCGCTCCAGTTCGGCGATGACGCCTTCATTCAAACCGTTGCCAGCAACGATCAGGACCGGCTTCAGGTCATGACCAATGGACTTGTATTGCTTCTTCTGCTCGTTATTGAGCGGCATAATCTGACCCTTTCCGTCTGATTCTGTAAAATTGACCGGCATTTTACCCGAGGGCCACCGGCTCCGCCCAGTCAATCACGACGCATATCATCGAGGTGCCCCGTGGTACAACGTTCCAAAAGCAGCGCAAACTGGCTGCGAGAGCATTTCAACGACCCTTTTGTGAAGCAGGCGCAGAAGGATGGGTATCGCTCGCGTGCGAGCTACAAGCTGCTGGAGATCCAGGAGAAGGACCGCATTATCCGCCCAGGCATGAGCGTGATCGATCTCGGCGCGGCCCCTGGTGGCTGGTCCCAGGTGACCAGTCGTCTGATTGGTGGCCAAGGTCGCCTGATCGCTTCGGACATTCTGGAAATGGACGCGATCGCCGACGTGACCTTCATTCAGGGGGACTTCACCCAGGACGAAGTGCTGCAGCGCATTCTCGAAGCGGTCGGTGATTCGCATGTAGACCTTGTGATTTCCGACATGGCCCCCAATATGAGTGGTACGCCCGCGGTAGACATTCCGCGTGCCATGTTCCTCTGCGAGTTGGCCCTCGATCTGGCAACCCGTGTACTCAAGCCCGGGGGCGACTTCCTGATCAAGATTTTCCAGGGCGAAGGTTTTGACGTGTACCTGAAGGACGTGCGCAGCAAGTTCGACAAGGTGCAAATGCGCAAGCCGTCGTCGTCGCGGGACCGTTCCCGGGAGCAATACCTGTTGGGCAGGGGCTTCAAAGGGTAATGAAAGGTGTGAAGCGGGGTGGTCGATAGTTAATTCCAATCGGCCGCTGCGTCAGGATCGTCCGAACTTCGTGTAGTCTAGCTTTCACAAAGGGTTACAGACGGTGCCTGCGGCTGCGTAGGTAATGTAGTAAGTTAGGGCGATGAATATCATGCGAGGCACGGCTGCGTCGTGCGCCGGCCTCAGAGGGTAGCTAATTGAACGACATGGCAAAGAATCTGATCCTGTGGTTGATCATCGCAGCTGTCCTGGTGACAGTGATGAACAACTTCTCCAGCCCTAACGAGCCGCAGACCCTCAACTACTCCGACTTCATCCAGCAGGTCAAGGATGGCAAGGTCGAGCGTGTGACTGTCGATGGCTACATCATTACTGGCAAGCGCAGCGATGGCGACAACTTCAAGACTGTGCGCCCGGCCATCACCGACAATGGCCTGATTGGCGATCTGGTCGACAACCACGTGGTCGTCGAAGGCAAGCAGCCTGAGCAACAGAGCATCTGGACACAGTTGCTGGTGGCGAGCTTCCCGATCCTGGTGATCATTGCCGTGTTCATGTTCTTCATGCGCCAGATGCAAGGTGGTGCGGGCGGCAAGGGCGGGCCGATGAGCTTCGGCAAGAGCAAGGCCCGCCTGCTGTCCGAAGACCAGGTCAAGACCACGCTGGCTGACGTTGCCGGCTGCGACGAGGCCAAGGAAGAGGTTGGCGAGCTGGTCGAGTTCCTGCGCGATCCGGGCAAGTTTCAGCGTCTGGGTGGCCGTATCCCGCGCGGTGTGCTGATGGTTGGCCCGCCCGGTACCGGTAAGACCCTGCTGGCCAAGGCCATTGCGGGCGAAGCGAAAGTACCGTTCTTCACCATTTCCGGTTCGGACTTCGTGGAAATGTTCGTGGGTGTCGGTGCCAGCCGTGTGCGCGACATGTTCGAGCAGGCCAAGAAGCACGCCCCGTGCATCATCTTCATCGACGAGATCGACGCCGTTGGTCGCCACCGTGGCGCCGGCATGGGTGGCGGTCACGACGAGCGTGAACAAACCCTCAACCAGTTGCTGGTGGAGATGGACGGCTTCGAGATGAACGATGGCATCATCGTCATCGCCGCCACCAACCGTCCGGATGTGCTCGACCCGGCGCTGCTGCGCCCGGGCCGCTTCGACCGCCAGGTGGTGGTTGGCCTGCCGGACATTCGTGGCCGCGAGCAGATCCTCAAGGTGCACATGCGCAAGGTACCGATCGGCGAGAACGTCAATCCGGCGGTCATCGCGCGTGGTACCCCAGGCTTCTCCGGCGCCGACCTGGCCAACCTGGTCAACGAGGCTTCGCTGTTTGCCGCGCGTTCCAACAAGCGCCTGGTCGAAATGAAAGAGTTCGAGCTGGCCAAGGACAAGATCATGATGGGCGCCGAGCGCAAGACCATGGTCATGTCCGAAAAAGAAAAGAGAAACACCGCCTATCACGAGGCCGGTCATGCCATTGTCGGTCGCCTGGTGCCTGAGCACGACCCGGTCTACAAGGTTTCGATCATCCCGCGTGGTCGTGCCTTGGGTGTGACCATGTTCCTGCCGGAAGAAGACCGCTACAGCCTGTCCAAGCGTGCGCTGATCAGCCAGATCTGCTCGCTGTATGGCGGCCGTATCGCCGAGGAGATGACCTTGGGCTTCGATGGCGTGACCACCGGCGCGTCCAACGACATCATGCGGGCCAGCCAGCTCGCTCGTAACATGGTCACCAAATGGGGCCTTTCCGAGAAGCTCGGCCCGCTGATGTATGCAGAGGAAGAGGGCGAAGTGTTCCTCGGCCGTAGTGCCGGCAGCCAGCATGCCAGTGTGTCCGGCGAGACTGCCAAACTGATCGACTCCGAGGTGCGCAGCATCATCGATCAGTGCTATGCCACTGCCAAGCAGTTGCTGATCGACAACCGCGACAAGCTCGAGGCGATGACTGAAGCGCTGATGAAGTACGAGACCATCGATGCCGATCAGATTGACGACATCATGGCTGGGCGCACACCACGTGAACCGCGTGATTGGGACGACGACAAGCACTCGGGCACGCCTGCGGCCCAGGATGATCGTCCGGAATCGCCAATCGGCGGCCCAGCGGCTGAACACTAAGGGCATCTATGAGCTCAGTGCAGTACCCGACCCGGTTGCCTTGCGGCAGCCGGGTTCTTGATTTGTCGCATACCCATGTGATGGGTATTCTCAATATCACCCCCGATTCCTTCTCCGATGGCGGTCGCTTCAGTCAGCGCGACGAAGCCCTGCGCCATGCCGAAGCGATGGTTGCCGCTGGCGCAACGCTGATCGATATTGGTGGCGAGTCCACGCGCCCGGGTGCGCGTGCAGTGTCGGTGACCGAGGAGCTGGAACGTGTGGCGCCAATGGTCGAGGCCATCAACAGCCGCCTCGACGTGGTCATTTCGGTCGATACCTCCACACCTGCCGTCATGCGCGAAGCTGCACGCCTTGGTGCCGGGCTGATCAACGACGTGCGGGCCCTGGAGCGCGATGGCGCCCTGGACGCTGCGGCGGATACCGGTCTGCCGGTTTGCCTCATGCACATGCGTGGCGAGCCAGGCAACATGCAGGACGATCCGCATTACCAGGACGTGACTGCCGACGTCACGCGTTATCTTGAACAGCGGATGACCGCCTGCGCAGCTGCGGGCATCGACGCTGACAGAATCATCCTTGACCCGGGCTTCGGTTTCGCCAAGACACTGGCGCACAATCTGAGCCTGTTCAAGCACATGGAAGCGCTCTATCGCCTTGGGCGCCCACTGCTGGTGGGCGTTTCACGAAAGAGCATGATCGGCCTGACGCTGGAACGTCCGGTCGGCGAGCGCTTGTACGGCAGCCTTGCGCTGGCGGCGTTGGCCATGACCAAAGGGGCGAGCATCCTTCGTGTACATGACGTGGCCGAAACCGTTGATGTGGTGCGCATGATCGCTGCGGTGCAAAACGCCGAATAAGAACATTGGAGTCCCTATGAGCAGAAAATACTTTGGTACCGACGGCATTCGTGGCCGCGTCGGCGAATACCCGATCACGCCTGACTTCATGCTGAAGCTCGGCTGGGCGGCCGGCATGGCCTTCCGCAAGCAAGGCCATTGCCGCGTGCTGGTGGGCAAGGACACCCGTATCTCCGGGTACATGTTCGAGTCCGCACTTGAAGCCGGCCTGTCCGCAGCAGGTGCCGATGTGATGCTGCTCGGGCCGATGCCGACCCCGGCCATCGCTTACCTCACGCGTACCTTCCACGCCGAAGCCGGCATCGTCATCAGTGCCTCGCACAACCCGCACGACGACAACGGCATCAAGTTCTTCTCGGGCCAGGGCACCAAGCTGCCGGACGAGGTCGAGCTGATGATCGAAGAGCTGCTCGACCAACCGATGACCGTTGTCGAGTCGGGCAAGCTGGGCAAGGTTTCGCGTATCAACGATGCCGCCGGCCGCTACATCGAATTCTGCAAAAGCAGCGTGCCGAGCAGCACCAGCTTCGAGGGCCTCAAGCTGGTGGTCGACTGCGCCCATGGTGCTACCTACAAGGTTGCGCCCAGCGTATTCCGTGAGCTGGGTGCCGACGTGACCGTGCTGCATGCGCAACCGGATGGCCTGAACATCAACGAAGGTTGCGGCTCGACACACATCGAATCGCTACAGGCCGCTGTACTGGTCGGGCATGCCGATCTCGGCATTGCCTTTGACGGTGACGGCGATCGCGTGCTGATGGTCGACCACACGGGTGCCATCGTCGACGGTGACGAACTGCTGTTCATCATTGCGCGCGACCTGCAGGAGCATGGCAAGCTGCAAGGCGGGGTGGTCGGCACGCTGATGAGTAACCTGGGCCTGGAGCTGGCGCTCAAGGACCTGGACATCCCGTTCGTGCGGGCCAAGGTCGGCGACCGTTACGTAATGGCCGAGCTGTTGGAGCGTCAATGGCTGGTCGGCGGTGAAAACTCCGGTCACGTCGTGTGCTGCAACCACACTACCACCGGCGATGCGATCATTGCCGCGCTGCAGGTGCTGATGGCGCTCAAACGCCGTGGCGAAACCCTGGCCCAGGCCCGCCAGGCCCTGCGCAAGTGTCCGCAGGTGCTGATCAATGTGCGCTTTGGCGCCAGCAAGGTCGACCCGCTGGAGCACCCGGCCGTCAAGGAAGCCAGTGCCAAGGTTACCGAAGCGCTGGCGGGGCGTGGTCGTGTGCTGTTGCGCAAGTCCGGTACCGAACCGTTGGTCCGGGTCATGGTTGAGGGCGAAGACGAAACCCAGGTGCGGGCCCATGCTGAAGCGCTGGCCAAACTGGTCGGCGAAGTTTGTGTCTGAAGGCGCTTGCCAGCGCAGATCTGGTTGGGTAAGATCTGCGCCCACTTTGACCGACGAGGTAAAGCATGCGTCGCCCTATGGTAGCTGGTAACTGGAAAATGCACGGTACCCGCGCTAGCGTCGCTGAGCTGACCAAAGGCTTGAGTAATCTCGCCTTGCCGAGCGGAGTGGAAGTCGCCGTATTTCCACCGGCCTTGTTCATCAATCAAGTGATCGATGGCCTGGCAGGTAAAGAAATTACTATCGGCGCACAGAATTCTGCTGTACAACCCGAACAGGGTGCGCTGACTGGGGAAGTTGCTCCCGAGCAGCTGGTTGAAGCAGGTTGCAAGTTGGTGTTGATTGGTCATTCGGAGCGTCGCCAGATTATTGGTGAAACCGACGAAGTACTCAATCGCAAGTTTGCAGCCGCTCAGGCCAAAGGCTTGAAGCCAGTGCTTTGCATAGGGGAAACCCTTGAAGAGCGCGAGGCTGGCAAAACGCTCGAGGTTGTCGGGCGTCAACTAAGCAGTATCATCGAAGCATTCGGTGTTAAGGCTTTTGCCGATGCAGTAATTGCCTATGAGCCTGTATGGGCCATCGGTACAGGCCTTACGGCCACGCCACAGCAGGCCCAGGATGTGCACGCCGCCATCCGCGGCCAGCTGGCGGCAGAAGATGCTGAAGTGGCTGCGAAGGTGCAGTTGCTATACGGCGGCAGCGTGAAGGCGGCCAATGCGGCCGAACTGTTCGGCATGCCGGATATCGATGGGGGGCTCATTGGTGGGGCTTCCCTGAACGCAGACGAATTCGGTGCAATTTGTCGCGCCGCAGGAAACTGAACAAATGCTGGAAACAGTCATCGTTGTTTTTCATCTGTTGGCAGCGCTGTCGCTTGTAGTGCTGGTTCTGTTGCAACAGGGTAAAGGTGCTGAAGCAGGTGCATCTTTCGGCGCGGGTGCCTCAAACACCGTGTTCGGGAGCCAAGGCTCTGCAACGTTCCTAAGTAAATTAACTGCTATACTCGCTGCCACTTTCTTTTTGACAGCACTTGGGTTAGGATACTTCGCGAAGCAACAAGCTCACCAGCTTAGCCAAGCAGGTCTTCCAGATCCAGCAGTGCTAGAAGTGAAAGAGCCGCAGAAACCGGCAGTTAATGATGATGTACCGGTGCTCCAGCAGCAGAAGAGCGAAACCACCCATAATACCGGTGATGTACCTCCTCCGGCTCAAGAGCAGAAGTAACGGGTTTCAAGTAGTAGTATTGCCGAGGTGGTGGAATTGGTAGACACGCAACCTTGAGGTGGTTGTGCCCATAGGGTGTAGGGGTTCGAGTCCCCTTCTCGGTACCAATTAAAGCTTGAGAGCCCGCTTTAGCGGGCTTTCTTGTAGGTGAATGTTTGGATTTGACCCTCAACAGGGTTCGGTCTTATACTTTTGCCCCAGCTTTGTCGCGGGGTGGAGCAGCTTGGTAGCTCGTCGGGCTCATAACCCGAAGGTCGTTGGTTCAAATCCAGCCCCCGCAACCAGCTTCAGCGGAGCCCCTTTTCAGGGGCTTTTTGCTAACCGAACAGTTTCGGCGTCGTTGTCCTACGGCGCTTTCAGGGATGGGCGCTTCGCCCATTTTTTATTTGCACAGCATGCACGAGGGGGTTCAGGTGTCGAGCAAGCTAGAACAGTTGCAGGCCTTGTTGGCCCCGGTTGTCGAGGGTCTGGGCTATCAGTGCTGGGGGATCGAATACGTTTCCCAGGGTAAGCATTCGGTACTGCGCATCTACATCGACAAGGAAGGCGGTATTCTGGTGGACGACTGCGAAGCGGTCAGCCGTCAGGCCAGCGCAATCCTCGATGTAGAAGATCCAATCAGCAGTGAGTACACCCTCGAGGTGTCTTCTCCAGGCATGGATCGCCCACTGTTCACGCTGGAACAGTTTGCCTCGCATGCCGGCGAACAAGTGAAGATCAAGCTGCGCTCACCCTTCGAGGGTCGTCGTAACTTCCAGGGCCTTCTCCGCGGTGTGGAGGAGCAGGATGTGGTGGTCCAGGTGGACAATCAGGAGTTCCTGTTACCGATCGACTCGATCGACAAGGCCAATATTATTCCCAGTTTTGACTGAGACGTGCCGGGCCCGGCGGACTATCCGGGCCCAATGGCTTGCGCAAGGCGAGGCGTACGATGAGCAAAGAAGTACTGCTGGTTGTTGAATCGGTATCCAACGAAAAAGGTGTACCGCCCGGCGTCATTTTCGAAGCGCTGGAAGTGGCCCTGGCCACTGCAACCAAAAAACGTTTTGAAGACGAAGTCGACCTTCGTGTGGAAATCAACCGCCACACGGGTAGCTACGAGACTTTCCGTCGCTGGACCGTGGTCGACGAAGCCGATCTTGATGATCCGGCGATCGAGACCTGGCTGGACAAGATCAAGGACACCCACCCTGAAGCCAAGGTCGGTGACGTGATCGAAGAGAAGATCGAGTCCATCGAGTTCGGTCGTATTGCCGCCCAGACCGCCAAGCAGGTCATCGTGCAGAAGGTCCGTGAGGCCGAGCGTGCCCAGGTGGTCGATGCCTACCGTGAGCGCGTTGGCGAGATCATCTCCGGTACCGTAAAAAAGGTTACCCGCGACAACGTCATCGTTGACCTGGGCAACAACGCAGAGGCCTTGCTGGCCCGCGAAGACATCATTCCGCGCGAAACCTTCCGTGTTGGCGTGCGCCTGCGTGCGCTGCTCAAGGAAATTCGCACCGAAAACCGTGGCCCACAGCTGATCCTGTCGCGCACCGCGCCGCAGATGCTGATCGAGCTTTTCCGCATTGAAGTGCCGGAAATTGCCGAGGGCCTCATTGAAGTCATGGCTGCTTCCCGTGATCCGGGTTCGCGAGCCAAGATTGCCGTCCGCTCCAAGGACAAGCGTATCGATCCGCAAGGTGCCTGCATTGGCATGCGTGGTTCGCGCGTCCAGGCCGTATCCGGGGAGCTGGGTGGTGAGCGTGTGGATATCGTCCTTTGGGACGATAACCCGGCGCAGTTCGTCATCAACGCCATGTCGCCGGCTGAAGTCGCGGCGATCATCGTTGATGAAGATGCCCATGCCATGGACATCGCCGTCGCCGAGGACAACCTGGCCCAGGCCATTGGCCGTGGCGGTCAGAACGTTCGCCTGGCCAGTCAGTTGACCGGCTGGACCCTGAACGTGATGACCGAAAAGGACATCCAGGCCAAGCAACAGGCCGAAACCGGTGACATCCTGCGCAATTTCATCGAAGAACTGGAAGTCGACGAGGAGCTGGCCCAAGTGCTGGTCGACGAAGGCTTCACCAGCCTTGAAGAAATTGCCTACGTACCGTTGGAAGAAATGCTCAACATCGATGGCTTTGACGAAGACATCGTCAATGAGCTCCGCGCTCGAGCCAAGGACCGTTTGTTGACCAAGGCCATCGCTACCGAAGAAAAACTGGCAGACGCCCACCCGGCCGAAGACCTGCTCTCCCTTGAGGGCATGGACAAAGACCTGGCGGCTGAACTGGCGGTGCGCGGCGTGGTTAACCGCGAAGACCTGGCCGAGCAGTCGATCGACGATCTGCTCGACATCGACGGCATCGACGAAGAGCGTGCCGGCAAGTTGATCATGGCCGCCCGAGCCCACTGGTTCGAGTAATTAGGCGCGGCCTGAGGAGAGAAGTGCATGACGCAAGTCACGGTGAAAGAACTGGCCCAAGAGGTCGAGGCACCGGTAGAGCGCCTGCTGCAGCAGATGCGTGAGGCAGGTCTGCCGCACACCGACGCCGGTCAGGTAGTGACCGACAATGAGAAGCAGACCCTGCTGACTCATTTGAAAAGCAGCCACAAGAGCAAGGCGGAAGAGCCGCGCAAGATTACCTTGCAGCGCAAAACCACCAGCACCCTGCGTGTCGCCGGTAGCAAAAGCATCAGCGTAGAAGTACGCAAGAAGAAAGTTTTCGTTCAGCGCAGCCCTGAAGAAATCCAGGCTGAGCAGAAGCGTGAGCAAGATGAGCGCCGTGCGGCTGAAAATGCCGCTCGCGACAAGGTCGAGGCCGAAGTTCGCCAGCGCAATGAAGAGCAGGCTCGCCGTCAGGCCGCCGGTACCGCTGCAGCCGCCCCTGCGCCTGCCGCCAAGCCAGAGCCGGCGCCTGCCGCTGCTCCGGCCCCGGTAGTCGCAGACGCCCCGGCTTCTGAAGACGCCGCAGCCCGTGCTGCCGAGCGCAAGAAAGACGAGACCCGTCGCAACGAAAGCCGTACCCGTGATGACGACCGTCGTCGTGGCGAGGCGCCTCGCGTGTCGATCAAGGTCAAGGTCAAGGAGAAGGAAAAAGCGCCGACTCCGCGTGCCGCTCCCCGCACTACCGACGAAGAGAGCGATGGCGCTCGTCGTGGTCGTGGTGGCAAGAGCAAGCTGAAAAAGCGTAACCAGCATGGCTTCCAGAACCCGACCGGCCCTGTCATCCGTGACGTGACCATCGGCGAGACCATCACGGTCTCCGAGCTGGCCAACCAGATGTCCGTCAAAGGCGCTGAAGTGGTCAAGTTCATGTTCAAGATGGGCACCCCGGTCACCATCAACCAGGTGCTCGACCAGGAAACCGCTCAGTTGATCGCCGAAGAGCTGGGCCACAAGGTCACGCTGGTCAGCGACACCGCCCTGGAAGACTCCCTGGCCGAATCGCTGAAGTTCGAAGGCCAGACCGAGTCGCGTGCGCCGGTGGTTACCGTCATGGGTCACGTTGACCATGGTAAGACCTCGCTGCTCGACTACATCCGTCGTGCCAAGGTTGCCGCTGGCGAAGCCGGTGGTATTACCCAGCACATCGGTGCCTACCACGTGGAAACCGACCGCGGCATGGTCACCTTCCTCGATACCCCAGGTCACGCTGCGTTTACCCAGATGCGTGCCCGTGGTGCCAAGGCGACCGACATCGTCATCCTGGTGGTGGCGGCGGACGACGGTGTGATGCCACAAACCCGCGAAGCCGTTCAGCATGCCAAGGCAGCCGGTGTTCCGCTGGTCGTTGCGGTGAACAAGATCGACAAGCCAGGTGCTGACCTCGATCGCATCCGTAACGAGCTGTCCGTCGAAGGCGTTACCTCTGAGGACTGGGGTGGTGACACGCCGTTCGTCAAGGTTTCGGCGAAGATGGGTACCGGTGTCGACGAGCTGCTCGAAGCCGTGCTGCTGCAGGCCGAGATCCTCGAGCTGACCGCTACCCCGACCGCCCCAGGTCGTGGCGTGGTCGTCGAATCGCGCCTGGACAAGGGCCGTGGCCCGGTGGCGACCATCCTGGTTCAGGACGGTACCCTGCGTCAGGGCGACATGGTCCTGTGCGGTTCCAACTATGGCCGCGTACGCGCCATGCTCGACGAGAACGGCAAGCCTGTGAAGGAAGCCGGCCCGTCGATCCCGGTCGAAATCCTCGGCCTGGACGGTACTCCGGAAGCCGGTGACGAGCTGTCCGTGGTTGCCGACGAGAAGAAAGCCCGTGAAGTTGCCCTGTTCCGTCAAGGCAAGTACCGCGAGGTCAAGCTGGCCCGTGCTCACGCCGGCAAGCTGGAAAACATCTTCGAGACCATGGGTCAGGAAGAGAAGAAAACCCTCAACATCGTTCTCAAGACCGATGTGCGTGGTTCTCTTGAAGCGCTGCAGGGTTCGCTCGGCGGCCTGGGCAACGACGAAGTGCAAGTGCGCGTGATTGGTGGTGGCGTCGGTGGTATCACCGAGAGCGATGCCAACCTGGCGCTGGCTTCGAATGCAGTACTGTTCGGCTTCAACGTGCGTGCCGATGCCGGTGCGCGCAAGATCGTCGAGCAGGAAGGTCTGGATATGCGTTACTACAACGTGATCTACGACATCATCGAAGACGTCAAGAAGGCCCTGACCGGCATGCTCGGCAGCGATGTTCGCGAGAACATCCTGGGTGTCGCCGAAGTACGTGACGTGTTCCGTTCGCCGAAGTTCGGCGCCATCGCTGGCTGTATGGTCATCGAGGGTACCGTGTACCGCAACCGTCCGATCCGCGTACTGCGTGATGACGTTGTGATCTTCGAAGGCGAGCTGGAATCGCTGCGTCGCTTCAAGGACGATGCTTCCGAAGTCCGTTCGGGCATGGAGTGCGGTATTGGCGTCAAGAGCTACAACGACGTCAAGGTCGGCGACAAGATCGAAGTCTTCGAGAAAGTCCAGGTGGCTCGTACCCTTTAAGGGCGAGCGAGCCGCAAGCGCCTGCTACAGGGCGGCTTGCGGTACCTCTTCAGGTAGCGCCCGGTCAGGCATTCGTCTGTCCGGGCGTTTGCCGCTTTAAGTTACAGGTAGCAAGAATGGCCAAAGAATATAGCCGTACCCAACGTATTGGCGATCAGATGCAGCGCGAGCTGGCCGAGCTGATCCGTCGCGAAGTCAAGGACCCGCGTGTCGGTCTGGTGACCATCACCGCCGTGGACGTAAGCCGTGACCTGGGCCATGCCAAGGTGTTCATCACCGTCATGGGCGAGGAAACCCCGGATGCCGTGCAGCAGTCGCTCAAGGCATTGAACAGTGCTGCCAGCTTCCTGCGGCTGCACCTGGGGCGTTCGATGCAACTGCGCAGCGTGCCGCAACTGCACTTCCATTTCGATGAAAGTGTCAGCCGTGGTGTGCACCTGTCGGCGCTGATCGAGCGTGCAGTGGCCGAAGACCGCCTGCACAAGGAAGCCGACGAGTCGGACACCAAGGAGTAAGTGGTGGCCCAGGTCAAACGTATCCGCCGCAATGTCAGCGGCATCATCCTGCTCGACAAGCCGCTGGGCTTCACTTCCAATGCCGCCTTGCAGAAGGTGCGTTGGCTGCTCAACGCGGAAAAGGCCGGCCACACCGGTAGCCTCGACCCGCTGGCGACCGGCGTGTTGCCGCTGTGCTTCGGTGAAGCGACCAAGTTTTCGCAGTACTTGCTCGATTCCGACAAGGGCTACGAAACCGTCATGCAGATGGGGCAGACTACCAACACCGGCGATGCCGAGGGTGAGGTGCTGCAGACCCGCGACGTGACCGTTGGTCGCGCCGACATCGAGGCGCTGCTGCCACGTTTTCGCGGCCCGATCAGCCAGATACCGCCGATGTACTCGGCGCTCAAGCGTGATGGCCAGCCGTTGTACAAACTGGCACGTGCAGGAGAGGTAGTGGAGCGCGAGGCGCGTTCTGTTACTATTAACCGCTTGGAGTTGCTCGAGTGCGAAGGCACCCGTGCACGGCTGAGCGTAGGATGCAGCAAAGGTACCTATATCCGCACGCTGGTGGAGGATATCGGTGAAGCCCTTGGTTGCGGCGCCTATGTCGCCGAGCTGCGCAGGACCCAGGCAGGGCCCTTTGCGCTGGCACAGACGGTCACCCTCGAGGAACTCGAACAGGCCCACGCCGAAGGTGGCAACGAAGCGCTCGACCGCTTCCTGATGCCATCGGACAGCGGGCTGCAGGACTGGCCGTTGGTCAGCCTGTCGGAACACAGTGCGTTCTACTGGCTGCATGGGCAGGCGGTACGCGCGCCGGACGCGCCACAATTTGGCATGGTCCGGGTACAGGATCACAATGCGCGCTTCATCGGTATCGGTGAAGTGAGCGAAGACGGGCGCATTGCGCCGCGTCGGCTGATTCGGTCGGAATGACCGAAACCGCGGGGCCAGGCAGTTGCCGAGCCCCACGGCATCAAGGGTGGCTGTCAGTAGGCACGGTCACACCTTTTTTATTAATACAGGGATTTGTCCCTGGCCTATTGGACCCCGCATGCGGGATCCGTTATCAGGAGAAGCCAAATGGCCCTCAGCGTTGAAGAAAAAGCTCAGATCGTTGCCGAATATCAGCAAGCCGCCGGCGATACCGGTAGCCCGGAAGTGCAGGTTGCTCTGCTGACCGCCAACATCAACAAGCTGCAAGGCCACTTCAAGGCCAACGATAAAGACCACCACTCCCGTCGTGGTCTGATCCGTATGGTCAACCAGCGTCGTAAGCTGCTGGATTACCTGAAGGGCAAAGACACCACTCGTTACAGCGCCCTGATCGGTCGCCTGGGCCTGCGTCGCTAATAGCGGCCTGGTCAGTGGTGTGCGTGGGGTGTCGCAGGCTTCGGCAGGGCTGTTTTGCAGCGCTGCCGTTGGACATGCCACGCGTATCTCCGAGGTTGGCAGCCTGGCTATGCTGAGCGGTTTTTCCGCTTGGTGCCAGGCTCCCAGCCTCGTGTTGTATCTGGACGGTCAATGGGGCCGATTCCCCGTTCTGCCCAAGAATTCGCAAGAAACCAGTTCCCCCAAGAGCCACTGAAAAAGGTAGGAAACCGTGAACCCGGTAATCAAGACTTTCCAGTTCGGTCAATCGACCGTCACTCTCGAAACGGGCCGTATTGCCCGTCAGGCAACCGGCGCCGTGCTGGTTACCGTCGACAACGACGTCACCGTGCTGGTGACTGTGGTAGGCGCCAAACAGGCTGATCCAGGCAAGGGTTTCTTCCCGCTGTCGGTTCACTACCAGGAAAAGACCTACGCCGCTGGCAAGATCCCAGGTGGCTTCTTCAAGCGTGAAGGCCGTCCTTCCGAGAAAGAGACGCTGACCTCGCGCCTGATCGACCGTCCGATCCGTCCGCTGTTCCCGGAAGGCTTCATGAACGAAGTGCAGGTCGTCTGCACCGTGGTTTCCACCAGCAAGAAGACTGATCCGGACATCGCTGCGATGATCGGTACCTCGGCTGCCCTGGCCATTTCCGGTATTCCGTTCGAAGGCCCGATCGGCGCTGCCCGCGTTGCCTTCCACGAAAGCACTGGCTACCTGCTGAACCCGACCTACGAGCAGCTGGCTGCCTCGAGCCTGGACATGGTCGTTGCCGGTACCTCCGATGCTGTACTGATGGTTGAGTCGGAAGCTCAAGAGCTGACCGAAGACCAGATGCTGGGTGCCGTACTGTTCGCCCACGACGAATTCCAGGCTGTTATCCAGGCTGTCAAAGAGCTGGCTGCCGAAGCTGGCAAGCCGACTTGGGACTGGAAACCTGCCGTTGCCAACACCGAGCTGTTCAATGCTATCCGCGCCGAGTTCGGCGAAGCGGTTTCGCAGGGTTACACCATCACCGTCAAGGCCGACCGCTACGCGCGTCTGGGTGAGCTGCGTGACCAGGCGGTTGCCAAGTTCTCCGGTGAAGAAGGCCAGCCTTCGGCTTCCGAAGTAAAAGACATCTTCGGCGAAATCGAATACCGCACCGTTCGCGAAAACATCGTCAACGGCAAGCCTCGTATCGACGGCCGCGACACCAAGACTGTACGCCCGCTGAACATCGAAGTGGGTGTGCTGCCAAAAACTCACGGTTCGGCACTGTTCACCCGTGGCGAAACCCAGGCCCTGGTCGTTGCGACCCTGGGTACTGCCCGTGATGCCCAGTTGCTGGACACCCTCGAAGGCGAGAAGAAAGACCCCTTCATGCTGCACTACAACTTCCCACCGTTCTCGGTAGGTGAGTGTGGCCGCATGGGCGGTGCTGGCCGTCGCGAAATCGGCCACGGCCGTCTGGCCCGCCGTTCGGTTCAGGCCATGCTGCCTGCTGCTGACGTGTTCCCGTACACCATCCGCGTGGTTTCGGAAATCACCGAATCCAACGGCTCCAGCTCCATGGCTTCGGTCTGCGGTGCATCCCTGGCCCTGATGGACGCCGGTGTACCGATGAAGGCGCCGGTTGCCGGTATCGCCATGGGCCTGGTCAAGGAAGGCGACAAGTTCGCAGTCCTGACTGACATCCTGGGTGACGAAGACCACCTGGGCGACATGGACTTCAAGGTAGCCGGTACCGCCAAAGGCGTCACCGCGCTGCAGATGGACATCAAGATCAACGGCATCACCGAAGAGATCATGGAAATCGCCCTGGGCCAAGCCCTGGAAGCGCGCCTGAACATCCTCGGCCAGATGAACCAGATCATTGGCCAGTCGCGTACCGAACTGTCGGCCAACGCCCCGACCATGATCGCGATGAAGATCGACACGGACAAGATCCGCGACGTCATCGGTAAAGGCGGCGCCACCATTCGCGCCATTTGTGAAGAGACCAAGGCTTCGATCGACATCGAAGACGACGGCTCCATCAAGATCTTCGGCGAAACCAAGGAAGCGGCAGATGCTGCCAAGCAGCGCATCCTGGGCATCACCGCTGAGGCCGAGATCGGCAAGATCTACGTCGGCAAGGTTGAGCGCATTGTCGACTTCGGCGCCTTCGTCAACATCCTGCCTGGCAAGGACGGCCTGGTGCACATCTCCATGCTGAGCGATGCTCGCGTCGAGAAAGTCACCGACATCCTGAAAGAAGGCCAGGAAGTCGAAGTGTTGGTACTGGACGTGGACAACCGCGGCCGTATCAAGCTTTCGATCAAGGACGTTGCTGCGGCCAAGGCCTCGGGCGTCTAAGCGACACACGCTACAGAGAAAGGGCCCTTCGGGGCCTTTTTTCATGGGCGACGGGAACCTTTTGCGGACTTGCATCTTGCATGCAGGTTTACCGCGCTGATTGCAAAATGCACGACCATCGAAGTGATGGTTGTTTGCTAACTGATTGATTTAAAAGGAAATAATAGAAGTGGCAAAGCTGGCACAGCCCGTGCAACTACCTTCATACCTGCCGCCAGGACATACGGCGCAGACCTTTCGAAAAACAGGAGTGACCCACATGAAGAAGTTCGCCATTGCTGCCGCTACTGCTACCGCTCTGACCCTGACCATGGCTAACGGTGCATTCGCCGCTGAGCCAACCCAGGCTCCAGTCATGTTGGCGGCCAACACCGTTGACAACGCCAAGCAAGAGGGCTCCGACACTTGGATCACTACCAAGGTCAAAGCTGACCTGCTGACTGAAAAAGGTATCCCAGGCAGCGACATCAAAGTCGAGACCAGCCAAGGTGTTGTGTCCCTGTCTTCTGACGTGAAGGTTACCGAATCGCAGAAAGAAGAAGCGGTACGCATCACCAAGAACATCAAAGGCGTCAAGAGCGTGATGTCTGACGGCCTGAAAGCCGAATAAGGAATGTCCCGTCGGCCAAATGGATTTGGCCACCTCCATCAAAGCCCTGGCCCGTGCCAGGGCTTTGTCTTGCGCTCAATACACCGGGTTGCGCGCGATCACATCGCTTTCGAAGCATTCCTGCTCAAGGATCAGCGGTTCCACCAATGGCCGGCTGTCGCGAAAGTGCGCGGTCTGGGTATGCGCTTCATACGCAGCATCATCGCGGTAGATTTCGTAGAGATAGATCAGCTCCGGGTCGACCCGATCCTGCGACACATCGAACACCAGGCAGCCTGGCTCACTCGCCACGGAAGCTGCGGCATTGACTTTGATTGCACTCAGGAACGCGTCGGCGCATCCAGGTTTCACTCGGGTCTTGATGAACAGGCTATACACAAAGGGCTCCTTTTGTTTTAAATTCAATAATGAATTGTATACAAAAGTGGAGCTCCGCAAATGTCCGAATTGCCTGCACGCCCTGGCCGCCTGAATGGCCTGCGCCACATCGCCCTGCTGGTGCCCAACCTGGAGGAGTGTGAACGCTTCTACGTCGATGTGCTGGGTATGGAAGTGCTGAATCGCGCCAATGAGGACCTGGTGTACCTCACCTGCGGTAACGATAACCTGTCGCTTGGGCGTGGGGCAGGAGCGGCCAACGGGTTACAGACCCTGGATCACTATGGATTCATTGTCGACAGCGTGGAGGAGTTGGAAGCCTGGTACCAGTACTTCAAGGCTCATGGCGTGACCTTGCTCGACCGACCGTTCAATCACGGTGACGGCGCACGCAGCTTCCACCTGTTGGACCCGGCGGGAAACAAGGTTCAACCGCTGTATCACCCGGCGGTGTCGGGGCAGCGGTTGGTTTGAAACCCGTGCTGGCCTCTTCGCGAGCACGCCCGCTCCCATAGGTATTGCGCAGGTCCGAGGTTGTGCGCCATCTCTGTGGGAGCGGGCGTGCCCGCGAAGAGGCCAGGCCTGGCACAGGGGATTACTCGGCATCCAGGTGCATCGGCGTAATCACCCGCCCATCGCTTTCAGGCTGGCCCAGGCTGGTATCGATGAAATACACCCGGTCATCTTCCAGCTTGCCCTTGTCCACCAGGTAATCCTTGATACTGCTGGCCCGCTCCTGGCCCAGTGTACGCAGCAAGGCGGTACTCTCAGCCCATGACTTGATCACCGCGTCGCGCAGCTTGGTGGTACGTTCGTCACGGCTCAGTTGCTCCCATTCTGCTGGCGGCTGCTTTTTCAGGCGGGTGCGGTAAATGCCTTCGAGCATCGCGGGCTTGTCGTCGTCGTCGATCACCAGCATCGAGGCATTGGCCGGCACCTTGTCACCCCGTCGCTGTAGGATCTTGTACCAGATAGTCTGGTACTCACGCTCCAGGCGCTTTTGGGCAATCAGCGGGCCATCGCTGGCCTGGGCGCTGGTGCCTTCGATTTCCAGGCGCAGTCCCGGGCGCTCTTTCAGCGCGGATGCCAGCTTGTCCAGGGACGCCTGGGCATCGCCGCTGAGTTCGCTGGAGCCCGGTGCGAACGCCACGTTGCCAAGGTCTTCCGAGCCGCCGCCGCTGATCAGCCCGCCAATGAATTTGAATGGTGCCTGCGCCGCGCGCAGTACCAGGTTGCGCAGGGTTTGCCAAACGATCGGCATCACGCTGAATTGCGGGTTGTTGAGGTCGCCAGACACCGGCAGCTCGATCGAGATCTTGCCCTCGGTATCCTTCAGCAATGCCACCGCCAGGCGGATCGGCAGGTCGACCGCATCCGGGCTGTCGACTTTCTCGCCCAGTTGTAGTTGTTCCACTACTACCTTGTTCTCGGCCTTGAGTTGACCGTTGGTGATCAAGTAGTGCAGGTCCAGATTCAGCCGGCCCTTGCGGATGCGGAAGCCGGCGAACTTGCCGGAGTAGGGGGTCAACGTGGTCAGTTCGACGCGCTTGAAGCTGGTGGCAATGTCCAGACTGGCCAGCGGGTTGAACGGGGTGAGTGCGCCCTTGATGGTAACTGGAGCGTAGCGGTCTACCTTGCCCTTGACGTCGACCTTGGCCGGCAGCGGCTTGCGGTTGTCGATGGTGCCGATCTGGCCATTGAGTTGCTGGATGGCCGTGGCGAAGTTGGGGGTAAGCGACAGGTCGGCAAAGTTGGCCGAGCCGTCCTTGATGTCGATCTGGCCGATGCGAATGCCGAGCAGCTTGCTGTTGCTGGCCGTGGGCGGCTTGGCCTGGCTGCTCGTCGGGGCGCCGGCCGGTTGCGGGATCAGCAGGTCATTGACGTTGGTAGTACGGTCTTCGTTGATGATGAAGCGTGCATAGGGCTGCAGCAGGGTCACCTTGTCGATCGACAGTGCATCGCCGTGCACGTAGGACAAGCCGTCCACGTTCACCTGCTGCCATTTGACGAAGTCGCGGCTCTTGATGGTGTCAAGCGTATGCAACTGGCTGACCTGCGCCTTGCCGGTAACATTGAAGGCCAGCGGCTCGGTGTTCTTCAGGTCGACCTTGAGGTCGCTGGAGAGCATGCCGCTGCGCAGCTCCAGCAGGATGAACGGGCTGATGTAGGCCTGGGCCACACGCAGGTCGATGTCGCGGGTGCTCACATCCAGCTTTGCCCATATCGGTGCCAGGTTGACCTGGCCTGCGGCCTGCAGCTTGCCTTGCTTGCCCACACCAGTGTCGAGTTTGACGGTGAAGGGCGACTGGTTGAGGCTGTCGAAACCTTGCAGGTCGGCGTTGAGGGGGCCAATGTCCAACGCTACCGGTTCCTTCTGGCTGCGATCTGCCAGGTGCACCAGGTAATTGCGCAACTGCACGTCCTTGAGCAGCACTTGCCAGGGTTTGCTTGGCTCCTTGGCAGCTTTCTCTTCAGGCGTAGGTTCTGCGGCAGCCGGCTCGGCCTTTTCCTTCGGCGTGGCCTTGGCGGGTTGGCTGGCGAACAGCTTCTGCCAGTCGAGCTGGCCGTCTTTTTCCAGCGCCGCCCAGGTTTCGAGTTTTTCGCTGCGGACCTTGCCCACGGTGACCTGCTGTTTGACCAGATCAATGGAAGTTTCGCTAACCGCCAGGCTGGCCAGGCGTGCCAACGGTCGGCCATCCGGTGCCTTGATGGCGAATGGCGCGATGTGTACGGAAGCGTTATCCAGCAGCAGCTCGGTCTGTTTGGCGAGGTTGAGCGTGTAATGCGTATCGAGGTTGAACACGCCGTCTTCCAGCACCAGAGGCACGGCATCGCGCACATAGGGCCAGAACAGCTTCATCTTGCCGTCAGTGACCTTCAGTGTGCCTTCGGAGGCGATCGGCGACAGGCTCAGGGTGCCCTTCCAGTCGATGCGTCCGCCGTTGGGGCCGCTGGCCACCAAGGTCATGTCGGCGCTGTCGTTGGGCAGGGTGCTGAGGTTTTTCAGCTCCAGACTCATGTTGTCGTAGAGAAACTCGATCGGCTCGCTGGGACGCAGGTCCTCGAAGTGCAGGTAGCCTTCGACGAGCTTGATGCTGCCAATACGTAGCGGGAACGGGTCGCTGGGCGGTTCTTCGGGTTTGGCTTCGCTGGCCGGTAGTTTGAACAACCCGGTCAGGTTGAGGGTACCGTCCTTGGCGAACCGCACTTCGTTGCGCGGTTTGTCGAGTTCCACCGCTTCCAGATGCAGGGCTTTGGTCCACAGGCTGTCGAGCGAGGCGTTAGCATAAAGACGCTCGAAACCGACCTGCTCCTTGCCCGGCTCGCCGATCTGCAGGCCCCACAGTGTCAACTCGAGGCTGAAGGGGTTGAGTTCGATCCGTTCGAGGTGGGCCGGCACGGTGGCGTATTGGGCCAACTGCTGGTTGGCGATGCGCAGTGCGACACCGGGAAGAATGAGAAAGCCGAGCAGGCTATACAGGGCTACCAGGGCCACGATTGCGCCAGCGGCGCGAGTCAATCCTTTGTACATGTGTCGCTTCGTCTGTCTAAGCAGGAGTGCTTGGAGTATGGCACGTTAAATCAGTTCCGCAGGGGCGACCTTTTTGCGCTCAATCAATGCCCATGCGCCGTTTGGCCCGGTGTGCCGAGCCGTCGCGCATTGCCCAGCGCAGGACCGGCGCGGTGCGTCGCAGGCCCAGGCGGATCAGGCGCTGCTGCAGGGGCCCGTGCTGCAGGCCGAGCATGGCCTGGGCCCAGGCGGGCAGCAAATCGATACCCGCGTGCAGCATCAGTTTGCCAACCGGCTGCGCCAGGCGGCTGGGGGCAGGGGCGTCGAGCAGGATTCGTATCACCTCATGGCTGCGCGCATCACAGTGCAGCTGCGGGCGTATGTGTTGCAGATAGTCTTCAACTTGCTGGCACGAGCGCGGCACGTCACGGGCACCGAGGCGCTCGGCGATCAGGGCGATTTCGTTGTAATAGGCATCCTGCTCGGCGCGTGGCAGGTGTGGGTTGCGGTAACGCAGGTGGGCGGCTAGGAAACTGCTGACCTCCGCTACATGCACCCAGGTCAACAGGTCCGGGTCGCTGGCCGCATAGGGGCGGCCATCTGGTGCCGTGCCGGTGACCTGCAGGTGAATGGTGCGTACTTTGTCGATCAGCCACTCGGCATCGCCAGTGGCCCCGAAGGTGGTGCCGGAAATGAACTGGCTGGTACGGCGCAAGCGGCCGAGCAGGTCTTCACGGAAATTGGAGTGGTCCCACACACCGGCCAGGGCCAGTGGATGCAACAACTGCAGCATCAGCGCACTGATGCCACCGACCAGCATGCTCGGGAAGTCGCCATGTACCCGCCAGCTGATGCTGTGCGGGCCGAACAGGCCGGGGTCGCCCTTGGGCGATTCCAGGTCGAGCTGGCCGAGGGCCAGCCCAGTGAGGCTCATGACCTGGGTTTCGATGCGGCGACGAAGGGCTTCCATGGCGACCTGTTGTGCAGGGCGGCCATGATTGGCGGCCGCCGGTTACTGGTTGAGGCGTTTGTCGATCAGGCCCTGTACCACGCTTGGGTCGGCCAGGGTCGAGGTATCGCCCAGATTCTCCAGCTCGTTGCAGGCGATTTTGCGCAGTATACGCCGCATGATCTTGCCTGAGCGCGTCTTGGGTAGCGCTGGCGCCCACTGAATCAGCTCAGGCTTGGCGAAGCTGCCGATTTCCTTGCTGACCAGGGCCAGCAGCTCGGCCTTGAGTGCGTCATCCGGCGACACGCCATTCATGGTCGTGACGAAGGCGTAGACGCCCTGGCCCTTGAGGTCGTGGGGGTAGCCGACCACCGCGGCTTCGGCCACGCTGTCGTGCAGCACCAGTGCGCTTTCCACTTCAGCGGTGCCGATGCGGTGCCCGGAAACGTTGATCACATCGTCGATGCGCCCGGTGATCCAGTAGTCGCCATCGGCATCGCGGCGGGCACCGTCGCCGGTGAAGTAGTAGCCGGGCAGGGGCTTGAAGTAGGTATCGACCATCCGCTGGTGGTCGCCGTAGACACTGCGGATCTGCCCGGGCCAGCTGGCCTTGATCGCCAGCAGGCCGGCGCCGGGGCCTTCGATCAGTTTGCCTTTTTCATCCAGTAGCACCGGTTGCACGCCGAACATTGGCTGGGTGGCGCAGCCGGGTTTGAGCGACTGCGTGCCGGGCAGTGGGGTGAGCATGATGCCGCCGGTTTCGGTCTGCCACCAGGTATCCACAATCGGGCAGCGCTTCTGCCCGACCTCCTCGAAATACCATTCCCAGGCTTCCGGGTTGATCGGCTCGCCGACGCTGCCCAGCAGGCGCAGGCTTTTGCGCGAGGTGCTCTGCAGCGGCGCAGAGCCCTCGCGCATCAGTGCGCGCAGGGCGGTCGGGGCGGTGTAGAAGATGTTCACCTGGTGCTTGTCCACCACCTGCCAGAAGCGCGAGGTGTCCGGGTAGTTGGGCACGCCTTCGAACATCAGCGAGATTGCGCCATTGGCCAGTGGGCCATAGACGATGTAGCTGTGGCCGGTCACCCAGCCGACGTCGGCGGTGCACCAGAACACCTCCCCGTCACGATAATCGAACACCACCTTGAAGGTCATCGTTGCCTGTAGCAGGTAGCCGCCGGTGGTATGCAGCACCCCTTTGGGTTTGCCGGTGCTGCCGGAGGTGTAGAGAATGAACAGCGGGTCTTCGGCCTCCATCGGCTCAGGAGGGCAGTCGTCGCCGGCGGCCTTCGTCGCTTCGTGGTACCAGAGGTCGCGGCCCTCGGCCCAGGCTACATCGCCGCCAGTGCGCCGCACCACCAATACGCTACTGACCGCTGGGCAGTTGGCCAGGGCCTTGTCGACGTTCTGTTTCAGCGGGATGCGTTTACCGCCACGCACGCCTTCATCGGCGGTGATCACGGTGCGACAGTCGGCATCGAGAATACGGTCACGCAGGGCATCGGGGGAAAAACCGCCGAACACCACCGAGTGGATGGCGCCGATGCGGGTACAGGCGAGCATGGCGAAGGCGGCCTCGGGGATCATTGGCATGTAGATGCACACCCGGTCGCCTTTCTTCACACCGCGCGCTTTCATTGCATTGGCCAGGCGGCAGACCTGACGGTGCAGTTCGCGGTAGGTGATGGCCTTGGCGTCCTGAGGGTCGCCGCCCTCCCACAGCAAGGCCGTTTGCTCGCCGCGCTGGGCCAGATGGCGGTCGATGCAGTTGTAGCTGACGTTGAGCTGCGCACCGTCGAACCAGCGGGCCTTGCCGGTCTTGAGGTCGCATTGCTGTACGCTTGACCAGGGCTTGATCCAGTCCAGGCGTTTGGCTTGTTCTGCCCAGAACGTGTCAGGGGCGTCGACCGACTGGCGGTAGAGGCGGTGGTAGTCGTCGGTGCTGAGGGTGGCAGACTGGCTGACGGCCAGGGCCTGCGGGTAATTGCGGATATCGAACATGGCGGGTGGTCCTGCTCTTTTAAGGGGCGATGGACTGCAACGGCTATTCGATAAGACAGTGTAGCTGGGAGAGGTGTTCAACCTGGGCCGGCCTCTTCGCGGGTAAACCCGCTCCTACGAGGTAATGCATAGTCTCGTAGGAGCGGGTTTACCCGTGAAGAGGCCGGCACAAGCTTCGGATCAACCGCGGTGACGGCCGCGGAAGTAGTTGATCAGGCCCTGGGTGGAACCGTCTTCGGCGCTGTCTTCCAGGCTGCCGACCAGGCGCTGGTAAACGCCCTTGCCCAGTTCCTTGCCCAGCTCAACGCCCCACTGGTCGAACGCGTTGATACCCCATATAACGCTCTGGACGAACACCTTGTGCTCGTACATGGCCACCAGCGCACCCAGGCGGCGCGGGCTGATGCGCTCGACCACCAACGTGTTGCTCGGGCGGTTACCCGGGATCACCTTGTGCGGGGCCAGCTTTTCGATGTCCGTTTCGTTGAGGCCTTTGCCGCGCAATTCGGCTTCGGCTTCCTCGCGGGTCTTGCCCAGCATCAGCGCCTGGCTCTGCGACAGGCAGTTGGCGTACAGCCATTGGTGGTGGTCGGCCACCGGGTTGAAGCTTACCACCGGCACGATGAAGTCGGCCGGAATCAGCTGGGTGCCCTGGTGCAGCAACTGGTGGTAGGCGTGCTGGCCGTTGCAACCCACGCCGCCCCAGATCACCGGCCCGGTGTCGGTCTTCACCGGGGTACCGTCTTGCAGCACGCTCTTGCCGTTGGATTCCATGTCCAACTGCTGCAGGTGCTTGGTGATGTTGCGCAGGTAGTGGTCGTACGGCAGGATCGCGTGGCTGTTCGCGTCCCAGAAGTTGCCATACCACACGCCCAACAGGGCCAGTAGCACCGGCATGTTCTTGTCGAACGGTGCGGTCTGGAAGTGCTGGTCCATGGTGTAGGCACCGGACAGCAGTTCCTTGAAGTTGGCAGTGCCGATGGCCAGGGCGATCGGCAGGCCGATGGCCGACCACAGTGAGTAGCGCCCGCCCACCCAATCCCACATCGGGAAGATGTTTTCTTCGCGGATACCGAACGCTACAGCAGCGGCCTTGTTGCTGGACACTGCAATGAAGTGGCGGTACAGCTCGGCTTCCGAGCCGCCCTGGGCCAGGTACCAGGTCCGCGCGGCCATGGCGTTTTTCAGCGTCTCGAGGGTGTTGAACGACTTCGACGAGACGATGAACAAGGTGGTTTCGGCGCGCAGGTTGGCCGACAGCTCGTGGAACTCACTGCCGTCGATGTTGGCCAGGTAGTGGCAGCGTACGCCGCGCTGGGCGTAGGGTAGCAGCGCTTCGGACACCAGCTCGGGGCCGAGGAACGAACCGCCAATACCAATGTTGACCACGTCGGTGATCGGCTTTTCGCTGTAGCCGCGCCACAGGCCATCGTGAATGCGGCCGACCAGTTCGGTGATCTGGTTGAGCACCTTGTGCACTTCCGGCATGACGTTCACGCCGTTTACATTGAGTTTGTCGCCTACGGGCCGACGCAAGGCGGTGTGCAGCACCGGGCGGCCTTCGGAGGCGTTGATGATCTCACCACCGAACATCGACTTGATGGCGTCCTGCAGGCCCACTTCATTGGCCAGGTTGACCAGCAGATCGCGGCTTTGCTCGGTGATCAGGTTTTTCGAGTAGTCGAGGAACAGGCCGCAAGCGCTAAGGGAAAACTGGTCGAAGCGCTTGGCATCGGCGGCGAAGGCTTCGCGCATGCTGAAGCTTTGCATGGCGTCGCGGTGTTTCTGAAGCGCCTGCCAGGCGGGCAGGGCCGTCACATCGTGGGGTGTACGGTAATACGCCATTGCGCGGGGTTCCCTTGGTGCGTGGTGAGGGCTTGGACACGGCAGCCATTGCCGGGTTCAGGCTGGCATCATTATAGGCAAAGGCCACGCGCTGGGAATGGGTAAGGAAGGGGGATTTTGGGGGGCTTTACAAGCAAGTCCGCCCCTACAGCTGAACGTGTAGGGGCGGGCTTGTCTGCGAATGGACTGCAAGGCAGCCCAAGACCATTATGCGGTCTTCTCTTCCATATGCAGGTAGAGGTTGTCGATCAACCGCGTGTTACCCAGGTAAGCCGCCGCAATCACCACCAGGTCTCGATCATCGATCACTGCCGGGCGCAGGCTTACGGCATGGCGTACTTCCAGGTAATCCGGACGGAAACCCGCTGCGCTCAGTTGTGCCTGGCCTTCAGCGACCAGCGCGGCAAAATCCCGCTGGCCACGGCCGATGCCCGCTGCAATGTGCTGCAGTGTGCGGTACAGCGCTGGCGCAGCAGTACGCTGCTCTGGCGTGAGGTAACCATTGCGCGATGACAGCGCCAAGCCATCCTCGGCACGCACGGTGGGTTCGCCGATGATCTGGATCGGCATGTTCAGGTCGCGCACCATGGCGCGGATCACCGCCAGCTGCTGATAGTCCTTCTCGCCGAACACGGCAAGGTCTGGCTGGACCATGTTGAACAGCTTGTTCACTACGGTGGCCACGCCTTCGAAATGCCCAGGTCGGCTGGCGCCGCACAGGCCTTCGGAAAGCTGGGGCACGCTGACGCGGGTTTGCACGCTCATGCCGTCGGGGTACATCTCTTCCACGGTGGGCGCGAAGAGCAGGTTGCAGCCGGCCTGCACCAGGCGCTCCTGGTCGGCTGCCAGGGTGCGTGGGTATTTGTCGAGGTCTTCGTTGGCACCAAATTGCAGCGGGTTGACGAAGATGCTGGCGACCACGAAATCGGCGCGCTGCGCAGCCTTGGACACCAAGGCTGCATGGCCGCTGTGCAGGTTGCCCATGGTCGGCACAAAACCGATGCGTTTGCCTTCACCGCGAGCGCGGGCCACTGCCGCGCGCAGTTCGCGGACGGTCTTGACTGTATTCATGCACTGAACCCGTGTTCGCTGCCTGGGAAACTGACTTGCTTGACTGCCTCGACGTAAGCGACGAGGGCGCTGTGGATATCCGGTTGGCCCTGCATGAAGTTCTTCACGAACTTCGGTACCCGGCCGCTCAGCGACAGGCCGAGCATGTCGTGCAGTACCAGTACCTGGCCATCGGTGGCGCTGCCGGCGCCAATGCCGATTACCGGGATGCCTACGGCGTTGGTGATTTCCGCCGCCAGTTCGCTGGGTACGCATTCGAGCAGCAGCATGGCCGCACCGGCCTGCTCCAGGGCAATGGCGTCGGCGCGCATCTGCCGGGCCTGGGCTTCCTGGCGGCCCTGCACTTTGTAGCCGCCCAGCACGTTGACGGTTTGCGGGGTCAGGCCCATGTGCGCGCAGACTGGCACACCACGTTCGGCCAGCAAGCGGATGGTTTCGGCCAGCCAGGCTGCGCCTTCGATCTTGACCATGTGGGCGCCGGCCTGCATCAGTGTGGCGCTGTTGGCAAAGGCTTGCTCCGTAGTGGCATGGGCCATGAACGGCAGGTCGGTGAGGATCAGCGCGCCGTCGTTGCCGCGTTTGACGCTGGCGGTGTGGTAGGCCATGTCCGCCGTGGTTACTGGCAAGGTGCTGTCGTGGCCCTGCAGGACCATCCCCAGCGAGTCGCCCACCAGCAACACTTCAACGCCGGCCTGGCTGGCGGCCTTGGCGAAGGTCGCGTCGTAGCAGGTCAGCATGGTGATTTTTTCACCCTTGGCCTTGAGGCCGTTAAGGGTGGTAAGGGTTACTTCAGGCATGTAGGAAATTCCTCGTTCAGGCGCTGTAAAAAACGACTGCATTCAACGCGTGTAGTCATCTTCCGGAGCGGCACATCATCGCGCGTGATGTTCGGGCACAGGTCCGTCCGGGCCTAAATACGGGTATGCGGCACTTTGGTGCCACACGGGACGCCTATAGTCGTGAGCGAGGTGTGGGAAGTCAATCACCCTGTTACCGCATTGTTACGATCAGGGTGTTACTGGCGTTACCGAGGTGGCAATGCAGGCTGGAACGCCCGGTTTACAAGCGTTCCAGGCCGACGAACGGGCAGTCGTCAAGCAGTTGCGCGAGGGCGCGGCCATCGGCCAGGCGGAAATCGCCCGGTACCAGTTCGGCCAACGGATACAGCACGAAGGGGCGGGCATGCATGTGGTAATGCGGCACTTTCAGGCGTGGCTGGTCGAGCACCTGGTCACCGAACAGCAGGATGTCCAAATCCAGCGTGCGGGGGCCCCAGCGCTCTTTGCGCACGCGGCCCTGGTCGTTTTCGATGGCCTGCAGCGCATCGAGCAATGCCAGTGGTGCCAGGGCGGTGTCCAGGGCGGCGACGGCATTGGTGTAGCGCGGTTGGCCGGGCAGCAGCGAATCGCTGGTGTACAGGGCCGAGGCAGCTACCAGGCGCGTGGCTTCGACCTGGTCGAGCGCCTGCAAGGCGCTACGCAACTGTTCGGCAGGGGCGTCCAGGTTGCTGCCCAGGCCTACGTAGGCACGAATGGTCACTCGAACGCCTCGTCACCACTGCGCTTGCGTTTGCTGCCGCTGCGCTTGCGTTTGCGCGGGCCGGCGCTTTCGTCACGGCTGCCAAGCTCGCGGATCATCTCGCGGCGCTCGCTGTCGTTTGCGTCCTGGTAATCGGTCCACCACTGGCCCAGGTCGTCGGTCTCTTCCCCGGCGCTTTCACGCAGCAGCAGGAAGTCGTAACCGGCGCGGAAACGCGGGTTGTCCAGCAGCATGTCGGCGCGCTTGCCGCTGCGGCGCGGCAGGCGCTCCTGCATGTCCCAGATCTCGCGGATCGGCAGAGTGAAACGCTTGGGGATGGCAATGCGCGCGCACTGCTCGGCGATCAGGTCGTGGGCCGCACCGTTCATGGCCGGGATCGGCGGCACGCCTTGGTTCTGCAGGTGCAGCACACGGGCCGGCAAAGCTGGCCAGAGCAGAGCAGCGAACAGGAAGGCTGGTGTCACCGGCTTGCCCTGTTTCACGCGCAGGTCGGTGTTGTTCAGCGCCTGGCTGATCAGCGTGTGGGTGTAGGTCGGCCGCTCGTCCAGCGCTTGGGCACTGGCCGGGAACAGCGGTTCGAACAACTCCAGATCGACCAGCATTTCGAAGGCCATGGCACCTTGGCCGCTGAGGAACAGCTTGAGGCATTCCTCGAACAGGCGTGCGGGTGGAATCTCGCGCAGCATCGGGGCCAGACCGCGGATCGGCAGGAAGGTGTGCTTTTCGATGCCAAAGTCGAGCTTGGCGGCAAAGCGCACCGCGCGCAGCATGCGCACCGGGTCTTCCTGGTAGCGGTGGGTCGGGTCCCCGATCAGCCGCAGCAGGCGATTGCGCACGTCGTGCACACCGTTGGCGTAATCGAGAATGCGTTCGCTGACCGGATCGTAGTACAGGGCGTTGATGGTGAAATCGCGGCGCTGCGCGTCCTCTTCCAGGGTGCCGTACACGTTGTCTCGCAGAATGCGACCACTGGCGTTATGCGACGAACGGTGGGCATCGCCCTGGTCGTCCTCGGAGTGGTGGGCGCGGAAGGTGGCGACTTCAATGATCTCACGGCCGAAATGCACGTGGACCAATTTGAAGCGGCGACCAATGATGCGGGCGTTGCGGAACTCGGCACGGACCTGTTCGGGGGTGGCACTGGTGGCCACGTCGAAGTCCTTCGGCGTGATGCCCAGCATCAGGTCGCGGACACAGCCACCGACCAGGTAAGCCTGGTAGCCGGCGCTTTGCAGGCGCTCCACGATGTTAACCGCATGACGGCTGAACTGGTGGCGCTGCAGCGAGTGCTGGCTCTTGTTGATCACCTCGGGCGTGGTGCGCCTGTGGTGCGGGCCCGGTACGGGCGGGCGGAAAGACTGGAACAGCTTCTTCAGCATGGGATGCACTGTGTGAAGGAATGTTCGGCCAAGAATAGGAGAATGGCCGCATGATGGGCGGGGATTCTAGCATTTACTCGGGGAATGGTGTAGGCGGGTAGCAGGATGCCTGCCAGAAGGGTAGAAATGACAAGGGGAGCCTAAGCTCCCCAAGAAGTCATTGCGTGCTCTTATTGTTTTTTTGCTGGGCTTCTTGTTTTTGTTGAGCGCCCTGTCCACAAATCTCGAAACTTGTGGACGACCCCCAAACCGGGGGTAAAGAGCAAACGGATTGCTTTGGCCGCTGATGACACGTTGATCTGTCGATCCAACCAGTTCAGGCGCTGCTTTTTAGTGCAGTTTTTGTTGTTCTCTGCCTGGTTGTGGGGCAAGCCCCAAACACGCATCCTCTCCAAAAGAATCAGTTAGCTGCGCCTCCGCCATCTTGTTTTTATTGTGCGTGAGCCGTTTCGTCTTGTTCTTATTATGAGTTGCAGTGCTTGTTATTGTTCTTGTACCAAAGATATAGCAGGTGCCGTGCCAACTTTTGAAAACCCAGCAAAATCAGGGGTTTGAGCGGGTTTTGCAATTCTTGGCAGGTCGAAAAGGTCGGGATTTCGTTACCGTACGCCTCGGGGACTGTTACGGCGGAAAGCTGGGGTAACAGATTTTTACGGGAGGTGATGTGTTACCTGCGGGGCGCCGTGACACGTTCTGCGCCTGTGAGACCGAGCGCCGCGCGGGCGGCGCTCGATCTCACCGACGCCGCGAAGGCCACGGCGTGCGGTGCGCAGGTGGGTTATTCGCTGGTAGCGTTGCTCTTGCGCCGTGGGATGCCCAGGCGTTGGCGGCGTTCCCACAGGCACTTGCGGCTGACGCCGAGCTTGCGTGCCAGTTCGGTCTCGGTCATGTGGTCCTGGTGTTCAAGCACGAAGTGCTGGAAGTAGTCTTCCAGCGACAGGTCTTCGGTCGGCTCGTGGCTCGCATTGGTCGCGCTGGACACCACCAGGGCATTGTCGAGGATGTCGTCCTCTTCCAGGTCGCTCAGCTCGATGTCGATGCCAAGCAGCTCGGCGGAAATTTCTGCGCTCTCGCTGAGGATCACCGCGCGCTCCACGGCGTTCTCCAGTTCACGCACGTTACCGGGCCAGCTGTAGTGACGAATGGCTTGCTCGGCCTCGGCCGAGAAGTGCAGGTCGTCGCGGCCGATGCGAGCGCTCTGGCGGGCGAGGAAGACGCTGGCGATCTCGTTGACGTCGCTGCCACGCTCGCGCAGGGCCGGCAGCTTCAGGGCAATGACGTGCAGGCGGTAATACAAGTCTTCACGGAACTGGCCGGCCTTGGCCAGGTTTTTCAGGTCGCGGTGGGTCGCGGCGATCAGGCGCACATCGACCTTTTGCGACTGCACCGAACCTACCCGGCGTATCTCGCCTTCCTGCAGCACACGTAGCAGGCGAGCCTGGGCTTCCAGCGGCAGTTCGCCAATCTCATCGAGGAACAACGTGCCGCCATCGGCGGCCTCCACCAAGCCGGCGCGCCCGGCGCTGGCGCCAGTGAACGCGCCTTTTTCGTGGCCGAACAGTTCGGATTCGATCAGCGTTTCGGGGATGGCTGCGCAGTTCACCGAGATCATCGGTGCCTTGGCCCGGCGAGACAGGTTGTGCAGGGCGCGGGCCACCAGCTCTTTACCGGTGCCCGACTCGCCCTGGATCAGCACATTGGAGTCGGTAGGCGCGACTTTGCGGATCTTGCTGTACATGTCCTGCATGGGCTGGCACGAGCCGATGATGCCGATTTCGCCATTGGCCGTTGCCGCGCTGCCTTTGTCGGGCGCTGCAACCTTGCCATTGCTGGCGCGTGGCTCGGCAGGTGGTGCCGCAGCCGGGGCGTTTTGCCGGTCGCGCAGAATACGCGCCACTGCCTGTAGCATCTCGTCATGGTCGAAGGGCTTGGCGATGTAGTCCACCGCGCCCATTTTCATCGAGTCCACCGCTGAGCGCAGGCTGGCGTAACTGGTCATGATCAGCACCGGGGTGCCTTGGCCGAGCTTGATCAGCTCGGTGCCGGGCGCGCCTGGCAGGCGCAGGTCGCTGACGATGAGGTCGAAAGTGGCAATGCTGAAGCGTTCCTGGGCTTCCTGCACCGAGCCGGCCTCGCTGACCTGGTACTGGTTCCGCTCAAGCAGACGACGCAAGGCCGAGCGGATGATGGTTTCGTCTTCGACGATCAGAATGTGCGGCATTGATTCAATTCTCTCGACGGTCTCGAATTTCAGGGGACGTCGCTACGACATGCCGGGGCAGGGTCACGCGGATCCGGGTGCCACGTTGCCGTTCGATATCGGCCGGGCTGTCGATGGTGATTTGCCCATAATGCTCTTCCACGATGGAATAGACCAGAGCGAGCCCCAGTCCGGTTCCTTCGCCCGGGTCCTTGGTGGTGAAGAAGGGTTCGAACAGGCGGTCCATGATGGTCTTCGGAATCCCGCTGCCTTCATCTTCGACGATCAGGTCGACGGTGTGCTCGTTAACCTCGCTGCGCACGCGCACGGCGCTGCCGGGCGGCGAGGCATCGCGGGCGTTGGAGAGCAGGTTGATCAGTACCTGGGCCAGGCGTTGCGGGTCACCTTCGGCCCAGTGGTCCGGGTCGCAAAGGTTGAAGAACTGTACTTCGAAATTGCGCCGGTTCAACGCCAGCAGACCGATGGCATCTTGTGCCACTTCGGCCAGGCACACAGGCTCCTCGCTGTTCTGGTGGCTGCCGCCGGCATGGGCGAAGCTCATCAGCGACTGGACGATGCGCGATACGCGCTTGGTCTGGTCAAGGATCTGGCTGGACAACTCGATGATTTCGCCATCGTCTTCGCGTTCCTCGCGCAGGTTTTGCGCCAGGCAGGCGATACCGGTGATCGGGTTGCCGATTTCGTGGGCCACGCCGGCGGCCAGGCGGCCGATGCTGGCCAGGCGCTCGGAGTGCACCAGCTTGTCTTCCAGTGCCTGGGTTTCGGTAAGGTCTTCCACCAGCAGTACCAACCCGCTGTTACCGGGGGCCAGTGGCTCGTCGATGGCTGCCTTGTGCAGGTTCAGCCAGCGCGGCTGGCCGTCCAGCGCCAGGCGCTGCTTGTGCAGGTGCTCGTCGGGCACGTTGATGAAGCCTTGCAGCAGGCCGCGCCAAGGCTCGTCGATGGTGACCAGACGCGAGCCGACCACATGCTTGGCGGCGATGCCGGTGAGCTCTTCCATGGCCTTGTTCCACATCAGGATTTCCTGGTCCTTGGCCAGCGAGCAGACGCCCATGGGCAACTCCTGCAGGGTCTGGCGATGGTAGCGGCGCAGGGCATCGAGTTCGGCGGCCAGCCCGGTCAGGCGCGAGTGGTAATCCTCCAGGCGGCTTTCGATGAAGTGGATGTCTTCGGTCACGTAGTTTTCGTTACCGGACTTGTACGGCAGGAAAGTCTCGACCATGTCCTGGGCCACGCTCGGCCCCATCAGGCCGGACAGGTTGGCCTCGATGCGGTCGCGCAGGCGGCGCAGGGCATAGGGGCGGCGTTCGTCGAACGGCAGGTAGAGATCGCGTAGCGCTTGCTCCACTTCCTTTTGCGCGGCCTTGGCGCCCAGCGGCTTGGCCAGCTGGGTGGCGAACTCCTGCGGCGAAGCGGCATGCAGTTCGCGGCGTTGCGGGCGGCGCACGTTATCCACGGCACAGGCTTCGGCCGCGCTGACCTCTTCGTTGCTGGCGTTGGTGAACAGCGAGATCAGGGTGAACAGCAGCACGTTGGCCGCCAGCGACGCGATGGCTGCCATGTGCCAGCTGGTATCGTCCAGCACATAGATCATGTCCAGCAGCGGGATGTAGAAGCCCTGCAAGTTGCCGAGAAGCGGCAGCAGCATGGTCACCATCCACACCAGGGTGCCGGCCAGCAGCCCGGCGATGAAACCGCGGCGGTTGGCGGTTGGCCAGTAGAGCACCGACAGCACCCCAGGCAGGAACTGCAAGGTGGCGACGAAAGCGACGATGCCCAGGTTGGCCAGGCTCTGGTGGTAGTTCTGGCTCAGGTAGAACATGAAGCCGGCGGTGATGATGGCGACGATCAGTGCACGGCGGGTCCACTTCAGCCAACGGTAGATGTTGCCCTCGGCCGGGGGCTGGTAAAGCGGCAGCACCAGATGGTTAAGGGCCATGCCCGACAGCGCCAGGGTGGTGACGATGATCAGGCCGCTGGCTGCCGACAGGCCGCCAATGTAGGCCAGCAGTGCCAATGCCTGGTTGTTGGCGGCGATGCCCAGGCCCAGGGTGAAGTACTCGGGGTTGGTGCTGGCGCCCAGACGCAGGCCGGCCCACAGCACCAGCGGCACGGCAAGACTCATCAGCAGCAGGAACAGCGGCAGGCCCCAACTGGCGCTGACCAGCGAGCGCGGGTTGAGGTTTTCGGTAAAGGCCATGTGGTACATGTGCGGCATGACGATGGCCGAGGCGAAGAACACCAGCAGCAGGGTACGCCATGGGCCTTCCTGCAGGGGTGTGTGCAGGGCGGCAAGGGCGGTCTGGTTCTGCAACAGCCAGACTTCCAGCTCGTGCGGGCCGCCGAATACGCCATACAAGGCATACAGGCCGATACCGCCCAGGGCCAGCAGTTTGATCACCGACTCGAAGGCGATGGCGAATACCAACCCCTCATGTTTTTCGCGCGTGGCGATGTGCCGCGAGCCGAAGAAGATGGTGAACAGAATGATCAGCGTGCAAAAGGCAAAGGCCACCCGGGCCTTGACCGGTTCACCGGTAAGGATGCTGATCGAGTCGGCCACCGCCTGGATCTGCAGGGCCAGCAACGGCAGCACGCCAATCAGCATGATGATGGTGGTCAAGGCTCCGGCCCAGGTACTGCGGAAGCGGAAGGCCAGCAGGTCGGCCAGCGATGACAGCTGGTAGGTGCGGGTGATCTTGAGGATCGGGTAGAGCAGCACCGGCGCCAGCAGGAATGCGCCAGACACCCCCAGGTAACAGGCAAGGAAGCCGTAGCCGTACTGGTAGGCCAGGCCAACCGAGCCATAGAAGGCCCAGGCACTGGCGTAAACGCCCAGCGACAGGGTGTAGGTAAGTGGGTGGCGAATGATCGAACGCGGGATCAGCCCGCGCTCGCTGATCCAGGCCACGCCGAACAGCACCATGAGGTACCCGGCGCTGATCAGGATCATCTGGGTCAGGCTAAAGCTCATCGGCATCTCGTTGGCTCTGCAGGATGAAGGTGACGACGATCAGGATCAGCCAGAGCAGGTAGGGGCGGTACCAGGCTCCGGTCGGTTCGATCCACCAGTCCATGATGGCCGGGGAGAACAGGTAGATCCCCACGACCAGAAGCAGGACCAAACGATAGATGTACATGCTGGCCTCGATGGTTGGGCGCTGCGGGCTTGAACTTATTATTGGCGCAAATGGCAGGGGGGATGCTAGCGGGAATCCACAGCGTTAGCCAAGGGTTTGAATTTACTGGGCTTTTGTTTTTGAGAGGAGGAATGAATGTGCCGGCCTCTTCGCGGGTGAACCCGCTCCTACAGGTAAAGCGTTGCCTCTAGGTTTATTGAGGACCCTGTGGGAGCGGGCGCACCCGCGAAGAGGCCGGTAAAGGTTCAGCGCAAATCAGCCTCCGGCACGGTGGTCCGCTGCGCGATCGCTTCTGGCCGCCACTGCGTGCGCGCGACTGCCAGCACCTCTGCCGGCGTAGCCAACAGCAGTTCCGGGTCCGTCTCCTGCCCCAGCGCCCGCAATGCCCGCAACAGCAGGGGGGTAGCATGCTCCGCCTGCAGTGGCGGGGAACGGTACGACTTGCCCAGCTTGTGCCCATCTGGCTGCACGATCAGCGGAATATGCAGGTAACGCGGCTGTGAGAAGCCCAACAGTTCCTGCAGGTACAGCTGGCGCGGGGTATTGTCGAGCAGGTCGGCGCCACGCACGATGTCGGTAACACCCTGCCAGGCATCGTCCAGCACCACGGCCAGCTGGTAGGCGTATAACCCGTCACGACGCTGGATGACGAAATCGCCCACCTCACGCCCCAGGTGTTGCTGGTACTCACCCTGCACTCGGTCGGTAAAGCGGTAGATCAGCTCCGGCACCCGCAAGCGGATGGCCGCCCCTTCACGGGCATGCCCGGCGTCGCGGCAAAAGCCTGGGTAGATGCCGTTGTAGCTTTCCAGCTGCTTGCGCGAGCAGGTGCATGCGTACGCCAGGCCCATGTTGAACAGGCGGTCTACCACGGCGGCATAGGCATCGTGGCGCTGGCTCTGGAATACCACCTCGCCATCCCATTGCAGGCCGTAACGTTCCAGCGTCTGGAGGATGGCATCGCGCGCGCCGGGCATTTCCCGGGGCGGGTCGGTGTCTTCCATGCGCAGCAGCCAGCGGCCGTTGACGGCGCGGGCATCGAGCCAGGAGGCGAGGGCGGCGACCAGCGAGCCGAAGTGCAGGAAGCCGCTGGGGGTGGGGGCGAAGCGCCCGATGTAGCTGGAGTCGGTCATGGTCAGGCTGGGTATATAAATGAAACGGGGCGCATGATGCGCCCCGTTCAGGTGGAAGAAAGATCAGCCTTTGCCGACCGTTTTTTCCTTTTTCTCGGCAATTTCCTTGCAGTCGAAGCACAGGTCGGCGGTCGGGCGGGCTTCCAGGCGGCGCAAGCCGATCTCGATGCCGCACGACTCGCACCAGCCGTACTCCTCGTCCTGAATCTTCTGCAGGGTTTTATCGATCTTCTTGATCAGCTTGCGCTCGCGGTCGCGGTTGCGCAGTTCGAGGGCGAACTCCTCTTCCTGGGATGCGCGGTCTGCGGGATCTGCGAAGTTGGCTGCCTCTTCTTTCATATGGTCAACGGTCTTGTCGACGCCGACCATCAGCTCTTGCTTCCAGCCAGTGAGGATCTTGGTGAAGTGCTTGCGCATGGGCTCACCCATGTACTCCTCACCCTTGGTCTCCTGATAGGGTGCAACCCCATAAAGATTCTGGTTGGCTTTTTGCTTTTCTAGGGTGGACATGAATAGACCGCCTCTCACTCATCTGATCCAATGCGCAGGATGCTCCATCTCCGGCGACCGCCGGCCCTGCGACTGCGAGCCGCCGAACTTACCAGATAGATCGGGGGTGCGCTACCCCGCCCGATCCTGCTAATTGACACTGGCCTGAGCGGTACGTTCGGTGGTGTGCAGAGGTAGAATCTCCAGTTTAGACCCAATTGAGAGAAGGTCATGGCCCAACCCTACAGTGCGCGCAGCCGCGCCATCGAACCTTTCCACGTCATGGCGCTGCTGGCCCGTGCCAACGAGCTGCAGGCGGCCGGGCACGATGTGATTCACCTGGAAATCGGCGAGCCGGACTTCACCACGGCTGCCCCCATCGTCGCTGCCGGCCAGGCCGCGCTGGCCGCCGGGCACACTCGCTACACCGCCGCACGCGGTCTGCCGGCACTGCGTGAGGCAATTGCCGGCTTTTATGGGCAGCGCTATGGCCTGAATATCGACCCTGAGCGCATCCTTATTACCCCGGGTGGCTCCGGCGCGCTGCTGCTGGCCAGCAGCCTGCTGGTGGACCCGGGCAAGCACTGGCTGCTGGCCGATCCGGGTTACCCGTGCAACCGCCACTTCCTGCGCCTGGTCGAGGGCGGGGCCCAATTGGTACCGGTGGGCCCGGACGTGAATTACCAACTGACTGCCGACCTGGTTGAGCGCTACTGGGACAAGGACACCGTCGGCGCCCTGGTCGCTTCGCCGGCTAACCCGACCGGAACCGTGCTGGGGCGCGAAGCGTTGGCCCGTCTGGCCAAATCCACCCATGAGCGGCATGGTCATCTGGTGGTGGACGAGATCTACCACGGCCTCACCTACGGCATCGACGCGCCAAGCGTGCTGGAAGTCGACGACTCGGCATTTGTCCTGAATAGTTTTTCCAAGTATTTCGGCATGACCGGTTGGCGCCTTGGCTGGCTGGTGGCCCCGCCCGGTGCGGTGGCCGACCTGGAGAAACTGGCGCAGAACCTGTACATCAGCGCGCCGAGCATGGCCCAACATGCCGCGCTGGCCTGTTTCCAGCCCGAGGCGCTGGCCATTTTCGAAGAGCGCCGCGCCGAATTCGCCCGCCGTCGCGACTACCTGCTGCCCGCCCTGCGTGAACTGGGTTTCCGCATTGCCGTCGAGCCGCAAGGCGCGTTCTACCTGTATGCCGATATCAGCGCTTTTGGCGGTGACGCGTTCGCATTCTGCCGACACTTCCTGGAAACCGAGCACGTGGCGTTCACGCCGGGCCTGGACTTTGGTCGCCACCTGGCCGGGCACCATGTGCGCTTCGCTTATACCCAGAGCCTGCCGCGCCTGGAAGAAGCGGTGCAGCGTATTGCCCGTGGCCTGCAGAGCTGGCAAGGCTGATGCGTTTCTCTCCGTCACTCGAGCAGGGCCGCCTGCTGCGTCGCTACAAGCGCTTTCTGGCCGATATCGAACTGGCCAGCGGCGAGCAGATGACTATCCACTGCCCGAATACCGGCTCCATGCTCAACTGCATGCGTGAAGGTGGGCAGGTGTGGTTCAGCCGCTCCAACGACCCCAAGCGCAAGCTGCCAGGCACCTGGGAAATCAGCGAAACCCCCCAGGGGCGGTTGGCCTGCGTGAATACCGGGCGGGCAAATGCGTTGGTCGAAGAGGCCCTGCGCGCCGGCACTATCACTGAACTGGCCGGTTTCACTGCACTCAGGCGCGAAGTGGCCTATGGCGAGGAAGGCAGCCGTATCGACTTTCGCCTGGAGTTCGAGGGTGCCCCGGCCTATGTCGAGGTCAAAAGTGTGACGCTGGGCTACCCCGACACTGCTGTTGCGGCCTTCCCCGACGCGGTGACTCAGCGCGGTGCGAAACACCTGCGCGAGCTGGCAACGCTGGCCCGGCAGGGCGTGCGGGCCGTGCAGCTGTATTGCGTGAACCTGACCGGTATCGACGCTGTGCGCCCGGCCGAGGAAATCGATATGGCCTACGCCCAGGCGCTGCGCGCTGCAGTAGCGGACGGGGTGGAGGTGCTGGCCTATGGCACCCGGCTGGACGCCGAGGGTATCGTCATCGATCGCCGCTTGCCGGTGCTGCTTACCCCTTGAACCAGATGCCCTGGCTGTCTTCGTGGCAGCCCAGGGGCTGCAGTTGCTCACCCTCGCAGGGCCCTGCCACGCATTCGCCGCTTTCTATCAGGAACAGCGCACCGTGATGGGCGCAGTGGATGAGGCTGGCGCTGTCATCCAGAAACGCGTCGTCTGCCCAGTTCAGTGGGATGTCCCGGTGCGGGCAGCGGTTGCGGTACAGGTACACCTGACCTTGGCGACGCACGCCGAACAGTTCGAGGCCGTCTACGCTGAAGGCGCGGCTTTGGCCCTCGGCCAGGCTGAGGGATGGACAAAGGAAGTGCATGGCAAGGATGGCTCGTGAGACACGTGATGGCTTGACGCTCCAATGCGAATAATTATCAAATTGCCCGCATTCGCTGCGCCCGGCTGTGTATGGTGCGCAGTTCCGCTGCTCGCCACAAGGCGTGCAGCCCGTCTTCAGAAGGAACCCGATGATGCGCCGTCCAGCTGCTTTTCTCGCTTTGTGTGCAAGCCTTGTGCTCTCAACCCAAGCCTTGGCAGCCGAACTGCCGCAACGCTGGGTCAGTGCTGGTGGCGCCTTGAGCGAGTGGATAACCGCATTGGGCGGCGAAGCACGCCTGGTCGGTGTGGACACTACCAGTCAGCACCCGGCCTCGTTGAAGTCGTTGCCCAGTGTGGGTTATCAACGACAGCTGTCGGCCGAAGGCATTCTCAGCTTGCGCCCGGATGTGGTGGTGGGCACCGAGGAAATGGGACCGCCACCGGTACTGGCGCAAATCCGCAAGGCTGGCGTGCGGGTCGAGTTGTTCTCCAGCAAGGCCGAGCTGCCGGCAGTAGATGAAAACCTCAGGCACCTGGGGCAGTTGCTCGGTGCAGAGCAGCAAGCGTCCGCGCTTGCAGCGGACTACCGCCAGCGGCTCGATGCGTTGCATGTCAACGTCAAGCTGGCCCAGGCCGGGCAGCAGGCTCCTGGGGTGTTGCTGCTGGTCGGTCATGCCGGGGCCAAGCCGCTGATTGCCGGGCAAGGCACTGCCGGTGACTGGCTGCTGGGCCAGGCGGGTGGGCGAAACCTGGCCGCGCACCAGGGCTACAAGAACTTCTCCAACGAAGCCTTGGCGGCGCTTGACCCGGATGTGATCGTGTTTTCCGACCGGGCGCTGGCCGATGAGCAGGCCTTGCAGGCGCTGTTGAAAGAAAACCCCGCGCTGGCTGCCTCGCGGGCCGTGCGTGAGAAACGCCTGGTCTCACTGGACCCGACGCTGTTGGTCGGCGGGCTCGGGCCTCGGCTACCGGCGACCTTGCAGTCGTTGGCAGCCACCTTCTACCCGGCTGCTCAGGCCAGCTTCGCACAATGAAACAACGGGTCCAGTCACGTACGTTGTTCATTAGCCTGAGCCTGTTGTGCCTGTTGGCGATCTGGCTGTCACTGGCGCTGGGGCCAGTCAGCCTGCCAATGCTCGATACGCTGCGCGCTGGGCTGCGTCTTTTGGGATTGCCTGTTTCCGAAGATGGCCTGCAGCAGGCCGAGATGATCCTTGGCCAGATCCGCCTGCCGCGCACCCTGTTGGGGTTGGCGGTGGGCGCGGTGCTGGCGCTGTCCGGGGTGGCCATGCAGGGGCTGTTCCGCAACCCGCTGGCTGACCCCGGGCTGGTAGGCGTTGCCGCCGGTGCCGCAGTAGGGGCAGCGGTTGCCATAGTTGGCGGCGCTTGGTTTGGTGGCATGCCGGATGCTTTCGCGCCTTATCTGCTGTCGTTCTGCGCTTTTGTCGGCGGGCTTGGGGTAACTGCGCTGGTCTACCGCCTGGGGCGCCGCGATGGCCAGACCAACGTCGCCACGATGCTATTGGCTGGCGTGGCCATGACCGCGCTAGGTGGCGCGGCCGTGGGGCTGTTCTCTTACCTGGCCGATGATGCCACCTTGCGTACGCTGACATTCTGGAACCTTGGCAGCCTCAATGGCGCCAGCTATGAGCGGCTGTGGCCATTGTTGCTGGTGGCGGTAGCGGTAGCGGTGTGGCTGCCACGCCGGGCCAAGGCGCTGAATGCCCTGTTGCTGGGGGAGTCGGAGGCACGTCACCTGGGCGTTGACGTGGAGCGGCTCAAGCGTGAGTTGGTGTTCTGCACGGCGCTGGGGGTGGGGGCTGCAGTGGCTGCAGCCGGGTTGATCGGCTTCATCGGCCTGGTAGTGCCGCACCTGGTACGCCTCCTGGCCGGGCCCGATCACCGTGTGGTGCTGCCAGCCTCGCTGCTGGCCGGCGGTGTGCTGATGTTGTTCGCCGACTTGGCGGCGCGGCTGCTGCTGGCGCCTGCCGAGCTGCCGATTGGTATCGTCACGGCCTTCATCGGTGCGCCATTCTTCCTGTTCCTGCTGATGCGAGGGCGCGGCTGATGTTGCAAGTAGAGGGCCTGTATCTGTGCAGGGGCAGCAATGAGGTGCTGCACGACATTCACTTGCAGTTGCCTCCGGGGCAGGTCGTGGGTGTGCTTGGTCCCAACGGTGCCGGCAAGAGCAGCCTGCTGAGTGTGCTGTGCGGTGAACTGGCGCCCGACCGCGGGCGGGTGACGCTGCAGGACCGCCCCCTGGCCGATTGGGCCGGGCAGGAACGGGCAAGGCGCCTGGCAGTGCTGCCACAGGTGTCCAGCCTGGGTTTCTCGTTTCGGGTCGAGGAAGTGGTGGGCATGGGGCGCATGCCTCATGGCACCGGTCAGCGCCGCGATGCGGAAATTGTCGAAGCGGCGTTGCGGGCGGCAGATGCCTGGCACCTGGTAGAGCGCAGTTACCTGGCGCTTTCCGGTGGCGAGCGGCAACGGGTACACCTGGCCCGCGTGCTGGCGCAGCTATGGCCGGGCGAGGAAGGTGCCACTTTGCTGCTCGACGAACCGACCTCGATGCTCGACCCGCTACATCAGCACACCACCCTGGAAGCCGTTCGCCGCTTTGCCGACTGCGGTGCTGCAGTGTTGGTGATCCTGCATGACCTGAACCTGGCGGCGCGGTACTGTGATCGTATCCTGTTGCTGGAGCAGGGGCGCTGCCACGCGTTTGCCACGCCCGAAGCGGTACTGACCCCAGCGGCACTGAGGGCGGTGTACGGTATCGACGTACTGGTGCAGGCGCACCCCGAGCGCGGGCATCCGCTGATCATCACCCGTTGATTCTCGAACCGTGCACGGCCTCTGTGGAAGCGGCCTTGTCTCGCGACAGGTCCGCCCCGGGGCAGGCCATTCAAATTGTGGATGACATGGAGTAACTGCCGATGCGACACGCGCTGCTGTCTGGTTTCTCGCTGTGCCTGGTACTGGCGATAGGCGGTTGTCAGGCCAGCCTGCCGCCGTTGCCCGCCTGGCAGAGCAGCGAAGGTCGCACCCACGCCGAGCTGGGGAAGATTGTCGATCTGTCCAATGAGCAGGTCATTAGCCCTGAACAGCTGGTACAGCGCCTGGCTGTCGCACCCCGCGTGCTTGTCGGCGAGAAGCACGACAACCCTGACCATCACGCGCTGCAACTATGGCTGCTGCGCGCTCTTCAAGGCCAGCGCTCTCAGGGCAGTCTGTTGCTGGAAATGCTGCAGCCCGGCCAGCAATCACGGGTGGACAAGCTGGTGGGGCAGCCTTTGCCGGTAGACTTGCCCAAGGCGCTGGCCTGGCAGGAGGGCTGGGATTGGCAGTTGTACGGGCCGATTGTCACCGAAGCCCTGCAGCATCGGGTGTCGTTGCTGGCAGCCAACCTTTCGCCCGCCGAGATGCGTCAGGCCTATCGACAGCCGGCTCCGGTGCAGGGCGAAAAGTCCAATGCACCCGCAGTAAAGGCTGCCTTGCTGGAACAGGTGCGCGCCGGACATTGCGGGATGCTGCCGGAAAGCCAGTTACCGGCGATGCTGGCCGTTCAGCAGCAGCGCGACCGGCGCATGGCCGAGCGTTTGCAGGCGGCACCGCAACCGGCACTGCTGTTTGCCGGGGCTTACCATGTGCGCAAGGACCTGGGCATACCCTTGCATCTGGCTGACCTGGGGGCGTCGGACGAGAGCAAGGTATTGCTGCTGGCTGAGGTGGGCGAGCGAGTCGAGCCTGGCGAGGCTGACTATGTGTGGTACACGGCAGCGATGCCGGAGCAGGATTATTGTGCGCAATTGCGGCGTTGATCCGGAAAAAGCCCAGGCAAAAAAAGACCCGGCAAACTGCCGGGTCAATAACCGTGATTAGCCTGATGAGGAGATAATCTGAGAGTCCGAACCAGGGGCTCTTAGCTTATCCAACCAGTCTCGCGACCAGTTGTGATAATCATAACAATTCTCATTTAGGCGTCAATCCCTTTACGCCGATTATTTTGGTTTTTTTTGCGTAGGGTTTTTCGCGTCCAATTGTTGGTTGAGTGCTTCCTTGCGTTCGAGCGGCAAATCGTTCCAGTGCATGTCCAGCAGGGCGCCTTCAATGGCATACAACAGCACCTTCGATGCACGGAACCCTCGTGTCTTCACGGCCTGGTACGCACCCACCGCGCCCAGGCGGCGCAAATCCGATGCACTGTGGATGCCAGCTGCATGCAGCCACTGCGCAGAAGTCTTGCCAAGGTTCTTCAGATGCTGCAATTCATCGTTCATCGAGCCTCCTTGCGATGGCTGAACGGGAATGGGGGATAAATCGCGAGCAGGTCTGAGAGGAGTGTAGCGGGGGTTGGGAAATATGCGGCTTTTTGCCATCGGAGGGTGAGCGGCCTGTGCCTGCCCCTTCGCGGGCAGGCACAGGAAGATGACGAGCTTACAGGCCAGGCAACCGCTGGCGAATCTGCTCGATCACCTGATCCATGCTGCCGGCAGCCTGGGTATCGACGCGGGTGCTGTGCACCAGCTCCTGCGCATCCAGCGCCTCACGGCTGGCCTGCTGGGCCTTGATCACCTCCAGCGTGGCATCCGAGGGGTCGCTGTTTTCGGCCTGGCGCTGCTCCAGCCAACTGGCGATGACCGCCTCCGGCGCGTGGCAGTCGAGGATGAGGAACGGCACTCCGGTCTGGCTGGCAACGTCTGCCGCAGCCTGGCGCTGCTCACGCTTGAGGTAGGTGGCGTCCAGCACCACCGGGAAGCCGGCGCGCAGCACGGTCGCTGCCACCTCGTGCAGGCGCTGGTAGGTCGCTGCGCTGGCCTCCTGGTCGTATATGCCCGTACTCAGCTGGCCGGCGTCGGCCTGCTGTTGTTCGCCGAACAGGCGCTTGCGCTCTACGTCCGAACGCACGCGCACTGCACCCAAGGCCTCGACCAGGCGCATGGCCACGTGACTTTTGCCCACTGCCGAAACGCCATGGGTGATGGCCAGCAGACGCGACGGGATGGCACTGTAGCTTTCGGCCAGGTTGGCGTAGTTGCGGTAGGTGCGCAGGGTGGTGGCACGCTGCACGCCATCAGCGTCGGCCGGCATGCTGAACAGTGCGACCTTGGCCCGCACCAGCGCGCGGTAGGCTTTGTAGAAGTTGAGCAGTTCCAGGCCTTCGTAGTCCCCCGTCAGTTCCAGGTACTGGCTGATGAAGCGCCGGGCCAGGCACTTCAGGCCGCGGTCTTCCAGGTCCATGGCCAGGAAGGCGGTGTCGGCGTAGACGTCGGTCAGTCGGAAAGGCTCGTTGAATTCGATGCAATCGAAGATCACCACCTTGCCATCGATCAAGGTGGCGTTGCCCAGGTGGATGTCACCGTGGCACTCACGGATGAAGCCATTGGCCTTGCGCCTTTCCAGCAGGCCGTGCAGGCGCTCGAAGCTGCTGCGGGCCCAGGCCTGCAGGGCGTCGAGTTGCTGCAGATCGGCTTTGTCGCGGAGGAATGGGCGAATTTGCTCGAAGTTCTGCTCCACCGGGGCCATCACGCTGTCTGGCGTGCCCAGCGGGTGCTCCATCGGCACACGTGGGGCCTGCAGGTGAAACTCGGCAATCTGCCGGGCCATCTGGTCGATGTGTGTGGCGTTCAGCTCGCCATTGGCCTGCAGTGTGTTGAGCATCTGTCCCTGGGGGAACTGGCGCATTTTCAGCACGTACTCGATGGCTTCGCCTTCGCCACCGATCTGCGGTGCGTCGACGCTACCGGTGATCGGCAACACGTCCAGGTACAGGCCTTCGGTCAGGCGTTGGTTCAGGCGCAACTCTTCGTTACAGAAATGCTGGCGCTGGTCCAGCCCGGTGAAGTCCAGAAAGCCGAAATTCATCGGTTTTTTGACCTTGTAGGCGTACTCGCCAGTGAGCAGGACCCAGGAGATATGCGTCTCGATGAGCTGAAACCCATCCACGGGATGAGGGTACAGGGCAGGGTTCTGCAACGCAGTAATAAGAGCTTGGCTCACGGCAAATCCTTCCGGGGCAAGGGAATTCGAATGCGTCATTATGGTCAATGGTGCCGTCCCTGCCTACCGCTGGGCCGTCTGCCCAGCCTTTATAAAGTGCGTATAATCCGCCGCCATGACCCGAACCCGAAATTCCCGCACCCCTCAGAAACGCCCGACCGGCCGCTCCCGCGCCTGGCTGGGCTGGGCTTTGAAGCTCAGCCTGGTAGGCCTGGTGATCGTCGCCGGCTTCGCGGTTTACCTCGATGCCGTCGTTCAGGAAAAGTTCTCCGGCAAGCGCTGGACCATCCCGGCCAAGGTGTATGCCCGGCCGCTGGAGCTGTTCACCGGCCAGAAGTTGAGCAAGAACGACTTCCTCACCGAGCTCGATGCGCTTGGCTACCGTCGCGAAAGCGCGGCCAACGGTCCGGGCGCTGCGTCCGTCAACGGCAATACCGTCGACCTCAATACCCGTGGCTTCCAGTTCTACGAGGGCATGGAACCGGCGCAGTTCGTGCGCGTGCGCTTCTCGGGCGACTACGTAGCGGGCCTCTCCGGTGCCAACGGCAAGTCGCTTGACGTGGTGCGCCTGGAGCCGCTGATGATCGGCGGCATCTACCCGAAAAATCTCGAAGACCGCATCCTGATCAAGATCGATCAGGTACCCAAGTATCTGCTTGAGACCCTGGTGGCCACGGAAGACCGCGACTTCTACAGCCACCACGGCGTGTCGCCCAAGTCCATCGCCCGGGCCATGTGGGTCAACACTTCGTCCGGCTCTATGCGCCAGGGTGGCAGTACCTTGACCCAGCAGTTGGTGAAAAACTTCTACCTCAGCAGCGAGCGCAGCCTCAGCCGTAAGCTGACCGAGGCGATGATGGCGATACTGCTCGAACTGCACTACGACAAGCGCGAAATCCTTGAGGCCTACCTTAACGAGGTGTTCGTCGGCCAGGACGGTCAACGCGCCGTGCACGGCTTTGGCCTGGCTAGCCAGTTCTTCTTCAGTCAGCCGTTGTCTGAGCTGAAACTGCATCAGATCGCCCTGCTGGTGGGCATGGTCAAAGGCCCGTCCTATTACAACCCGCGGCGTCACCCCGAGCGCGCTTTGGCGCGCCGCAACCTGGTGCTCGACCTGGTGGCCGAGCAGGGTGTGGCCAGCCAGGCAGAAGTCGATGCGGCGAAGAAGATGCCGCTGGGCGTGACCAAGCGTGGCAGCCTGGCCGACAGCTCGTTCCCGGCCTTCCTCGACCTGGTCAAGCGACAGCTACGTCAGGACTACCGCGACGAAGACTTGACCGAAGAAGGCCTGCGCATCTTTACCAGCTTCGACCCGATCCTGCAGATGAAGGCCGAAACCTCGATGAGAGAGACCTTCAAGCGCCTGTCGGGCCGCAAGGGGGCTGACGAGGTGGAAGCGGCAATGGTCGTGACCAACCCTGAGACAGGTGAAGTACAGGCGTTGATCGGTAGCCGCCAGGCAGGCTTCGCCGGCTTCAACCGGGCCATCGATGCTGTGCGGCCGATCGGCTCGCTGGTCAAGCCGTCGGTATACCTGACCGCGCTGGAGCAGCCAAGCAAGTACACCCTGACCAGTTGGATGCAGGACGAGCCATTTTCGGTCAAGGGGGCTGACGGCCAGGTCTGGCGCCCGCAAAACTATGACCGTCGCCCGCACGGCACTATCTACCTGTACCAGGGGCTGGCCAACTCGTACAACCTGTCGACCGCCAAGCTCGGCCTGGAAGTGGGTGTGCCGAACGTGATCAAGACCATTGGTCGGTTGGGGGTGAATGTCGATTGGCCAGCGTTCCCGGCCATGTTGCTGGGGGCTGGTGGCATGTCGCCAATGCAGGTGGCAACCATGTATCAGACCATCGCCAACGGCGGCTTCAACACGCCGATGCGCGGTATCCGCAGCGTGCTCACCGCCGAGGGCGAGCCGCTCAAGCGTTACCCGTTCCAGATCCAGCAAACCTTCGACCCGGGTGCCATTTACCTGGTACAGAACGCCATGCAGCGCGTAATGCGCGAAGGTACAGGGCGCTCGGTGTACAACACCTTGCCACGCTCGCTGACCTTGGCGGGCAAGACCGGTACCAGTAACGACTCGCGGGACAGCTGGTTCTCCGGCTTCAGTCAGGATCTGCTGGCCGTGGTGTGGATGGGCCGTGACGATAACGGCAAGACACCCTTTACCGGCGCCACCGGAGCCTTGCAGGTGTGGACCAGCTTCATGAAGAAGGCCGACCCGCTGCCGCTGGACATGCCGCAACCGGACAACGTGGTGCAGGCCTGGATCGACCCGTACACTGGCCATGGGTCTGATGCCAGCTGTCCGGGAGCGGTGCAGATGCCGTATATTCGCGGGAGTGAGCCGCCGGCCGGCGCAACCTGTGGCGGTGAGCAGGATCCAGTCGAATCGGTAATGGACTGGGTCAAGGGCTGGATGAATTAAGCACAGGCTGCATTGATGAGGTGTGACGTGAACAAGTGGCTGTTTCCTGCCGTGACGGCGTTGGCTGTGCTCCAGGGGTGCTCCAGCGTCCCGCGTGGCAATATTCCGGTGGTCGATTCGAGCACCCGTGTGTCCAACAGCGAACGCGTGACGGCCAACCGCTCGGCGGGTGGCTATAACACCGGCACCGCCCAGGCGCAAACGCTGCCGGAGGACTCCGGCGTCACCGTGATGATCCCGCAGGGTGCAGGCGCTTCGGCCATCCAGACGTTCCCGGCGAACAATGGCGCAGCACCGATCACTCCAGGGCCGATCACTCCTGGCCCTGTCAGCTCGGCACCGATGACCACCAATCCCAACCCGATTGCCGATGAGCCTTTCGACATTGCCGCGATGAACAGCACTTCGCAAAGCGCCAGCGCGCCAACCGGTATTCCGCGCAGCGCTGCCGCCGGTGGCCTGTCGGCCGACGAGCAACTGGACGGCCCGGTGCTGGCATTGCTGACCACTGCGCAGACGCAGCAGGGCAGTGGCGACTTCAACGGTGCCGCCTCGAGCCTTGAGCGTGCCCAGCGTATTGCTCCGCGTGAGCCGCAGGTGCTGTATCGCCTGGCCCAGGTGCGCCTCTCGCAAGGTGATGCAGCGCAGGCAGAGCAGTTGGCGCGCCGCGCCCTGACCTACGCCAACGGCCGCCCAAGCCTGCAGGCTGAGCTATGGAACACGATCGCCCAGGCCCGTGAAAAGCAGGGTGACAGCGCTGGCGCTGCGCTGGCCCGGCAAAAGGCGCGGGTCAATTCGTGATGATCGAGCAACGCATTCTGGATATTGCCGACCACCTGCTATTGATCGAGCGTGAACTGCAGGTGCAAGGCTGGTGGGATGACGAGCCGCCAAGCGACGAGGCATTGGCCAGTACGGTGCCGTTCGCCGTGGATACCCTCAGTTTCGAGCAATGGCTGCAATGGATCTTCCTGCCCCGCATGAAGATCATCATCGAGCTGGGTCACCCGCTGCCCAATGCATCGAGCATCCTTGTCATGGCCGAAACCGTGTTTACCGACCGGCCGGAGCAAAGTCGTGAGCTACGGCGCCTGTTGGCAGCTTTTGATCAATTGATCGCTCCTTCCGCCTGATTTCTTCAGTTTTTCCTTCTAGGGCCGCAGATTGTGGCCCTTTTTATTGGAAATCTTCTTAATTCTGCTGCTGAAGCGATTTTTAGTGGTGGCAGGAATTCATCTTGGGGAAAAATTGGCAATAATTTTTCTTGACTTGTTGGCGCCGAATCACAAGAATCCAACTTCCGCTGTAGAGGGACTGCCAGAAGCAGACCCGCTAAGCAGATCATGAGGTGCACACCCGCGCCGACCTGTTACACCCCGCAACGCGTTACCTCGCGCTGGGTGGGAAACCCCCGCAACACTCTGGGGATCTCCCAATACTTGCTCAGTCAGTGCTGACGTTCGCTCATGCTCTGCTTGGCAGTAAACCTATTAAGACCCGTCCAGTGAGGGCGGTATTCTGGCGTTTTAGAGGTGAACAACGTGGAGCTTTTATCTGGCGCTGAGATGGTCGTCCGCTTCTTGCGTGACGAAGGCGTTAAGCACATCTACGGGTACCCTGGTGGTGCTCTCCTGCATGTTTACGACGCACTGTTCAAAGAACCGGAAGTGGAACACATCCTGGTTCGTCATGAGCAGGCGGCAACCCATATGGCGGACGGCTACGCTCGTGCCACCGGCAAGGCCGGTGTGGTGCTGGTAACCTCCGGTCCTGGCGCGACCAATGCCATTACCGGCATTGCCACCGCCTACATGGACTCGATTCCGATGGTCATCCTGTCCGGCCAGGTGCCTAGCACCATGGTGGGCACCGATGCCTTCCAGGAAACCGACATGATCGGTATCTCGCGGCCGATCGTGAAGCACAGCTTCATGATCAAGAACCCGACCGAGATCCCTGAAATTCTGAAGAAAGCTTTTTACCTGGCGCAATCCGGTCGCCCAGGTCCAGTCGTGGTCGACATTCCAAAAGACATGACCAACCCGGCTGAAAAGTTCGAATACGTCTACCCGAAAAAGGTCAAGCTGCGCTCCTACAGCCCGGCGGTCCGCGGTCACTCCGGCCAGATCCGCAAGGCTGCCGAGATGCTTCTGGCTGCCAAGCGCCCGGTCGTCTACTCCGGTGGCGGCGTGATCCTCGGCGGTGGCTCCGAAGCCCTGACTGAAATCGCCAAGTCGCTGAACCTGCCGGTTACCAATACCCTGATGGGTCTGGGTGGCTTCCCGGGTACCGACCGCCAGTTCCTCGGCATGCTTGGCATGCATGGCAGCTACACCGCCAACATGGCCATGCACAATGCCGACGTCATCTTTGCCGTCGGTGCGCGTTTCGACGACCGCGTTGTAAACGGTCCGGCCAAGTTCTGCCCGAATGCCAAGATCATCCACATCGACATCGACCCGGCGTCGATCTCGAAGATGATCAAGGCCGACGTGCCGATCGTCGGCCCGGTCGACAGCGTACTCAGCGAAATGCTCGGCATCCTCAAGGAAATCGGCGAGCAGCCTGACAAGGCGGCGCTGGATGCCTGGTGGAAGCAGATTGACGAATGGCGTGGCAATGGCGAGTTGTTCCCTTACGACAAGGGCGATGGCAACGTCATCAAACCGCAAAAAGTCATCGAGACACTGTGCGAAGTGACCAATGGCGATGCCTTCGTCACTTCCGACGTGGGCCAACACCAGATGTTTGCCGCGCAGTACTACCGCTTCAACAAGCCAAACCGCTGGATCAACTCCGGTGGCCTGGGCACCATGGGCTTCGGCTTCCCGGCGGCGATGGGCATCAAGCTCAACTTCCCGGATCAGGACGTGGCCTGTGTGACCGGTGAAGGCAGCATCCAGATGAACATTCAGGAGCTGTCCACCTGCATGCAATACGGCCTGCCGGTGAAGATCGTCAACCTGAACAACGGTGTGTTGGGCATGGTCCGCCAATGGCAGGACATGGCCTACAACGGTCGTCATTCGCACTCGTACGTCGAGTCGCTGCCTGACTTCATCAAGCTGGCCGAAGCCTATGGCCATGTGGGTATCCGCATTACCAGCCTGAAAGACCTCAAGCCGAAGCTGGAGGAAGCGTTTGCGATGAAGGACCGTCTGGTGTTCATCGACATCGCGGTTGACCGCAGTGAGCACGTCTATCCGATGCAGATCAAGGATGGCTCGATGCGTGACATGTGGCTGAGCAAGACGGAGCGTACCTGATATGCGGCACATCATTTCCCTGCTGCTGGAAAACGAACCCGGTGCGTTGTCCCGTGTGGTCGGCCTGTTCTCCCAGCGCAACTACAACATTGAAAGCCTGACTGTAGCGCCGACCGAAGACCCGACCCTGTCGCGTCTGACGCTGACCACCGTTGGCCATGACGAAGTGATCGAACAGATCACCAAGAACCTGAACAAGCTGGTCGAAGTGGTCAAGCTTGTCGACCTGTCGGAAAGCGCTCATATCGAGCGTGAACTGATGCTGGTCAAGGTCAAGGCCACCGGTGCCCAGCGCGCCGAGATCAAGCGCACCACGGATATCTTCCGTGGCCAGATCGTCGACGTGACCGCCAGCGTGTACACCGTGCAGCTGAGCGGTACCAGCGACAAACTGGACAGCTTCATCCAGGCGATCGGCACTGCATCGATTCTGGAAACCGTGCGCAGCGGCGTTACCGGCATTGCCCGTGGCGACAAAGTGCTCAGCATCTAAATTTAAAAATTAGCGATGGCTCCGCAGGGGCCGAGATATAACCAGGGGTATTTTCATGAAAGTTTTCTACGATAAAGACTGCGACCTTTCCATCATCCAGGGTAAGAAAGTCGCCATCATCGGTTACGGCTCCCAGGGCCACGCTCAGGCGTGCAACCTGAAAGACTCCGGTGTAGACGTTACCGTCGGTCTGCGTAAAGGTTCGGCTACCGTTGCCAAGGCTGAAGCCCACGGCCTGAAAGTTGCTGATGTTGCTACCGCTGTCGCTGCGGCTGACCTGGTCATGATCCTGACCCCGGACGAGTTCCAGGGCACGCTGTACAAGAACGAAATCGAGCCGAACATCAAGAAGGGCGCTACCCTGGCCTTCTCTCACGGTTTCTCGATCCACTACAACCAGGTGGTTCCGCGTGCCGATCTCGACGTGATCATGATCGCGCCGAAAGCCCCGGGCCACACCGTTCGCTCCGAGTTCGTCAAAGGCGGCGGTATCCCTGACCTGATCGCTATCTACCAGGACGCTTCCGGCAACGCCAAGAACGTCGCACTGTCCTACGCTTCGGGCGTGGGTGGTGGTCGTACCGGTATCATCGAAACCACCTTCAAGGACGAAACCGAAACCGACCTGTTCGGTGAGCAGGCTGTTCTGTGTGGCGGTACCGTCGAGCTGGTCAAAGCCGGTTTCGAGACCCTGGTCGAAGCTGGCTACGCGCCGGAAATGGCCTACTTCGAATGCCTGCACGAGCTGAAGTTGATCGTAGACCTCATGTACGAAGGCGGCATTGCCAACATGAACTACTCGATCTCCAACAACGCCGAATACGGTGAGTACGTGACTGGTCCGGAAGTCATCAACGAAGAATCCCGCAAGGCCATGCGCAATGCTCTGAAGCGCATCCAGGACGGCGAGTACGCGAAGATGTTCATCTCCGAAGGTGCTACCAACTACCCATCGATGACCGCCAAGCGTCGCAACAACGCCGCTCACGGCATCGAAATCATCGGCGAGCAACTGCGTTCGATGATGCCGTGGATCTCGGCTAACAAAATCGTCGACAAGACCAAGAACTGAGTCTTATCGAAAGATGAAAAACGCGGCTTCGGCCGCGTTTTTTCGTTCTGGCATCCAGCTTCTGGTATAAAGCAGACCAGTGGCTCGCTGTCAGAACCTGTTTCGCGGGCCCGTGTCGAACATTTTCCATCCTGTTGCAAGGTACCCTCCATGAGCGAACGTCCCGAAGAGCCGAACAAGCCCTCCGACGCCGAAAGCCTGCTACCTGTCGATGAGCACGTTGAAGAAGGGCATGACGCCGAAGGCCGCAAGGTGCGCCACCGCGGCATCTACCTGCTGCCCAACCTGTTTACCACCGCCAACCTGTTTGCCGGTTTCTATTCCATCATCAGCTCGATGAGCGCACAGAGCGCCCTGAGTGCCGGCGACCCGCGCGAGGCGAGCAAGTACTTCGCTTTTGCCGCTATCGCCATCTTCGTGGCCATGGTGCTCGACGGCCTGGACGGCCGCGTTGCGCGTATGACCAACACCCAGAGTGCCTTCGGTGCCGAGTATGACTCGCTGTCGGATATGGTCGCCTTCGGCGTGGCCCCGGCTTTGCTGGCCTTCGGCTGGGCGCTGGGTGACATGGGCAAGGTCGGCTGGATGGTTGCATTCATCTATGTGGCCGGTGCCGCGTTGCGCCTGGCGCGCTTCAATACCCAGGTCGGTACCGCCGACAAGCGCTACTTCATCGGCCTGGCCAGCCCGGCTGCCGCAGGTGTGGTGGCGGGCACCGTATGGGCGTTCAGCGACTATGGCATCCAGGGCTCCAAGCTGTCGTTCCTGGTGGCGCTGCTGGTGGCTGCTGCTGGCATGCTGATGGTCAGCAACATCAAGTACAACAGCTTCAAGGAGCTGGACCTCAAGGGACGCGTGCCGTTCGTGGCGATCCTGGCGGTGGTGCTGGTGTTTGCCGTCGTATTCAGCGACCCACCACGCATCCTTCTGCTGATCTTCCTTGCCTATGCAGCATCGGGGCCGATCCAGTTCCTGCTGAAGGCGCGCCGTCGCAAAGTGTGAAAATCACTTAACGCTGGAATAACCTCGCGGCTCCATAGTCTTACTGGTACATCCGTTACTCAGTGCTATGGAGCCGTTCATGCTTATCAAGCTTCCCAGGTCTTCCGAGTGCAAGGCGTCGGAGATCACCCCCGAAAGCATTTACCTTTCCCGTCGCACCCTGCTGGGCGGCTCATTGGCTGGCTTGGCGCTAGGCGCATTACCGGGTGGGGTGGGCGCGGCGCAAGTGTCGCGTTATGCCGATGTGCAGGCTGGGGCCGCGCCGGCCTGGTTCACTGACAAGCTCGCGGCCACGCGCTGGCAAGCGGTGACGGTGAAGGACGAGGCGATCACGCCGTTCAAGGATGCCACTCACTACAACAACTTTTACGAGTTCGGGCCCGACAAGGGCGATCCGGCGGCCAATGGCGACAGCCTGAAGACCGAACCGTGGTCCATTGTGGTGGACGGTGAGGTTGGCAAACCCGGACGCTATGCTCTGGAGGACTTCGTAAAACCCTATCAGCTTGAGGAACGGATCTATCGGCTGCGCTGCGTAGAGGCGTGGTCGATGGTCATTCCGTGGCTGGGGTTCCCTTTGGCTCAGGTGCTCAAGCAGGTCGAGCCGACCTCGAGGGCGCGTTATGTGCGTTTCGAAACGCTGAAGGATCCTCAGCATATGCCCGGGCAGCGGTCAGGATTTGCCTTGATCGACTGGCCTTATAGAGAAGGGTTGCGCCTGGATGAGGCGATGCACCCGCTGGCAATTCTCGCGGTGGGTATGTACGGCCGGGAGCTGCCCAATCAGAACGGCGCGCCGTTGCGTCTGGTGGTGCCTTGGAAGTATGGCTTCAAGAGCATCAAGTCGATTGTGCGCATCAGCCTGGTAGCGGAGCAGCCTGGTACTACCTGGGAAGGGCTGGCGCCGGATGAATATGGTTTCTATGCCAATGTGAATCCGACAGTCGACCACCCGCGCTGGAGTCAGGCGCGCGAACGTCGCTTGCCCAGCGGGTTGTTCAGCCCCAACGTGCGGGAGACACAGATGTTCAATGGCTACGCTGATGAAGTGGCGTCGCTGTATACCGGGCTCGATCTGCGGAAGAACTACTGATGCGTTACCCCTGGTTTCGCTTGGCCATCTTTGTCGTGGGCTGCCTGTTTCCGGTGTGGTGGCTATATGAAGCGGCGATGAACCTGCTGGGGCCTGATCCCGGGAAGATCATGATGGACCGCCTTGGGCTTGGGGCGCTCACCTTCTTGCTGGTGACCTTGAGCATGACCCCACTGCAGAAGCTGACGGGCTGGTCTGGCTGGATTGTGGTTCGCCGGCAGCTGGGGGTGTGGGTGTTCGTCTATATAGTGCTGCACATCCTGGCTTACCTGTTTTTCATTCTGGGGCTGGATTGGGGGCAGTTGGCGGTGGAACTGAGCAAGCGGCCATACATTATTGTGGGAGCGCTGGGGTTCCTGGGTCTGCTGGTGCTGGCGGTCACCTCTAACCGGTACAGCCAGCGGCGGCTTGGGGCGCGTTGGAAAAAGTTGCACAGGTTGGTGTATGCGGTGCTTGGGTTGGGCTTGCTGCATTTCCTGTGGATCGTGCGCTCGGACCTTCGGGAGTGGGCGATCTATGCGTCTATTGGGGCTGTGTTGATGGTGTTGCGGATTCCTGCTGTTGCGCGGGTGCTTCCCAGGGTTGCCAGGAAGCAGGGTCGGGCGGTTTGAGAGTGGGGCGGGGCTGCCAAGGGCCTGTCTTGAGATAGCAATGGCAGTAGAGGGGCCCGCCTTTGTTTCTCTGGTGTCTGTGAGATCGAGCGCCGCCCGCGTCCGGCTCGAGACATTCATCGCCTGTGAGACCGAGCGCCGCCCGCGCGGCGCTTCGCGGGTAAACCCGCTCCTACGTTTGTTTCGGGCCAATTATGCCTGTGGGATTCGCGCGCGAACGCCTTGGTGCCTGTCTCGATATCGCGGCGTACCAACAAGGCGGTCGCGCGCGCCCGGCACAGGAGGGACTGGCCCGAAACAAACGTAGGAGCGGGTTTACCCGCGAAGCGCCGCGCGGGCGGCGCTCGATCTCACCGGCGCAGAAACTGTTGTGGCGAACACTTGGCAGCCCCGATACGGTCTTTTCCCCTTATATTTCACTTTCTTGAAATTAAAGGTTGACGCCCTCTCGAATCCCCTTATAATGCGCCCCACTTCCAGCGACAACGGAACGACAAACTCCTTGAGATTCAATGAGTTAGACAATTCTGAAGGTGCTGTAAGGGCTACGATCAAATGATCGAAAGCGGTTGAAAGGTGGTTGACAGTACTTCTAAGTGCTGTATGATTCGCCTCCCGCTACGAGAGATCACAGCGAGCCAAGTGTTTGAAGCTAAGCGAGTTTCTCGCAAAAAACTTCAAAATAAACGCTTGACAGGCTCTGAGGAAAGCGTAGAATGCGCGCCTCGGTTGAGACGAAAAGCTCTTAACCAAACGCTCTTTAACAAATCGAATCAAGCAATTC